>DATNBU010000039.1:0-300000 GCA_035571835.1 Candidatus Limnocylindrales bacterium | reverse complement strand
GCCGAGATCGCAAGCCCTGCAACCTACCGCGTGATCCGCAGCCTGCTGACCAAGTCGGCCGGTGCGATGCTGCTCGTCGATGCGGCGCTCGCCGCCAACGGCGCATCGCGGCCGGACTTCTTCGCGCTCAAGATGATGAGCTACATCGACTCGCTGTTTCAGACCAAGCGCGACGCCAAGGTGCAGACGCCGATCGCGGTGGTGCTGTGCAAGGCCGACCACTGTCCGGAGAGCTTCGATGACACGCGGCGTTTCGTGCAGGGCAGTCTCAACCGGCTGTGGAACCTGTGCGAGAGCCGCTTCCAGACGATCGAATACTTCGCCTGCAGCTCGGTCGGCTCGCTCGCCTATGCGACCGGCGCCGACGAGGAAGGCCTCGACTTCGCAAGGCCGATCCCTCTTCACACCTCGCTGCAGGGCATCCTGGAACCGTTCGAGTGGTTGATCTCCAGGATGTAGGCGCCGCCGCCGGAGCAGAAATGCTCCAGTGCGATCGCACAATCTTCACGTCCCTGCCTTCGCGAACCGGCGAGGGCTACCGGCTCGTGGCGTGGAGCGCAGGGCTGCGTCCGGAAGAACGCCAGGAGCTGACCCGCCGCGCGCCGTCGCATGATTCGCTGACCGCCGCGCCGGCCAAAGCCCGCACCGGAACGAGAACGCTTGCCGCGGCAGCGGCCGCATCCGTGCCGCCGTCTACGCCAGCCGTTGCGACCTCCAGCCCTTCCGCGGCAGCCGAGGATCCGCCGCACGGGATCATCCAGTTTCATCTTCAGATCAGCGGACGCGCGGGCTGGGGATTTACTCGCGTCGCCGGCGCGGAACATACCCGCCGCGGCGGCGGACGCGTGTGGACCGATTTCCTCGTATGCGACGCCGCCGAAGCCTGCGCGCACGGGCTTCACATCAGCGAGATTCGCGCGGCGCTGGCGGCAGCGCCCGAGCTGAAGCAGCCGCTCGGCGGCTCACCGCTTGCGCGAGTCGCGATTGCACGCGTTGGCTCCGGATCACCCGCCGCGCGCGGAGCGCGTGCGGTTTCCGCGGCGGCCGCCACGGCGTCGCTGCTGCTTGCCGATCAGGCGTGCGTCATTGCCGCCGGCACGGATGCGCCCGAGCTTCTCGAAGATGCGCTGCGAATGATTCCCGCATCGCTGCGCTCGGGCATCGACGCTTGCGCCGGGTTTCGTTTCAGCCCGTCGCGCGGCGTGAAGGTGACGATTACCGACCGCATCGACCAGGACACGATGCGCGCCACGCGCGGCCAGGGTGTGGTCTGCGTCGATCTCGAAAAGCAGATGCCGCAGGCGTCCGGACCGATGGTGCCCTGGCTCACGCTGATGTCACGATGGTGGAGCGAGGAGCGCGGCTCCGATGCGGCGGAGCTTGCCGATCGCCTCGGCGCAGGCTGGACTCCGGAAGAAATCGTTCGCGTGGCGGCGCTGTGCGAAGCCATCGATCGCGGCGACGAGCGGCCCGAACGGCTGGGCGAGCTGCTGGTTCGGCGAAACGCCGCGTAACCGGTTGCGTTCCGCGACGGCCGTGCCGGTTCAGGAGAGCAGCGCGTCCATCAGGTCTTCGTACGTGTCGGTGCGCCGGAACTGCGGGAACTCGCGCGCGACGTTGTCGGGGCACGAGAACAGGATCCCGCGGTCGGCCTGACCGAGCATCGCCGTGTCGTTGTAGCTGTCACCGGCGGCATGCACGGTGAACGCGAGCTCCTGAAGCGCCGCGACGGCTTTCTTCTTGCCGTCGGCGATGCGCAGGCGGTAGTCGGCAACGCGCCCGGAATCCTCGACGACCAGCTCGTGGCACAGCAGCGTCGGCCAGCCGAGCTGTCGCATCAGCGGCGCCGCAAACTGGTAGAACGTATCGCTCAGGATGACGACCTGGGTCTTCGCGCGCAGCTCCTCGAGAAACTCCACGGCGCCGTCGAGCGGCTTCAGCGTCGCGATCACGTCCTGGATGTCCGGCAACGTGAGCTTGTGCTGGTCGAGGATCGCGATGCGGCCGCGCATCAGCTTGTCGTAGTCGGGTTCGTCGCGCGTCGTGCGTCTCAGCTCGGGAATTCCCGTTTTTTCGGCGAACGCGATCCACACCTCGGGCACGAGAACGCCTTCGAGGTCGAGACATACGATGCGGGGCATGACGTGGATTCCTTGTGAGGCAGGGGCGCGGGCCGTGATCGAACAGTCAGATGTAAGCCGGGTTCGATGACTGGCGAACGCGCTGCGCTTCGCGGACCGACGAACGACCCGCGCCGCTTCCTTCCCGCAAGGAAAGGAAGCGGCGCGCGCGTGATTGCTCAGCTCTTGCCGGCCTTGGCCAGCTCGGCGTCGATGATCTGCTTGAAGCCGTCGAGCGATTGCGGCCCGACCATCTGGTGCCCGTTGATGTAGAACGTGGGCGTGCCGGAGACACCGATGTCGCCGCCGGCCTCCATGTCCTCGTCCACCATCTTCTTGGCCGTTCCGGCGTCGAGGCACGCCGCGAGCTTGGTCTTGTCCACGCCGAGCGTGGCGACCGCCGAGTCGATGGCTTCATCCGACAGGGCGGCCTTGTACAGCGCATCGTGCACTTCCCAGAACTTTCCCTGTTCTCCGGCGCAGCGCGCGGTCTCGGCCGCCTTGCGTGCGAACTTGTGGAACGGGAGCGGATAGTCGCGGTGCACGTAACGGACCTTGTCGCCGTAGGCCGCGATGACCTGCTGGATGGTCGGCTCGGCGCTCTTGCAGTACGGGCACTCGTAGTCGGAGAACGCGATGATCGTGACCGGCGCCGACGGGCCGCCGCCGCGCGACATCCTGCCGCCGTCGGTGACCGCAACGACCGGACGCTCCATCTTGACGGTCGCGTTGTACTTCTTCTTGAGGTCGGTGAGCAGGGTCTGCACCTTCTGCACGCGCTGCTGCTTCTTCAGGTACTCGACGATGCGGCCCTTGACCTCATCGAGCGGCTTGCCGTCGATGCCGGGCTGGTCCTTGTTCTCGTCGTAGATCTTCTGGACCTGCTCCGCGCTCGGCTCGTCGACCGGAGCCGACAGCAGCTCCTTCTGGTACTCCTCGAGGGTCTTTCCTTTCTCCTTGGCGTCCATCGTCAGGACCTTTTCGGAGACGAGGTTGTTGAGACCCTGCTCGAGGATTTCGTAGCGCTGGTTGTCGAGCTCGATCATCTGGGACTTGACGGCTTTGTCGAGCTCGGCGCGCGTAATGTTCTGGTCGCCGATGGTGGCGACGACGTCCGTCGGTGAGCCGTCGTCGGCCATCGCGGCACGCGGTTGCAGAAGGACGGAAAAAGGCAGCGCGAGAGTGAGCGCAACGGCAAGCGGGGCGAGGATTCGCTGAATCATGAACATCTCCTGGGAACGAGGTGGGATCGAAAGGCTCTTGGTGAACTGCAACGCAAGATAGTTGGGAGCGGCGCCGAAAACCAACTGCGCCGCCGCCGGGCCGTGTGGACCTTGCGAGGTGCCCCCGCTAATCGGGGCGGTCATGCCGCAGATCATCTACAACATGAAGGGCGTCCGGAAGATGACGCCGCAGGGCCGCGAGATCCTCAAGGGGATGTGGCTGTCCTTTTACGACGGAGCGAAGATCGGCGTGCTCGGCCTTAACGGCTCCGGCAAGAGCACGCTCCTTCGGATCATGGCCGGGATCGACAAGGAGTTCGCGGGCGAGACCATCGTCGCCGACGGCGTCTCGATCGGCATGCTGGCCCAGGAGCCCGCCCTCGATCCCGAGCGCACGGTCCTCGAATGCGTAGAGGAAGGCGTCGCATCGACCCGGGCGCTGCTGACCCGTTTCGAGGAGATCTCGGCACGATTCGCCGAGCCCATGTCCGACGCGGAGATGGACAAGCTTCTGGCTGAGCAGGGCCGCGTCCAGGACGCCATCGACGCCGCCGACGCGTGGGAGCTCGATCGCCATCTCGAAATCGCGATGGATGCGCTTCGCGTGCCGCCGGCGGATGCGAGGATCGCCACACTCTCGGGCGGCGAGCGCCGCCGCGTTGCCCTCTGCCAGCTGCTGCTCAAGCAGCCCGACATCCTGCTCCTCGACGAGCCGACCAACCATCTCGACGCCGAGTCGGTCGCATGGCTCGAACGGTTCCTGTCCGAGTACAAGGGCACCGTCGTCGCCGTCACGCACGACCGCTACTTCCTCGACAACGTTGCCGGCTGGATCCTCGAGCTCGACCGCGGCGAAGGCATTCCGTGGGAAGGCAATTACTCGTCGTGGCTCGAGCAGAAACAGAAACGCCTCGCTCAGGAAGAAAAGGAAGCGTCGAGCCGCCAGCGCACGCTTGCCCGCGAGCTCGAGTGGGTCCGCATGTCGCCGCGCGCACGCCAGGCCAAGAGCAAGGCGCGCGTCAGCCAGTACGAATCGCTCGTCAGCGAGCATGAGAAAGCTCAGGCCGCTGCCGAGAGCGGGCGCATCGTGATCCCGCCGGGGCCGCGTCTCGGCGACGTGGTGGTCGACGCCAAAGGCCTGCGCAAAGCGTACGGCGAGAACCTGCTTTTCGACGGGCTCGACTTCATGCTGCCGCGCGGCGGAATCGTCGGCGTCATCGGCGCCAACGGCGCCGGCAAGACGACGCTGTTCCGCATGATCACCGGCAGCGAAAAGCCCGATGCGGGAACGCTGACGATCGGCGACACCGTACTGCTCTCGTACGTCGACCAGTCGCGCGACGCGCTCGACGGAGAGCGCACCGCGTGGGAGGAGATCAGCGACGGCGGCAAGGAATTCGTCATGGTGGGCAAGCGCCAGGTGAACTCGCGCGCGTACGCCGCGTCGTTCAACATCAAGGGCAACGACCAGCAGAAAAAGGTCAAGGTCCTTTCGGGCGGCGAGCGCAACCGGCTGCATCTTGCCAAGCTGCTCAAGGCCGGCGGTAACCTGCTGCTGCTCGACGAGCCGACCAACGATCTCGACGTCGACACGCTGCGCGCGCTCGAGGAAGCGCTCGTCGAGTTCTCCGGCTGCGCGGTCGTCATCAGCCACGATCGCTGGTTCCTCGATCGCATCGCGACCCACATGCTCGCGTTCGAAGGCGACTCGCGCGTGGTGTGGTTCGAAGGCAACTACCAGGACTACGAGGCCGATCGCCGCCGGCGTCTCGGCGTGGACGCCGACCAGCCGCATAGGATCAAATACCGCAAGCTCACCGCCTGACGCATGAACGGGAAAGCCCTTCTTCGCTGCATACTGGCAGCGTTCGGATTGCCGGCATTCGTCGCTCTCGCGATCGGGCTTTTTCTCAAGCAGACAACCGGACTGTCGGACGGCGCGATCCTGTTCGACGTTGCGGTGGCCGGACAGCTTGCGATCACGATCGCAGCCATCGGTCTTGCGGTCGGACCCCGGCACGAACCGCGGTGCCGCCGTTTCCTGCTCACCTTCAGCGGACTGCTCTTCGCATTGCTCCTCGGGGCCGGTTTCGGAAGCTGGGTCGCGCGTCGAAACTGGGGAATGAACCTCACCGGCAACATCGTCGTCGACATGCTGCCGAACATGCCGGCTCTGTTAGGCATGCTGGGGTGGCGCGCAGCCGTCGCGATCTTCGCCTGGCTCGTGGTGAGCTTCGGTCTTGCGCGGAGCTGGGTGAATTTCCTCACGCGGCGCGAGCTCGACATGAGGCCGGCCCTGCACGCGCTGATGATCGTGCTGATGCTGGCGACCGCGGGCGGGATCGGCGCCGCGTCGAAAGCCGGCGCAGCCTTCGACGATCCGCTGTTCAGCCTTCTCGGGGTGACGTTCTACCCGGCGCTTGCGCCCACCGCGGTGAGGATCGCGGCATGGGAACGCGACGAGGAGCTGCGCCGCACGTTCGACGGCGGCGTACCGACCCGCAAGCACGTCGTGCTGATCGTCAGCGACGGTGTCCGGCCCGACCGCCTGTCGTTTTACGGATACGCGCGCAAGACGACTCCGTTCCTCGAATCGCTGACGCAGAGCCCCGGCTGGCAGCAAGTGCCGGTCGCCTATTCGGCAGCCACCGAATCGCTTGGTGGAATCGGATCGATCGTCTCGGGCCGCAGCACGCGAACGATGAGCGGGCGAAGCTACGGCATCGTCGAGTACTTCGCGCGTCACGGTTTCCGCACCCATCTTTTTCTGAACGGGATTCACAACTGGTACGAGCTTCGCACGCTGTATGGATCGAAGATCACGACGTACCACGATCTGCGCGAGTCCGCGCCGAACATCCCGCTTCACGACGACATGCAGATCGTCAACTGGCTCACGCAGATGCCCGCGGCCGACGACAGTCCCGACTTCCTGATGATGTTCCTGATGGGTACGCACGAGAGCGCCCCGCTGCCGCCCGAGGAGCAGCATTGGTCGCACCTCGAATCGGCCGAAGCACAATTCGAGACTTCGCCGCCGGGGCCCGACGACTGGCAGCAGTTTTCCGAGCGCTACGACGATTGCCTGCTCGCGACCGACCGGCGCCTCGAGAAAATCTGGAAGATTCTCGAGGCCAAGGGCTATCTGCGCGACAGCGTGGTCATCTACAGCTCCGACCACGGGCAGATGCTCGGCGAGCATCATTCCTTCGGGCATGGAAATCACGTGTGGGAAGACACGCTGCGCATCCCGATGGGAATCTGGAGCGACACGCCTCTGCCTCCGATCGACAAGGAGCGCACCGCGTGGACACCCGACATCGCGCCGACGCTCGCCGAAGCCGCAGGCCTGAAGCCGCTGCCGACCTGGGACGGGATATCGCTTTTTTCATCGCGTCCCCGCACGGCGTTCTGGTCCGATAGCGTCTGGCACGTCAATCACGTGCGCGCGGCATTCTACGAAGAAGCATCGCATCGCTGGAAGCTGCATCAGCAACTCGACGAGAGCGGAACCCCGATCTCGCAGCAGCTGTTCGATGTCGCTTCGGATGCGTCGGAAACCGTCGACCGGATCGCACAGGCCGACCCGCAGCTCCTCGCGCGACTGCAGGAAATTGCGTCGTCCGACGGGACTTCCGCGACGCAACGCTGACCGTCGATTCGCCGGACCCGCATCGATCAGAACGGCTGGCAGAGCGTGGACGCTTCCAGCGGACCTCTCGGTGCGCACGTGTACGTCCGGACCTCGAGCGGGAGAAACCCTGGAAGGTTTGCGCACCGGTGCGTGTCGACCAGCGTCAGGCCCGGTCGCTGCGGTGCTGCGGCGGTGAGCAGATATTCCGCCTGCGGCTGAAACCACGGCACCCACACTCCGTGCTTCCTGCCTTTCCAGGTCTCGGCCATGGTTTCGTAAAGATAGTAGCCGTTGAAGGCTACGCCGCCGTTGATGCGAATCGGAGCGACGCCCCCGTCGCGCAGGGATTCGGCAAGGTCCCACTCGCAGGCCGAGCTTCGTATCCGCTGGTCCACGAGGAGTGCCGACCCGGCCGCAGAGGCAACGAGCAGCAGGGCCGAGATCTGCATTCGGCGGACGGACGGTGAGCGGCCGTAGAGCAGCACGGGAATCACGAACGGGAGCGGCGGCAGGAAGTAGCGATCGAATCCGAGCCCCGTCATCAGATTGAAGCCGATCATGAACACCGCAGTCGCAGCAAAGAATCGCAGCGCGGCGGGAACTTCGTGGGAAACTCCGGCCGGAGTCTCGCGATGGTCCACGCCGCGCACCAGGTCGCTGTGGAACAACGCGGCGAGCAGCACGATTCCCGCGAGCATCGAGAGAATCGTCCAGACCAGCTCGACGGTTCTGGTCTGATCCCCGAGACCGAGCGGCACCAGCAGCGCGATCGGTTGCAGCAGATGCGGCAGGTACGGCATTCCCAGCCCGTAGCCGAACCACAAAACGATCGTGCTCGCCGCCAGCAGCACGCAGCATGCGGCCAGCATTGGCTGGCCGCGTCGAATCTGTGTGCTGGCGGCGACGACGGAAACCGGAACCAGGAAGCCGCCGAGGTAGTGCATGGCCGACAGCACTCCATAAGCGGTGCTCGTCGCCAGATGGTACGGATCGCTCCAGCGAAACCGCACCATCTCTTTCTGCCAGCCGAATGCGCGAGGCACGTCGCCGATCCAGTGGATCCACAGGTAGACCATGCCGACGACGAGCGGAGGCATCAGCCACGGAAGCAGTGAGCGCGGCTTCACCTTGCCGGCAGGCCACGCGTAGACGAACCATGCGAACGGGAAGATCAGCGCGTGCTGCCGTACCGCCGCTGCTCCGGCGAACGCGAGGCCCGTGCGCCAGAGCGCCGCGTCGCGGCCGGATCGGTCCCATTCCAGCAGCGCGAGCGCTCCGAGCGCGGAGAAAAAAAGAAAAGGAATCTCGGTCTCGAACGCCA
This sequence comes from Candidatus Limnocylindrales bacterium, assembly GCA_035571835.1. Classification (NCBI taxonomy): domain Bacteria; kingdom Bacillati; phylum Chloroflexota; class Candidatus Limnocylindria; order Candidatus Limnocylindrales; species Candidatus Limnocylindrales bacterium. The sequence continues at coordinate 291,702 of DATNBU010000039.1, read as the reverse complement.
TCGACTGGATAAGCCAGATGGGATTGATCGCGACGGCTGCGACGCCGAGCAGTGACAGGCCTCGGCCGATACCGAGCCGACGATAGACCAGCAGGAACAGATCGAGCGTGATCGCCGACAGCACAAGCGTGAAATGGTTGAGCACGGACGGTGTCGGCGAAAACACCGCAGCGACCGGCCAGGCGAGAAGCATCTGGCCGACGAGCGTCATGGCCTGCACGTCGCTGAAAACGAGCCTGCCGTGCTCCACGAGCTGCTTCTCTGTCCACGAGAAGACCCACGAATCTCCGAGCGGCACGCGGCCATCTCCCTGCAGGAGAAGCCCGACGACGAGGAACACGGCCGGGACGACGAGAAAGTCGATGCCCGGTTTCCACAGCGAACGCGTGCGCGGTGCTGCCGGCGCAGTCTGCGCCGCTCGATCCGTCGCTGCGGAGGATGACGGGCGGATTTCGCGCCGCTCGATCACGCGTGAATCAGCGGCCTGCGCTCCTTCCACGGCATCGCCTGCTCGAGCTGCGATGCGAGTCGCAGGAGGACGTCCTCGCGGCCGTATGCGGCGACCGCCTGCACGCCGATCGGCAGGCCTTCGTCGTTCCAGTGAAGCGGCAGCGAAATCGCCGGCTGTCCGCTCACGTTGAACGACATGCAGAACGGACTCATCGACGTCCAGCGCGCCATCACTTCGATCGCTTCGCCGCCGTGCGGACCGAGCGGGCCGAGCGGCCACGGCGGCTCGGCCACCGTCGGCGTCAGCAGCACGTCCCATCCGTCTTCCCACCACGCGGCCAGCCCGCGCGAATACAGCGAAAGGCTTTCGGTCGCCTCGACGTAGCGCGTGGCGCTGGTCGCGCGGCCCATCTCGACGGCCATCTGCGTCGTCCGCTCCACTTCGTCCGGACCGATGGTGCGGCCGATGCGCTCCGACCAGCGATCGATCTCGCGCGCGATCGACGCGCAGAACACCGTCAGCAGGCTGCCGTCGTCGGATGCATCGAGCGTCGTCGGCGACGCCGGCTCGACGTGATGTCCGAGGCCTTCGAGCACGCGCGCCGCGGATTCGACCGCGCGAATGCAATCGGCGTGGACCGGATGCGTCGAGCCGGAGAGCGCGGGCCGCTCGGTGCGCAGCCCGATGCGAAGCCGCCCGGGATCGCGGCCGACTTCTTCGGCGTAGGGACGTTCGGGCGCCGGTGCAGTGTACGGATCGCCGGGCGCCGGCCCGCGCGTGGCATCGAGGATCCCCGCGGTGTCGCGCACGGTGCGCGTAAGCACGTGCTCGTGCGTGGTCTGCCACCAGAACTCGCCGAAATTGGGTCCGAGCGTCGTGCGTGCGCGCGTGGGCTTGAGACCGACGAGGCCGCACGCGCTGGCCGGCGTGCGAATCGAGCCGCCCATGTCGTTGCCGTGTGCGGCCGCGACCATTCGCGATGCGACCGCTGCTGCCGCGCCGCCGCTCGAGCCGCTGGTCGACAGCGCCGGGTTCCACGGATTTCGCGACGGACCGTACGCAAGCGGCTCGGTCGTCGGCGAGAACGCGAGCTCGGGGGTGTTGGTCTTGCCGACGAACACGAAACCGGCGCGGCGAAAACGCGCGGCCAGATAGCTGTCGGTCTGCTCGTGCCAGTCGATGTCGCGCAGCACGCGCATGCCGCAGTGATACGGATCTCCAGCCGTGTGGCAGACGATGTCTTTTACGAGGAACGGAACGCCGCGAAACGGTCCGTCGGGAAGCTCCGGCGACGCAGCGGCGGCACGGGCCTTCTCGTAGAGCCGGTGAATCACCGCGTTCAGCTGCGGATTCAGCCGCTCGATGCGTGCGATTGCCGCTTCGACGAGCTCGGACGGCGTGGCTTCGCTCGTCCGCACGAGCTCGGCCTGGGCAGTCGCGTCGAGATCGGCGAGCGTGTCGGCCGCCGGGCCCATCACGCGCCCTTCGCGTCGCCGCTGAACGAAAGGATGTATCCGAGCTTCGGATCGGCGCGCCCATCGAGCGTATCGAGATAGACGCTTTCGATCGCCGATTTTCCCGAGCGGTGCTCGGGCTGGATCCAGCTGCTCACGCGACCGACGAACGAGGACCATGCTGCGCCGGTGCGCTCCTGAAGGCCGGCCGGACCCCAGTCCGCAAGGCGCCGCGCGGCATGATCGGGTGCAAAGAACAGCACCGGTGCCGGCCCGGGGAAGCTCATTCCGAATGCGAGGTGATCCCAGTGCGTACCGCCGACGCTGCAGCTGTAGCGGAGCGCGTCCCGGAAATGCTCGTGCACCGAAGTCGTCACACGGCCGTCGCCGGCCATGTCGACGAAGACGGTCGGCACGTCCGACGGGAGGCTCGAAATCTCGTCGTATGCGACGACGCGGTGATAGCAGCCGAGGCTCTCGACGAACTCCTTGTTCGCACGCGACGTGAGCCCGACGACTTCGCACGCATCGCGTCCGCGCCGCGACAGGCAGAACGCAAGACCGATCGACGTCTTGCTCGACGCGCTCGACAACACGACCGAGCGCGCGCCGAAGAAGTTTTCCGACGCGAGGAAGTCGTCGATCAGAAATCCGGTCAGGAACAGCGGGCGGAACAGCATCTGCTCGGCTTCGTGCCTTGCGTCGTATGCGGCGTCGCCGCGCGTGCGTGAGTACTGGTTGTAGATCGCCGGCAGATCGAGGCGGTGAGGCGAGACTTCGGAGAATCCGGCCGGCGTGACACGGTCCACGGTCGCGACGAAGTACGTCGACATCGGCAGGTATCCGTAGATGCGCTCGCCCGCCGGAAGATCGGGATGATTGCTGCGTGCCACGGTGGCAAATCCCCACACCGGCACGGTTCCCCAGCCCTCGGGCGCGGGAAAGAAGCTCCAGTAATTCATCATCTCGCCGAACACGGCGTACGTGACGTTGTTGGCGGTGAACGCGAACGCATCGACCGAGAGAACCGCCTGACCGCGAGCGAGCTCCACGGTTGCGGGCGCCGGCAGCTCCGACCAGCGGGTTGCGTGAAAATCCTTGCGTCCAACGAGAAATGCATCGTTTGCCGTGGTGGTCATCGGTGTTCCCTTCTGAAATCGCTGTGATTGCCGGGATTGCTGGCGGTGCTTCCGATTCCCGGCGTCGTCTGGCACATCCCGGCCCGTTTCGGCCATTCAAGGCAAAGGAGCAAATCGGCCGCGCCCGTTCCGGAAGAGAGAGGGCGTGCAGCACCAGGTGGAATCACCACTTCACTTCCAGCGACGACTCGCTCAACGGCACCGCGAACGCCCGAGGAATTCGCGTGCGCTATTGCTACCAAGACCGTCCACATCGACAAGATCCGAACATCGACGACGTCTTCACGGCGCGGCCGCCATCCCTCGACATTCCCCGGGGAATGTTCGCGCATCGGTGAGATTGCCGCGCCTCGCATCCATGAATGCGCGGCCGAAGTCGAGGTCCGCCTGATACTGGTTGTGCGACGCGCAGCGCAGCTCGATGTTCTCGGGCGTAGGAGGTCCGCCCATGGCGAAGGGAGCTCTGTGGTGGAATTCGATGTTGCTGGTCTCGCGGCAGCGACGTCCTCGACCGTCCACGTAGCAGCAACGTCCCGAATCGCGTCGCCATACCTCGCGCCGTACGACTGCCGGGATGGTCCGTCATCGCTGTGCTTGATTCGAAGCGGCTCTCTCTGCCGCGGGCGCCACGGAGTCCGACCGACCGATGCATTGCGCGTTCGTCGACGTCGTTGGTCGATCGTAGCATTTTTCTTTCGCGGGCATCGTCGGCATCGTCGACTTCGGTCGATCAGTGCAGCCTGCCTTGCGCGCGAGTGTCCGGACAAGCAGCACGTCGATCGCACGACTGATGATCGCGGCCGCATCGCGCCCGGTCACCGAGCGGCCGAGCAGATCCTGCAGCGATCGAAGCTTGTCGTGCGTTTCTTCGTCTACGGTGATCTCGATCTTGTAACGACGCGGGCTGAGCGGAACGATCGGCTTCGGCTCCGCTGACCGTGGAGCGATCGCGGCGCCGAGAACCTCGCCGTTGGCGGAAGCCAGCCGATCACTGGCGCCACTCGTATCCGTCGCCATCGCTTACCCCGGTGCAGGTGCTCAAGACGCCGATCACTCTGAACGCTGATGCATCACACGAAACCTGGGTCACATTCCCCGGGGAATGTTCGTGCAGCAGAGACATAGCCGCGCTGGCCGCAACATTCCCCGCGGAATGTTCGTGCAGCAGGGACACAGCCGCGCTGGCCGTGCTGCCCATCGCACAACAAATCCATCGCCAGTAGCGGCATCGACACGAGCCGGGCGACACGAGCCGGGCGACACGAGCCGGCGACACGAGCCGGTGTCCGGCCGAATGAATCAGGATCGTCCGGCGTCGCGACCTTACGGGGCGAATGCGATTTCCGGTGCGTCCTCGGCCGCCGCTTTCACGCGCTTCCAGCCGTCGATCTCTTCGCTCAGCAGGGATTCGAGGAACGTCCGGTATTCTGCGGGTATGCCAGTGCCTGTGGTCGGATTGACGACGCTGCGGAGAAGCCCGGGATCGACGTGCCGCGGGTCGTCGGAAACGCCGAGGAAGCGCGCCACGCGTCCGAGAAGCCGCTCGGGGTTCTCTTCGACCTGCTCAAAGGTTCCGACGAAGACCTGCGTCGACGGAAAGACCGAACGCCAGTTGGCGAGGTTCTCCTCGTAGCGCGCGCAGCGGATCTGATACGGATCGCGGAAGAACGCTTTCCACGCATCGTCCGGAACGTCCGAGCGGCTTCGGCCGGGATTGCGGACGAGGTCCTTGTTGGCGTGCGACCAGGCACGGTCGACCGGATGGCGCACCATCATCAGGATCTTCGCGTCCGGCCGCAGCGTGTGGATCTCTTCGATCAGGTCGCGATCCATCGCGGCATAGCTTGCCGTCGCTTCGCCGCGGACCTTCGGACGGTATGGCCGGCCGCGACGCGTGAGCGAGACGACCTGGCGCCGGATCCAGCGCGGCCACGGATCGTGAAAGTGCGCGAGGTACCAGTCGAGCTCGGCCGATTCGAAGCGGGCGCTGCTGCGGTCCTTCAGGCGGCTGAAGAAGAACAGCTCCTTCGGTTCGGTAAGGAAGACTTCCGGATGCTCGCCGAGGACCGCGTGCAGCCACGTGGTGCCGGTTCGCTGCGGGCCGACGATGAAGAAATCGGGAAAGCGGTCGAGCGTCAGCCGTTCGCTGGCGATCTCGCAGTATCGCAGGCGCTCCTTGACCTCGTATGGAGTCAGCGGCCGATGCATCCTGTTCAATTAAACTGCAACCGTCCCGGTATTCGCCGATCATCGATGCGCGGCGCATCGCGCACTGGGATGGCGACCCTTAGTCGAAGTGCGCTCCATTCGGAAATTGCGCGGGCGGGATACCGCGAGGCGCAGCGCAGCATTGCGCTTGGATCTCGCGGCGACGCGCGCTAGCAGGAGCCGTGCATCGGGATTTCATCACGATCGTCTCCGGACTTCCTCGCTCGGGGACGTCGATGCTGATGCGCATGCTCGAGGCCGGCGGAGTGCCTGCGCTCACCGACCGCGAGCGCGGAGCCGACGAAGACAATCCGCTCGGGTACTACGAGCTGGAGAGCGTCAAGCTGCTGCCCGACGGCGGCGACTGGCTGCATCGTGCCGGCGGCCGTGCGGTCAAAGTCATCTCGGCCCTGCTCGGGAAACTGCCGGCCGGATACGAGTACCGCATCGTGTTTCTCGATCGTGAGATCCGCGAGGTGCTGGCATCGCAGCGCCGCATGCTCGAGCGACGCGGGGAGCCGACCGACCGCGTTCCGGACGACCAGATGGCGGAGATGTTCCGGCGCCACGTCGACTCGGTGCTGGGGCGCATGCGCGAGCGGACCGATGTACGCCTGCTCAGGATCACGCACGCCGACGTGCTCGGCGATCCTGTGCGCGCCGCATCCGTTCTCGACGATTTTCTCGGCGGCGGCCTCGACCGGCCTGCGATGGCGTCGGCCGTCGATGCGTCGCTGTGGCGTCAGAGATACTCAGCGCCGGCGGCCGGAAGGAAGGGCGACTGAGCTGTCCGGTCCCGGTGTCGTTGCGGAGCGCGGGACGCCGGCTTCCTCGAGGCTCGTACGATACACGTCGGTTGCGTTGCTCGAGCTGCCGTATTCGAGGATCCAGCGATACCACAACACTTTGCCGCGCAGACTTCTTGCCGCATCGCCCTCGACGTTGAAGACGATCTCGTCGGCGCCTTTGCGATACGCGACTTTTTCCGAACGCGGACTCGCCAGTGCAAGGCCGCCGGACGGTGCCGGCACGGTCGGCGGCGCATCCGACGGACCGGCGGTGCGGTATTCGAGCGTCGCCCGTGTGATCGGATAGATGCCCGGGTCGAGCTTGCCGATCAGGCGAAGGCCGCCGCTGTCGGTGCGCTCGGACATGCACTCGATGATCGTCGGTTCATCGTGCTTGATCGTCAGCGGCGCGGCCGGCCGTCCGCCTGTTCCCATCGTGCTGCAGCCCGATGCGATCACGGTCGCCAGCAAACCGGCCGCGAGGCCGGCGTTGAGGAAGCGCGCCGCGACGCCGGCGTCGAAGAAGCGCGCCGCGAGGCCAGCGTTGAAGAAGCGCGCCGCGAGGCGGGCGTTCGGCAGTTGAGTTGGCGTGAGAAAACGAACGTGCGTGTTCATGCAATTCCCCGAATCATCGTGAGCGCAGCTTCGGCCATCTGTTCGACCTGCGCGCGAAAGACATCGACCCCGACCGCCGACTCGCCCATGACGCCTTTCATGTAGCGCGCGAGCACTCCTTCGACGATGGCCGCCAGACGCCACCACTGGAACGCGCGGTAGTACTCGACGCCGTCGGTGCTGCGTCCGCTCTTTTCCGTATACGCCGCCAGGAACTGCGCGCGGCTCAGGAATCCGCCGGTCGACGTCGGCATCGCGACCGCCTGGCTCGGACCTTCTTCGCCCGCATCGGCCCAGTTGTTCATGAGGTAGCCGAGGTCGGCCATCGTGTCACCGAGCGTGCACAGCTCCCAGTCGAGCACCGCCGCCACGCGGCCATCAGAAGTCGCGAGCATGTTGCCCAGGCGGTAGTCGCCGTGAACGATGCCGGTGTATTTCTGCTCGGGCTTGGCCGCGAGCAGCAGCTGGTAGGTTTCTTCCATCGACGCGAGCTCGCGCGTCTTCGATTTCTCCCACTGCGTCCGCCAGCGCGTCAGCTGGCGGTCGAGATAGGCTTCCTTGCGGCCGAGGTCGCCGAGTCCGATCGATTCGGGCGAAGTCGTGTGCAGCGCAACCAGCGCGTCGAGAACCGACTGGCTGAGGCGCTGCCGCGCTGGCATATCGACGACCGTCTGTCGCACCATTGCCGGCGTGTCGAGCACCGCGCCTTCGACGAAGCCCATCACGTAGAACGGCGCGCCGTTGACGCTCTCGTCGGTGCACAGCCCGAGGGCCGGAGGGACCGGAACGCTGGTCGCCGCGACCGCGCGAATGATGCGATGCTCGCGGCCCATGTCGTGTGCGGTTGCGAGCACCGCGCCGAGCGGAGGACGGCGAAGCACCAGCTTGCGGCCGGTTGCGTCGGCTACCTTGTACGTGAGGTTCGAATGGCCGCCGGTGATCGGCTCGAACTCGAGCGGCGCTGCGAGTCCTTCGCAGTGCGCGAGCAGCCAGTCGGTCACCTTCGGTTCGTCGATGCCTTTCACGATCGTGGATCCTCTTGCGGCCTGACCGGGTTCGTCGCTCCGGCGCGGGTTTATTGCCCGGTCGGATCGCGCGCCGTGGCCCGGCGAGGCGCGGACCCTAACCGGAGCGGATTCACGTTGCCAGTTGAAGGAATCGTGATGATGGCGAACGCACCATCGCTGGTTCACGAGCCGAAAGGCGCGACGGACGTGCGCATCGCACGGCTGCCCGTCGCGTCCGCTGCGAAGGTTGACGCCGGTCCGCATATACTCGCCGAAAAGGGGGACGAGCATGAAACGATCCGGGAAGAACGGCGAAGCCGGCGGCGCGATGCGGCTCATGGCAGCGTCGATTTTTGTGTCGGGGCTGGCAACGGGACTGGCGGCAAGCGCGGCGAATGCAGAGATCGCCCATTACAATCCGGGCGTGCTGAGCATCCGCGACCTGGTCATGCCGGCCGACCCGGGAACGTACGGCGCGCTGTACAACTACGTCTACAAGGCCGATCGCGTGAACGACCGCGACGGAGACAGGATCCGCTCGGTGAACGTCGGCTCCGGCCACGGCCCCGGCCTCGACGTTGCCGTCGATGTGGACATCGACATGTATGCGCTGATGCCGGTCATGATGTGGGTGTCCGACTGGAAGTTGCTCGGCGCGCGATTCGGCGCGTTCGTTGCTCCTTCGTTCGCCAACGTCGGACTCAATGCCCAGCTCGGCAATGAAAGCGTGCTCGGCCGAAGCGCGAGCAACTCCAGTTTCGGAGTTGCCGACATGATGATCCAGCCGCTATGGCTCGGCTGGGACGTGCCGCACATCGGCGCATCGCTCGGATACGGCTTCTACGCGCCGACCGGCCAGTACAATACCCGGCCGGTCGATCGTCCGGACGGCAGCACGGTTCGCGTCGAGTCTCCGGACAACATCGGTTACGGATACTGGACGCATCAGTTCCAGGTCGCCGGTGCGTGGTATCCGTGGGCCGACAAGCGCATGTCGCTCAATCTCGCGGGCACGTACGAGATCAATGAAAACAAGCAGGACTTCGACCTTACTGCCGGTGATGTGATGACGATCAACTGGGGAGTCAGCCAGTATCTTCCCTTGAAGAAGGACAACACGCTGCTGGTCGAGGTTGGAGTCGGCGGCTACGACCAGTTCCAGGTCAGCGAGGACAGCGGCTCGGACGTGCGAGGCGACGCCGAAGACAACGTCCATGCCGCCGGCTTTCAGGTCGGTCTGGCCGACGTGCCGTGGGGAGCGGCGCTCAACTTCCATTACGACTACGAGTTCACCGCCGACGATCGTTTTCAGGGTCACGTGATCGGCCTGAGCATCGCGAAAAAGCTGACCGGGTCCTGACGATCGCGCGACCCGTGCGCGACCGGTGCGAAAACCCGTGTTTCGCAGCACCCGCGATTTCCGTGAAGACCGCGGCAATGCTTAACAGCACGCGAAGCTTCGCAGGGGGTCGCTCATGGCGCGTCATCGTTCTCGATCTGTCTTCGGTTCCTGTCTCGTCGCTGGCCTCGTCGCGTGCACCTCGTTGCCGCAGGGCCGCGCTGTCGCGGCGACGGCGACCGTCGCTCCGTCTGTGGACTACGCCACATACCTGCGACCTCTCGCATTCGGCGCCGGCGACGGCTTCCAGAATCACGGCCTGGCGATCGCGGCGGATGCGGACGGCAATGCGTATGTGGCGGGGATCGTCGAGTCGTCGAGCTTTCCGGTTACGGCCGGCGCCTACCGGACCACACGGCCAGGGGGCCGCGATATCTTCGTCGCCAAGATCAATCCGGCGGGATCGGCCCTGGTCTGGGCCACGTATCTCGGCGGTAGCGGCACGGAGGTCGAAAACGGCCAGAGCCTCGGCATTGCGGTCGACGCCGATGGTAACGTTTATGTCGCGGGATCGACGAGCTCGGCCGACTTCCCGACGACGGCGGGCGCGTACCAGACGTCGCTTCACGGAACGACCGATGCGTTCGTGAGCAAGCTTTCGGCGGATGGATCGACGCTCCTCTACTCGACGCTCGTCGGCGGCGACGGGATCGACTACGGCTGGGGCGTTGCCGTGGACGGCGACGGGCACGCGTACGTCTGCGGCGAGACCAACGGCGGCTTTCCGACGACTCCGGGCGCCTTCCATACCGACTCGCAGTTCGGTTCGGCATTTCTTGCGAAGATCGACGACGACGGCGGGGCGCTCGTGTTCTCGACGACGCTCGGCACCAATACCGGCAAGGCCCGCGCCGTGGCGCTCGACCAATCGGGCAATGCGTTCGTGACCGGAAGCTGCGACTCGCCGCACGGCGGCACGAGCTATCCGGTGACCGAAGGCGCGTACCAGACCACCGGCAAGGGCTCGTTCGATGCGTTCGTCAGCAAAGTCCGCAGCGACGGCGCAGAGCTTCTCTACTCGACGTATCTCGGCGGAGACGCCAACGAAGGCGGCACCGCAATCGCAGTCGATGGTGCGGGAAACGCATACGTGACCGGCACGACGTCGTCGGCCAACTTCCCGACATCTGCCGGTGCATTTCAGACGACGTTGCAGTCGACTCCCACTCCGGACGACGACGCCTTTGTGACCAGGGTGAATCCGGGCGGGAGCGGCCTCGTGTTTTCCACGTATCTCGGCGGCGCTGCCGGCGAGTCGCCGACGGGCATCGCGATCGACGGCAGCGGCGCGGCGATCGTTGCGGGCTCGACCTTTTCGACGAACTTCCCGACGACCGCCGGTGCGTTCCAGGAGACGATCGAACCGGCTCTGGGGTCCGCTTACGTCGCGAAGGTTGCCGCCAACGGTAAATCGCTCGGCTACTCGACGCTGATTCATCCGACCAGTGGCGGTCAGCTCAGCATCGCGTATGCCATCGCGCTCGATACGAAGGGTGGGGCCTACATGGCAGGTACGAGCGGCGCAACGTTTCCGACCACGTCCGGTGCTTTCCAGACGACCGGCGTGTTCGCGAGCTTCGGCGGTCCGGTTGCCGCGAAACTCTCCGGTGTTGCCGCAGCGGCGGCAGCTGCAGTCTGCGGGGATTTCAACGGCGACGGCAGGCTGACCGCGAGCGATGCGCTCGGCACGCTGCGCGTCGCCGTTGGTCTCGGAACCTGCGGGCTTTCGGTCTGCGATTACACCGGCGACGGCAAGCTGACTGCGGCCGACGCGCTGTCCACGCTTCGGGCAGCGGTCGGCGGCCAGGGCGCCCCGCACTGTCCGGCCGCGTGAAGCCCGCGCCCGTAGCCGCTCGCGTTTCCTGCCTGTTCGTAGCTTTAGGTCATACCGCCGCCGGATCGCGGCCATCTCGTCGTCATATCGCCGCCGTATTGCGGCCATGTCGCGGCATAGGTCGGCTGGATCGGCGGCATGGATCGGCGGCACAGAGTGCACAAAAACCGGTGATGGGGGACCTCATGAGAATACCAAACACGCTCGCGCTTGCGCTCGTCGCAACCCTCGCTCTCGAAGCATGCGCCGTCGCGCAACCGCAGGACGCACTGCCCGCCGCCGAGCCCGTCGCCGTTGTGCTCAGCACGGAGCAGCTCGAGCAGCTCGTTGCGCCGATCGCACTCTATCCGGATGCACTCATGGCGCAGGTGCTGATGGCATCCACGTATCCACTGGAGATCGTGGAGGCCAGCCGATGGCTGAAGCGCAATCCCGGGCTCCAGGGCGATGCGCTCGACGACGCTCTGCGGGAACAGGACTGGGATCCGAGCGTCAAGGGTCTGTGCGCGGTGCCCGACGTCGTGCACAGGATGAACGACAATCTCGAATGGACCCAGGATCTCGGCGACGCATTCCTTGCGCAGCAGGGCGACGTCCTCGACACCGTGCAGGTGATGCGCGCGAGGGCTTATGAAGCCGGCAACCTGAAGACGAGCGAACAGCAGAGAGTCGTGGTCGAGGAAAGGCAGGGCAGCCAGGTGATCGTCGTGCAGCAGGCGAGCCCGGAGGTCATCTACGTGCCGACGTACTCACCGGCCGTCGTGTACGGCGCGACGTGGGCTGTTCCGACTCCGTATTACCCTGCGATGTATGCGCCTCCCGCCTACGGATTGCTCGCGTTCGGCACGGGGCTCGTGGTCGGCGCGGCAATCTGGGGCGACTGCAACTGGGGTCACGGTTACTACGGCGGCGGCCACTACGGCGGTTATCATGGCGGCGGCGACTACCACGGCGGCGGCAACAACATCAACGTCAACGTCAACAACTACAACAACTTCAGCAGTCGGACGAACGTCAGCGGCGGAGGATGGAACGGGGAGGGCAACAACTGGAATCACAACGCCCAGCACCGTCGCGGCGTCAGCTACAAGAATGCGCAGACCGCGCAGCGCTACGGTGCGACTTCCGGACAGACGCGCGTCACGCGCGAGCAGGCTCGCACGGCGGATTACAGAAGCGGTGATCGCACCGGAACCGGCGCCGACCGTTCGGGAACCGCGAGCAGAGACATGGGAAGCACCGGCGATCGCGCCGGCAGGGACGGCGGCAGAAACGGTGATCGCACTGGTCGCGACGCGGGAAGAACACGTGACGCGGGCAGAACCGGTGATCGCACCGGCGGCGATGCGGGAAGAACAGGTGATCGTGTCGGCGGCGATGCAGGGAGAACGGGTGATCGTGTCGGCGGCGACGCAACCAGAACCGGTGATCGCGCTCGCGGCGATGCGGGAAAATCCGGCAATCGCAATGATCGCGCGAGTGCGGGTTCGATCGATCGTGCAGGGAACACCGGGCCGGCGAGCAAGGACGGCGGTGGCCGCGCGGGCAATCGCGCGGGTGCTGGTGGCGGCGCTGCGGGCAGTCGCGAAAAGACGGAACCCGCCGGCGGCAACAGGATGTCCGGCGGCGCAGTCAATCGTGCGGGGAACAGCGGCGGCAATGCAGGCAATCGCGCGGGCAGCGCCGGCGGCGCCGCTGGCAATCGTGCGGGTAGTGTCGGCGGCAGTACGGGCAATCGCGCGGGCAACGTCGGCAGCGGTGCGGGACACCATGGCGGAAGCGGCGCGGGCGGCGGCGGCAATCGCCAGAACGTCGGAGGCTCAGGCAGCATCCGGGCCGGCGGCGGTGATCGTGCGGGAAGCGGCGGCGGTAACAGCAAGGGGATCGGTGGTTACGGCAATGGATCGGGCTCGGGCGCACGTGCAGGCAACTCGTCGCAGAGTTACGGGGGATCCAGAGGCGACGCGGGCCGCTCGGGAAGCGCGTCGGGACGCGGCGGCAATCAGAATTCCGGCGGCGGCTCGCGCGGCGGCGGTGGTGGTGGTGGATCGCGCGACGGCGGTGGTGGCGGATCTCGCGACGGCGGCGGATCCCGCGGCAACGGTAATTCGCGCGGCGGCGGCGGCGGCGGCGGACGCGGGCGCTAGAGGCTCCGCTTCCACGATCGGCAGTCGCGCGAACGTCGAGGTGAGAACGCCGGCCCGCGACCGAGTTGAGACAACTCAGCTCGCGGGTTGGCTGCGGACGAGAACGCGAACGCGGGCGATCAGCGTCCCGCGGCGATCAGCGACGGAATGCTGTACCAGTCGATCGACGCCGCTTCGGGCGCCTGCAGGCCGCGGTCGATGTACCAGCCCGGTTCTTCGGGGAACGCCATGCCCGGGATCGCCGCGCGCGTGCCGTGTCCGAGCTGAAGGTCGAGCACCGTAAAGCCGTACACGAACATGTGTTCCTCGGCGTACTTGAAGTCGACCTTCGGGTTCGGCTGCGTCGAGCTGCGGATGTTGATGATGACGACCTTCCAGAGCTCGTCGTTGTTGTCGTACAAGTCCGAGTACGGAATCATCGACGCTTCGTCGTCGACGTAGATCATGCGCTTGGAGTACGCGTAGCCGTGAAGACGCGCGCGTCCTTCGACGATCCACATCTTGGGGCGCATCTCCCAGTCTTCGCAGTACGTGACGCCGCCGTCGCCGGGGCAGATCTTGGGCGGAAGGTTCTTGCCGTGCAGCGATGCGAGCATCGGCTTCTGGCCGATGAGCTTCCAGTCGAACCACGGAATCTGGCCGGCGTAGCCGCCGAAGCTGTCGAGGTCGATGTCCTGACCGAAAAGCGCGTCGGAGCGCTGCGCGCTCGAAAGCCGGCGCACGCGGCGAATCGTCGGCGTGTAGAGCCACGTGTCGTCCTGGCGCGTCGGGTCGATGTAGCGGAAGCTCACCGAGCCTACGCCCTTCAGGTCGAACGGCTCGATCAGCGGGAAGAAGCCCTGCTTGTTGAAGACCTGGTCGGGGTTGTCGGGAATCGTCGGCCGCGGGTCGTTGTGGAGGCGGCCGAAGTAGCGAAGGTTCCTGCTCCAGTCGACGATGAAGTGGCGCTCGACCTGATAGACCTGCTTGCCCTCGGCATTCTTGAAGAATCCCCCGGTGTCGGCGTCCGGCAGATGCACGCCGAGATCGTCGTTGAAATACGACGTGCGGCTGAAGTTCCACATGATCTTGACGGCCGCTTTCGGATCGTTCGGATCGACTTTGGGAAACGGCCGGCCGGCCACCCAGTTCTTGAGATCGTTCTTCTCGTCGAGCGTGGCCTGACCGGAGTACTTTTCGGTCGCGTCGATGTAAGCCTTCGGAATCGGGATCTTCTGGTACGGTACGATGTTGAGCTCGCTGCCGTTCTCGACCGCGGCCTTTACGCCCGGCGACATGACGTCGACGTACTTGTGGACGTTGCTCTTGCCGATGACCTCGCCCGGCTTTGGCTCTTCGGCGAGCGAGAGCGCCGCCGAAAGGGTGAGGAACGACGAGGCGGCAACTGTGGCCGTCAGGATCAGCGATTTCCGATGCATCACGCGGTGGTCTCCCGTGGAGGCGGGCCGCCCACTATCGAACCCGATCGAATAGGAAGGCGGCGACGTGCGAAAGTTCCGTCAGTCTGCATGAAAGATTTCGGCAAGTCACGCGTGAGAATTCGCATCGATGGCTCCAGCGATGGAGTCCGCTCCAGCTTCGCAGATGGAGATCGCGCAGGATCGGCCGATGCATCGGACCGGGCCGGCGAATGACGTCCCGCGCGAGGACAGCAGTTCACCGCGGTCGCGCCCGCGACAGTGCGGGTGGTCCGCCCGCGCTGCCGTCGTACTCGCCGGCCGTGCTCATCACCGCGCTCTCGTCCGTATATCTGGCGTGGGGCTCGACCTACCTCGCGATCCGCATTGCGCTTACCGGGCTTCCTCCGTTTCTGCTTGCGGGGCTTCGCGGCATCGTTGCCGGGACGCTCCTGCTGGTGTGGGGCCGCCTTCGCGGGCACAGCAGCGTGTCGGGCGAGGCGCTGCGCAACGCGGCCGGCCTCGGCGTGCTGATGGTCGCGGGCGCCAACGGCCTCGTCACGTACGCGGAGCAGTGGGTGTCGTCCGGGCTTGCCGCGTCGATTGCTGCGAGCGGATCGATCTGGCTCGTGCTGATGCTCGCGTTTCTCGGCGAGCGGCCGACGCGGGCCGAAGCCGCCGCCATCGCGCTCGGAGTCGCCGGCGTCGTCCTTCTCAACCTCGACGGTCAGCTTCGCGCGAGCCCCGCGGGTGCGTTTGCGCTGTTCGTCGCGACGATGTCCTGGGCGGTCGGCGCGGTGCTCACGCGCCGGCTGGTGCTGCCGCAGGGTTCGATCGTGGTCGGTATGGAGCTGCTGTCGGGCGGTCTCGTGATGACCATCGGCGGTCTGCTCGGCGGTGAGCGCATCATCGCTTCATTGCTCACACGCGACGCGATGCTCGCGTGGCTGTATCTGGTCGTCGCCGGATCGCTGGTCGGTTTTTCCGCGTTCACGTTCCTGATCCGCAACGTGCGTCCGGCGCTCGCGACCAGCTTCGTGTACGTCAATCCGGTCGTCGCCGTCGTGGTCGGCGTGGCGTTCGGTGGCGAGACCGTGACGCCGCTGGCCGGCGTGGGCATCGTCGTCAGCGTAGTGGCGCTGGCGGCGGTGACGCTGACGTCGCGGTCGCGCGCGTAAGCTGAGTTCGCGTCACCTGGCCACACGCCCGTCCCGGTACGCACATCCGTCGCCGCTGCGCGGACTCGCTGACTGCCGCATGCCGTCAACGCCGCACGGATCACCTCGCACGCGCCTGGAACGCATCGGGCGTGTTGACGGCGGCGCTCTCGTAGCGCGAGCTCCAGCACGCGCCGGTCGATGCCGTCCACTGCACGGTCATACCCGGCTCCATTGCGAACAGCCGTCCGTCGGGACGTCTCGGCGGAGGCGCGAACTTGGCGCGGCAGTCGTCCGAGCAGCCGGCGTTGGCTCCGGCCACGAGCTTCATCTTCGGCACGCCGTCGCGGTCGACGCCGAGCCGCAGCGCGGAGACGCCCTGCGACGTGCCGTCGGCCGCCTTGAGCCGATAGAGAAGATCGAAGAAGCCGCCTTTGCGGCGCCATGATCCGCCTTCGATCGCGTCGTCGTTGAAATCGAGACGATAGGCGAGCTCCGCGACGCCGCTCGTCTCGTCGTAAAAACAGACCGCGAACGAATCGCCGAGACTCGGGTCGCCGAGCTCTTCACGAGCGGTGGAGTCTTCGCCTGGATTTCCGCGCCACGACGTCGTGAGCCGCCCGGCAACCTCACCGCCCGTGCCGAGGTAGCCGAGCTCGATGCTGGTGCGGCTTTTTCCGGAGACGTGGCACGCATCCGACGGCGCGTATGAATGATGGCAGATGCCGTCGGCCGGATCGCAGACGTCCGTCGAGCACAGGTCGTCGTCGCGGCAGTCGACGAATGCGGTGCCGGTGCAGCTTCCGCTCTGGCAGCGGTCGCCGGTGGTGCACGCATTGCCGTCGTCGCACGCGATCGCGTTGTAGTCGCGAAGACAGCTGCCGTCCGGAGCGCAGAATTCGTCGGTACACGGATTGGAATCGTCGCAGCTGGTCAGGCCGCCTGGCGCGCACACTCCCGACAGGCAGCGCTCGCCGACGGTACAGGCGAGGCCGTCGCTGCACGGCGCGCCGTCGCGATCGGGCGCCGAGCACGCATCCGTGCCCTCGTCGCACGCTTCGGAGCAGTCGGAGTCGCCGTCGCCGGCAGCGTTCGCGCACGGGTCGCCCCAGCTCTGGCAATGTCCGCGGCCGTCGCACTGGTCGGTCGCGGTGCAGAACAGGCCGTCGTTGCACGGCGAAGCCTCGGCATCGCTGGCATCGCACGCATCGGCGAGCTCGTCGCACGATTCGGCGCAGTCCGCGTCGCCGTCGGCTTCCGGACACGGTGAAGTCCCGCCGGTGCATGTCCCGAGGCCGTCGCACGACTCGCCGACGGTGCAGAAGCGCCCGTCGCTGCACGGTGCGCCGGGCGGATCGTATCCGTCGCAGCGGTGCGTGGACTCCACGCAGCCTTCGCGGCAGTTGGTATCGCCGTCGAGTCCTGCGCACGGACTGCCGGAGTGCGAGATGCAGCCGCCACTCGCGCAAAGGTCGGCACCGTTGCAATAGACGCCGTCGTCGCACGGCGATCCGTCCGGGTCGGGCGCGTCGCAGCGGTCGGTATCTTCGTTGCATTGCTCCGAGCAGTTCGCATCGCCGTCGGGCGCGTCGCAGGGGCTGCCGCTGCCGATGCAGCGGGCGTCCGCGCTGCACACGTCGCCGGTCGTGCAGAAAAGTCCGTCGTCGCACGCGGCGCCGGGCGGAAGAACTTCGCAGAACGCCGAGCAGCAGTCGCCGTCGAGATTGTTTCCGTCGTCGCACGATTCGCCGGCGTCGAGGTTGCCGTCGCCGCACTGCGCAGAGCGGCAGTCCGCAACGGTGCGCGGAAGCTCGTTCGATCCGAACCCGTCGATGCGCTCGCCCCACAGCCGGCCGACGTAATCCACGTTCTGCCCGAGCCAGATGCGGCCGTTCGTGAAGAACTGTCCCTCGATGAGCGAGCGGTTCGCCGCACCGCTGCGGTGAATGAACTCGAACCCGGATCCGCCCGGCGCGGGCGACAGCTTCTTTGCCGCCGCGATCCACCTGGCGCCGCACGCGCCGTCGCCAGTGATGCGCGTGCGGCCGTCGGCGGTCAGGTAATCGCGCAGCAGCACGAACGTGCCGGCATGCGCCTCGACGGTTGCGCCGCTCCGCAGCTTCATGCTGCACAGCTCGTAGCGGCCGCCGGCGACGAGCGTGAGCGTCTGGTCCTGCTGCACGGTGATCGTGTCGTAGCGCCCGGGCGCAAGCGTGAGCGGCGACGTCGACGAGTCGACGACGATGCTGGCGCCGCCGCAGGTGATCTCGGGGGCGTGCGGCCAGTTCGACTCGTCGACGATCCGGCCACCGAGCGGCACGGATGCATGAAAGACGACGACGCCCGGCGACGTGTCGAGCAGGTCGGTAAAGACCGCATGGACCTCGGAGGCATCGCGCCCGATGACCAGCGGCGCGGCGACATAACTGTTCTCGCCCGTTGCAATCGTCTGCAGCGAAAGCTCGACCGATGTTTCCGAGCCGATGCTCGTGTGGACCGGCATCGATGCGGCGCCGTTCAGAACGACCGCGCTGCGGCCGAACAGTGCATACGCGCCGACGTCGTGTACGAGCACGGGCGGCGCTTCTTCGGCGCGTGCGCCGGAGACGGGCGCGGCGAGCACCGCGAATGCGGCGAGCACGGCACACGAAGAAACGAATGGGCAGATTGTTCGATGCATCGGTAGGAACCTCCGATGCGTTCGTACGAGGCAACGCAGCGGCGTGTCCATGCCATCGGTGTCATGGGGAGCGCATCATCGGCTCGCGGCGAGCGGTCCATTACGGAGATGTCATGGGCTGGGGTGCTGGACTTCAACCGGGCGCTGGAGGCAGCCGCGAAGCCGCCGCGAGCCGCAGAAACAAGCAGGCTTGACTGTTTGTTTCTGACCCGCTAGGGTGCGGACCCATGGCCACTGCCGCCGCTCCGGCTCGCCGGACCCAGGAAGAACGCAGCCATGCGACGCAGCGGGCGCTGCTCGACGCGGCCGTCGAGTGCCTGATCGAAAACGGCTATCAGGGGTTCAGCACCACGATCGTCGCCGACCGCGCCGGCGTCTCGCGCGGCGCGCAGCTTCATCACTATCCGACGCGGGCGTCGCTCATGGCGGCGACCATCGAGCACGTGTTCGGGCTTCTTACCGAAGAGTACCAGCGCGGGTTCGCGGCGCTCGCCGAGAAGGACCGCAGCGCCGCGAAGGCCGTCCGGCTGCTGCAGGCCATCTGCCTCGACCCGCGCCATTTTGCGGTACTCGATCTTTATGCCGCTGCGCGCACCGATGCCGAGCTGCGCGCGAGCATCGTTCCGGTTGCCGCGCGCCACCGCGAGAACGTGATCGCGCTTGCCGGCCGGTACTTTCCGGAGGCAGCCGGCGACGAGCGGTTCCGTCTCACGCTCGACCTGCTGCTGCATGCGATGGTCGGCATGGCGCTGTCGCGCGGGTTCTACGGAGAGGATCCGGGCGAGCCGGCGCTCGCAAAGCTCATCGAAACGCTCGCGACGGATGCCGCCGGCGTGGCGAGCACGCCGCCGCCGCGCGTGCGTGCCGTCGCGAATGCGGCCCCGAGGGCGCGTCGCAAGCGCGGCCGCGCCGGCGATTGACCGGAGGAGGGTAGAACGTGGTCGATCTTACCGTCTTTGCCGTGCCCATCTTCATCGCGACGATGATCGGCGAAGCCGCGCGCCTGCGGCATCATCCCGAGCTCAAGGGCTACGAAGCGCGCGATACGCGTGCGAGCCTGACGATGGGAATCACCAACGTGCTGATCAACCTCGTCATGAAGGGCGTCCAGCTCGCGATATTGACGTGGTTTGCCGGGTTCGCGCGCTGGCACCTCGATCCGCATGCGTGGCAGAGCTGGGCGATCGGGCTGGTTGCGGTCGATTTTGCGTACTACTGGTTCCACCGCATGTCGCATGACGTGCGCCTGCTGTGGGCGGCGCACGTCAATCATCATTCGAGCGAGCACTACAATCTTTCGACCGCGCTGCGGCAGTCGTGGACAACGCCGTTTACCGGGCTGCCGTTCTACTGGCCGCTCGCGCTGGCGGGACTCGACCCGATGATGATTCTGGCGCTCGAAGCCATCAACACGCTCTATCAGTACTGGATCCACACCGAGCTCGTTTCGACAATCGGTCCGCTCGAGGCGGTCTTCAACACCGCGTCGCATCACCGCGTGCACCACGGCACCAACGTCGAGTATCTCGATCGCAACCACGGCGGGATGTTCATCGTCTGGGACAAGCTGTTCGGAACGTTCGAGCCGGAGCGTGCGCCGGTGGTCTACGGGCTTACGAAGAACATCCGTACGTTCCGTCCGCTGCGCATCGCGTTTCACGAGTTCGCGGCGATTGCGGCCGACGTGCGCCGTGCGGCGAGCGTTCGCGACGCGCTCGGCTACATGTTCGCGCCTCCGGGCTGGAGCCCGGACGGCTCGACGCAGACGTCGCGGCAGCTGCGCAGAGCGCTCGAGGACGACGGCGGCGAAATGGATGCGCTCGCGGCGTAGCGCATTGGCCGGCCGCCGCTCGCGATCAGCCTGCCGCGATTCTGCTGACGAATTTTAAATGTACCTGTCCCCTTTTTTATTTCCCTTCTGGGATCATGGCGACGGCGCGGAGGGGGCCGCCGCTTCCGCCTTCGATCTTCATCGGGAGCGCGAGCAGCCAGGCGCCTTTGGCTGGAAGCTTGTCGAGGTTGGTCAGGTTCTCGAAGCCGGGGACGCCGGCGGCGGCGGCGATGCGGTGCGCCATGAACGTGGTCGATTTGCCGGGATCGAGTGACGCGGTGTCGAGACCGACCGCGGCCACGCCGCGCTGCTCGGCGAGCACGTGCATGACCTCTTCTCCGAATCCGGGGAAATGAAGGTTGGAGGCTTCGCCGGGCGTGTCGTCGCCGAGGTAGTCGCGCTTCTCGCCGTATTTGCTGCTCCAGCCGGTGCGCATTAGCACGATCGAGCCCTTCGGGATCGGGCCGTTGCGAACCTCGAACGAAACGACGTCGCTCATCGACATCTCGTAGTCGGCGTCCGACGACGATTGCGACGTGCAGTCGATGACGAGCACCGGCGCGACGAGCCGCTCCAGCGGCACCTGGTCGGCGGTCGTGCCGTTCTCCTTGAAATGGAGCGGCGCGTCCATATGCGTGCCGCCGTGCTCGGGCGCCTGGAAAGCTCCCGCCGCGTAGTACCAGCCGCCTTCGGTCTTTCCGTTGGCAATCGGCGCATAGCCGAATCCGGACGGAGTCGTCGGCCAGTAGATCGAGTTGATGTTGAACGGATGCGTCAGGTCGACGAGCCGCGCGTGCGACGGATCGAAACTCTGGCCTCGCGCGCCAGCGGCGACCAGGACGATCGTCAGTGTCAGCACTGCCGTCAACGAAGACCGGGGTGGGCGTGAATTCTTCATGTCTCGATTCCTTGCGGCAGAGTCTTCGCCGGCGAAAGTTTTTTTCCGCGGCAATGATGCTCCGGCTTCACTTCCCGTGCTAGCGTCGGTGCCCGATGCGCATTCGACCGGCAAGCTCTTCATCGTACCCGCTGCGGCGCGGAAACTTCGTCCGTCCGCTCATCGACGGCATTCCGGCCTTCCGGACGATTCTGTCGGCCGTCGAGTCCGCGCGTCACAGCGTCTGGATCACGGTTGCGTTTCTCGACCATGACCTGGTGTTTCCGGATGCGCACGGATCGTTCTTCGACGTGATCGAGCGCGCGGCGGCACGCGGCGTCGACGTGCGCGTGCTGTTCTGGAGCGAGCCCGAGATCGAAGAGCTTCTGACCGGAAGCTCGCACTTCCCGGCCGGGCGGCCGAGCTTCGAGCTGCTCGAACGGCTCGCGCCGCACGTCGTCGCCCGCTGGGACAGGCTGCGCGGCTACTGCCATCACCAGAAGAGCTGGCTCGTCGATGCCGGGACCGACCACGAAGTCGCGTTCGTCGGCGGCATCAACCTCGATCGCGACTCGATCGTCTCGCCGGGGCATCCACCGACGATTCGCGATGGACAAGAGCAGGGAGCCGGATCGATCCACGACGTCTACGTCGAGCTGCGAGGCCCGTCGGCGACCGACGTGCATCACAACTTCGTGCAGCGCTGGAACGAGGCGAGCGAACGCGCGGACGAGTTCGGCGCGTTTCCGTCGGCGAGCCGCGCCGATGCGCTCGCGTTTCCCGCGACGGTTTCGCCGCAAGCCGGTAGCAGCTCCGTGCAGGTCGCACGGACGATCCGGGCCGGTGCGTACCGGTGCGAGACCGCGTCGCCCGGCGCATCGGCGTTCGCGATTGCCGGCGGCGAATCGAGCATTGCCGAACAGTACCTCGTGGCCATCGATGCCGCCGAGCGCACGATCTACATCGAGAACCAGATCGTGCTGTGCCCGTATCTTTTCTCGGCGCTCGACCAGGCGCTCGCGCGCGGCGTCGAGGTCATCGCCGTCGTTCCGGCCACGGCGATGCCCGAGATCGCGCGCGTGCGGCGGCATCCGAAGGTCGCGCCGGTCTTTGCAATGCTCGACGGCCTGGCGCGCTACGACAATTTCCTGATGGCTGCGCTCGCGGCGAACCGCACTGGCGGGGTCCACGCGGACGTCTACGTGCACTCGAAGGTCGCCGTCATCGACGACGAGTGGGCGACGATCGGATCGGCCAACGCGATGTTCCGGTCGTTCTACGACGATACCGAGATGAACGTCACCGTTTGGGACCGCGCGGTGGCAACGGACTTGCGTGCGGACCTCTTCGCGGAGCATCTCGGGCTACTCGACGCGGGCGGCAACGAGCGCGTGACCGCGACCTCCAGAGGATACAGGCCGCCCGAGCTCGGAGATGACCGCCGCGCATTCGCGATGATGCGGGAGTGTGCGCTCGCGAACCGGGAGCGGCGGCGGGACGGCGTTGCGATGAAGGGGCAGGTGTTCGCGATCGATCCGTGGGGATGGGCGGTGGCGGAGTAGCTCGCGGCTCTTCCAACCTGCGTGCGGAAATTGTACCAGTCTCCATGGACTTCGAGATTCCTTCGGACATCCGCGCGAAGCTTGGCGAGCTCGACGAATTCATCGAACGCGAGATCAAGCCGCTCGAGCGCGAGAACATCCAGTACTTCGACCATCGCCGCGAGCACGCGCGAACCGACTGGGACAACGACGGCCAGCCTCGCGCCGAGTGGGAAGCGCTGCTCGGCGAGATGCGGCGCCGCGCCGACGCTGCCGGACACCTTCGTTTTGCGCTGCCTGCGCATCTCGGAGGCCAGGGCGGAAGCAATCTCGCAATGGCGGTCATTCGCGAGCATCTGGCGGCCAAAGGCCTCGGGCTGCACAACGATCTTCAGAACGAGAGCTCGATCGTCGGCAACTTCCCCGTCGTGCACATGATCGACGCGTTCGGCACCGCCGCGCAGAAAGCCGAGTTCCTCGAAGACATGATCACCGGAAAGAAGCGCGTTGCGTTCGGGCTGACCGAGCCGAACCACGGCTCGGATGCGACGTGGCTCGAGACCACGGCGCGCCGCGACGGCGACGACTGGATTCTGAGCGGCACCAAGCGGTTCAACACCGGCATGCACCACGCGACCCACGACCTCGTGTTTGCACGCTCGTCGGGAAAGCCGGGCGATGCGCGCGGGATCACGTGCTTCCTCGTGCCGACCGATCTTCCGGGCGTCAAGGTCGAGTTCATGTGGTGGACGTTCAACATGCCGTCGGATCATCCCGACGTGTCATTCCGCGATGTGCGCGTGCCGGCATCGGCGATCCTCCATGCCGAAGGCGAAGGGCTCGAGCTCGCGCAGCACTTCGTGCACGAGAACCGCATCCGCCAGGCCGCATCCGGAGTCGGCGCGGCGCAGTTCTGCATCGACGAGTCCGTGAAGTATGCGCGCGAGCGCAAGACGTGGGGCAAGCCGCTCGCCGTCAACCAGGCCATCCAGTGGCCGCTGGCCGAGCTGCATACCGAGTGCGAGATGGTGCGCGGGCTGGTCTACAAGACCGCGTGGCATCTCGACCGCGGCCATCACATGGACGTGAGCCACATGGTCTCGATGGCCAACTACCGCGCGAACCGCCTGGTCTGCGAGGCGGCCGACCAGGCCATCCAGACGCACGGCGGCATCGGATACACGCGGCACAAACCGTTCGAGCACATCTACCGGCATCACCGCCGCTACCGCATCACCGAAGGATCCGAGGAAATCCAGATCCGCCGCGTGGCGGGCACGCTGTTCGGTTTCATGGGCGGAAAGGGCTGACGCGCGCTGTCGCGCGACGCGTAGAGGGAGCGTCGTCGGGAGCGGCAATCGCCTTGCCGCTCCCGACGAGCAGGCATCAGATCCAGTCTTCCTGTTCGAAGCGGGTCTTCATTCGTTCGGCGATTGCATCCGCCGTGCGCTTGGCTGCGCCGTCGATCGTCGTGCGTCCGCTCGCCTGGCCTTCGATCTTCGCCGCAGCACCGACGATCAGGCCGATCGGATTGGCCGTGGCTGCGGTGACGATCACCGGAACGAAAAGCCCCGGACCTTTGCCGCCGCCGGAGTCGACCGTCCCGCCGCCGACGCGGCGAAGACCGTCGTGCGTCGCCACGTATCCGGTAACGACGGTCTTCAGCTCGGCCTTGCCGGAACCGAACCCGATGACCACGCGCTTGGCCGCGCTGCCTTCGTCGATCGATTCGAAGTGGCCGTGGATGACGATGTCTCCGACATGCACCGGCGTCGAGCGGTCGGCGACCTCGGCCTTCATGCCCATGTCGTTGATCTCTTCGACGAGCCGTTCGGCAACCTTGGCTCCGAGCTGGCGACCGGCCGCGAGCTGAGCGGGAGGAGGAGGAGTCATGGGATCGCCGACGAATTCGGCGCGCTCCTCGGGAGGCAGGTCGCTCGCGGATGCGGCGAAACTGTAGACGAGAATGCGGTCGGGCTTGGCCAGTCTGGCTCCGCCCATGTCGGACGGACTCGACGTGACGTTCGTCGTTGCGCAGCCGGCGAGCAGCACAACGGATGCCAGTGAAAGACGAGTGAATGTTTTCATGCAGGACCTCCGGCGCGGCTCGTATACGAAGGGTCGAAAATTTCCACCAGAGGGTGGGCGCGAACGACGATCTGCAACCGATCGCCGCCGGGAGCGTTCGGCGGCGTCCATTGGCGCCCGCGGCGCGCGATGATAATCGGGCCTTCGTATGGAGTATCTGCCCGTCGCCGATGCGAGATCCCGCGGCGGCCTGCGTCTCGTCCTGACCGCAGGCGTGCCGGGGCCGTGGGGCGAATCAGCCAAATACATTCTCCACGTAAAGGGCCTGGCGTATGCGCCGGTCGCACAATTTGCCGGCATGCCGAACCAGGAGCTGGTCGAGTGGACCGGTTGCGCGAATGCGCCGGTGGCCGTCTACGAAAACGAAAGTCCGAGGTCGGGATGGGCCGAGATCCTGCTGCTTGCCGAACGTCTTTCGCCTGAGCCGCGCCTGATCCCCGCCGACGCCGAAGAGCGCGCTGCGATGTTCGGCCTCTGTCACGAAATCTGCGGCGAGCAGGGATTCGGCTGGTCGCGCCGGCTGATGCTCATCGACGCGCTCGTCGGCAGCGGAAAGAGTCATCCGATCGGCGACGTGCTGGCGCGGCGTTACGGCTGGTCGAAGGCGGCCGCCGACGCGGCGCCGCAGAGGGTTGCGTCGATTCTCGGCATGATTGCAGCAAGACTCCGGCGTCAGCGCGATGCCGGGCATGAGTTTCTGTTCGGCGCATCGCTGTCGGCGGCCGATCTCTACTGGGCCGCGTTCTCGGGGATGATCCTGCCGCTCGAAGGCGAGCTCTGTCCGCTGCCCGATGCGCTGCGCGGCTGGTATACCAACGTGGGCCCCGTCGTCGCCGATGCGATCGCACCGGAGCTCATCTCGCATCGCGACCGCGTCTACCGCAACTATCTTCCGCTCCCGATGACCTTCTGATTTTGTGAGCTTATGCCGGATTTTGTGAGCTTCTGAAGGAGAACGCCATGCCGCGAATCGCTGCCAATGGAATCGAGATCGAGTACGAGACGTTCGGAGCGAGCGGCAATCCGCCGCTGCTGCTGATCATGGGCCTCGCGGCGCAGATGATCCTGTGGGAGGACGACTTCTGCTCGGCGATCGCCGATCGCGGTTTCTCGGTGACGCGTTTCGACAACCGCGACATCGGCAAATCGACGTGGATCACCGAGGGCGGCGTGCCCGACGTGGGCGCAGCGCTGATCGCGTCGATGTCGGGGCAGAAAGCCGACGCGCCGTACACGCTCAGCGACATGGCGGCCGACACTGCCGCGCTTCTTGACGGGCTCGGCATCAGAAGCGCGCACATCGTCGGCGCATCGATGGGAGGCATGATCGCGCAGACGCTCGCGATCGAGCATCCGGCCAAGGTCCGCACGCTGACGTCGATCATGTCGACGACCGGCAATCCTGCGCTGCCGCCGGCGACGCCGGAAGCGATGGCCGTCCTGTTGTCGCCGCCGGTGACGGGCCGCGAAGAGAACATCGAGCGTGCGGTCTCGGTTTTCCGGACGATCGGAAGCCCGGGCTTCGCGTTCGACGAGGCGATGGTCCGCGACATTGCCGGCCGCTCGTTCGATCGCGGATTTCATCCGGAAGGCGTCGCGCGGCAGCTCGTTGCGATCCTCGCGTCGGGCAATCGCAAGGAACGTCTGGCGAGCGTGCGCGTGCCGACGCTCGTGATTCACGGCAACAAGGATCCGCTGGTTCCGTTCGAGGGCGGGGTCGATACTGCCGAAAGCATTCCGGGTGCGAAGCTCGTCGAGATCGACGGCATGGGCCACGACTTTCCGCGCGCGGTGTGGCCGCGGATCATCGACGAGATCTGTGCGCTGGCGGCGCGGGCGTAAACGCGCGCTTTGGCGGAAGCGGCGTAAACGCTCCGTTTGTACGGACCGGGAGTAAGGGTGCGGTTTCCCGCCGCGGCGATCGAGATCAATCGATTCCAGCCTCCATGTAGCGGTCTCCGCAAAGCCGCATCAGCGGCGGCTGCGACTCGCGCAGGCCCAGTTCCCAGATGATCGCATCCGGCGCCTCCCCCCTGGCGTTCGCCAGGCCTCCGTGGATGGCGCGGAGATGATGCCATGCGCACAGCGTCGTCCGGTTCGACAGATCATTCGATCCACCGGCGGAGCGCGGGATGATGTGATGGTCGTGCAGGTTCGAGAATGAGTTGCATGCCGGCGCCGTGCACCGGTAGCCGTCTCGCGCGAAGACCGGGTCGCGATGGCGCGGCTGGCTGGTCCACTGTTCGAGAACGTGCTCGAGCATGCGTTCGAATGCAGTCGAACGGGGCTCGAGGGGACTGGCGAAGCCCTGCATGACCTCTCGAAACATGATGCTGACCGACAGCGGTGCCGCGAAAGTGACGTGAATGCGGCCCAGGATGCCCCACTGCTGGTCGCGATCGTCCGTTCGGACGCCCGACCTCTCCTCCGCATTGCCTTTTGCCTCCCCGTCGCGCGCACACATTTGCCGGTCATCGCCGCCAGGCCCGAGATCCCGACCTGAGGAAGGAGGCATCATCGCGGAATGTTGCGGCGAAAGGTCGGCACGTCTCAGCGCCCATGCGACCTCGTCGTCGAGGCGGCGAAGGGTCACTTCCTGTGCTCGGGCAATCCACGCGGCCGCGTTCCATGGCCGTGCGACGGAGATCAGCACCGCGACCTGAAGCCGACTAAGCTGCCCGTGCGCGTACGCTTCGCCAAGCACTGGCGACCTCGCTTCCGCAGCCGCTGCCACGCGGGTCAGCTCGCGAGCTGTACGTTCGGAGATGCCGAGGCGCTCGCGCTCGTATTCGGCGGCTGAGCTGTAACCAAGCGGGACGTACAGACGAAGCTCGATGAGCAGACCGAGCGCGCGGCCAAGCTCTGCGTGGCTTTTCTGCATCGTGCTGCGGACGCGTCGCATCGCGGCGTCGAGCGCGAACGCATCCATCCCGGCGAGGCCATCGAGTTCGCGCTCGAAGACGCTTTCGTCGGGGATCGCGCCAGCGGTTGTCGAACGCGCGCGGCTGGTCGAACCGCTTGTGTTTCGAGCGTTCGCGGCGCCGCCGGATTGCCGGTTCCGTTGCCGATGGCTCGTGGAAATCCCCTCCGTCGTCGATGCCGGGTGGTCAGCGGATGAAGCCGCTCCGAGGCTTTTCCACGGTTCCTCCCGCCACACTTCCGCGAATGGTGCGGATGCAGCGCTGGCCTCCGCAGCGACGAGCTCGGCAACCTGCCATGGAGCGAGCGCGCGGCCTGCCGTCCGTGCTGCACAGCGCCGCGTCTCGTTCCACAGGAGGCGCGCGCGTCGCGTGCATTCGATTCGCAGCAGCACATCCGCGTCGTCTTCGTTCGATGAATCGTCTTCGTTCGTACTGCCAGGTGCGTCTTGAACGCTGTCGATCGGCCGTTGTTCTCTTGCTGCACTGCGGGCGCTGCTGGTGACTGCCGCGAGCTGACGCACGTGCATCGTGTCGCTGATCGCCAGCCATCTCTCCTCATCGGATGGTGAAGCGAGCGATACCAGCAGGCGCACCTTCGTCCATCCCATCTGGCGGGAAAGAAATGCCCGTTCGATTGCCGGCAGGCTCGTCAGCAATCGTGAGACGCGCGCAATGTCCTGCAGCTGGCGCCCGGACCATCCGAGCCGTTCCGCGCCGTAGTCGCCGATGCGCGCAAATCCGAGACGTTCGTATCCGCGAAGACCGATGAAGCGATCGACGAGGAGACCCAGCACGCGCCGGGCCACGCTGTCGCCGCGTGCGAGCTCGACAAGCTTGCGATCCAGTTCTCTGGCGCGCTTCTCGATGTCGGCCGCATAGGGGGCCGCGTCCTCCGCGACGACGGAGTGTCTGTGGGCATAGGATGAGAGATATGCAGAGCGCGCGCTGTGCTCCGGAAGATGGCATCCAGGAGGCCGCGCGCCGAATGAGCCGACCCGGGATGCCGAAGCATACGCGTTTTTCGCAGCCCGAAGCACGGCGAAAATTTAGCGAAATGCGCTCGAGAAGACAAGAAGAAAACGCGTGAAAACGGCCCGATTATGCGATCCCCGTAATGATGTGACAGCGATGCGACGGCGTCGCGCTGGGCACGCGTCGACAGTACTCGCGGCGCCCCTCAGTCCCGACCGTGCGCCAGCTTGCTGTGCCGGTATCCGTACAGCGCGTAGATCACGAGCCCGATCGCCATCCAGACGAAAAGTCGCAGCCAGTTGTGCCAGCCGAGCGACAGCATCAGCACGATGTTCGCGATGATCCCTGCAATCGGCACGAACGGAACCAGCGGCGTGCGGAACGGCCGCGTGACGTCCGGGCGCGTGCGCCGCATCAGCAGCACCGCGATGCAGACGATGACGAACGCGAACAGCGTTCCGATGTTCACGAGCTCGGCGATGATGCGCAGCGGGACGAGCGCGGCAATGGTTCCGACCAGAATGCCGGTCAGGATCGTCGAGCGGTGCGGCGTCCGGAAGCGCGGATGCACGGCGCCGAACAGCGAGAACGGAATCAGCCCGTCGCGCGCCATGGCCAGCAGCACGCGCGCCTGGCTGAGCATCATTACGAGCAGCACGCTGGTGATTCCGGCAACGGCGCCGATCGAGATCACGACGCTCGCGAACGCGAGCCCCTTCTCCGAGAACGCGGCGACGATCGGTGCATCGATGTTGATGTCGCTGTAGTGGACCATCCCGGTCAGCACCGCTGCGACCGCAATGTACAGGACCGTGCACAGCCCGAGCGACGAGAGGATCGCGATCGGGACGTCCCGCGCAGGATTTTTCGCCTCTTCGGCGTGCGTGCTGATCGAGTCGAAGCCGATGTACGCGAAGAACACGTAGGACGCGCCCGAGAACGTTCCGGCCAGCCCGAACGGGAAGAACGGCTTCCAGTTGGCCGGATCGACGTGCGGAATGCCCATGACAATCACGAACAGCACGACGGCGAGCTTGAGAACGACGATGAGGACGTTGAGACCGGCGCTCTCGCGGATGCCGACGACGAGCACGACGGTGAGCAGCAGCGCGATCGACAGCGCCGATGCATCGAACGCGATCGGCATGCCGGCAAAATGCGGCGCGGCGGCAAGGACCTCCGCCGACGCCGAGAACGGATCGGTGGCGAGCCATGCCGGCAGATGCACGCCGTAGAGCGCGAGGAGGGCCTGGAAATAGTGAGACCAGCCGTGCGCGACGGCGCACGATGCGATCGCATACTCGAGCACGAGGTCCCAGCCGATGATCCACGCGAACAGCTCGCCGAGCGTCGCGTACGCGTATGTGTACGCGCTGCCTGCGACGGGGATCATCGATGCGAACTCGGCGTAGCACAGGCCGGCGAGGGCGCACCCGGTGGCGGCGAGCACGAACGAAAGCATCAGCGACGGGCCGGCGTAGTCGTGCGCGGCCAGTCCGGTCAGCACGAAGATGCCGGCGCCGATGATCGCGCCGATACCCATGGCGGTAAGCGCCCACGGACCGAGGACGCGGTGCAGGCGTTCGGCCCCGGCAAGCTCGGAATGCAAAAGCTCGACGGATTTGCGGGCGAAGAGCTGGCTCGGCACAGCGCCGGATAGCACGGCGACCGGCGCGACCAAAGCCTCCGGCGCACACGACGGCGCCGGCCAGCTCAGCCTTCGCGCGCGGCCGGAATCCAGATCGGCGACGTGACGGCGCGCTCGCGCGTGACCTTGGCAATGTTGCGGTCGCAGCAGAACTCGAAGCCGCCCGGGATCGACGCGCCCTGCCGGCAGTCGGCATGGACATTCGCGCACAGGAATCCGGTCCAGCGGCAGCTCGGCTTCTCGATCACGCGTGCGTAGTAGATGGTCGAGAGCTTGGCATCGTAGTCCTTGTCGGTCCACGTTGCGCAGAGGCTCGAGCTGCCGCTCTTCGGTGCGTTGCAGATCAGCGGGTCGAGGTCGTCGCCTTCGCTGCTGCGTGCGACGTCGAAGATCTTCTGGTGGACCGTGCCGCCTTCGAGCCAGATCTTGACGATCTGCACGATGTCGAGCGGCGTGCCCGGGCTTTTCGCCGTTCCCGCGTCCTGAAGCGCCGAGATCGAAAAGACCGGACGGGCTTCCTTGTCGGCCGGCGCGGCGAGCTCTCCACCCATCGGCACGCCGCCGGCGTAGCCGTCTTCGGCGTAGTGCTCGCTGTCGCACAGATTCGACGGATACGAGAAACCTCCGAAGAAGCGCACGAGGATCCTCGGGCCGGTGGTCGCGAAGACCTCGCGGCGCTGGAGCGCAGCCCAGATCGATTCGCGCGAGTTCTCCTCGGCCCACACGCCGGCCAGACCTCCGGGATTGAACCACAGCGAGTCGGGAACACTCGGCGCCTCCGTGCCCGCCGTACCGACGCCGGCTCCATGACCGGGGTAATCCTTCTCGGCAACGTCGCCTGCGGCCGCAAGATGCGTGTCGGTGGCGCCGATCATGCCGAGACGGAACGGATTGAGGCCGAGCTTCTGCTCGCGCGCGAGACCTTCGGCGAGAATTTCCCGCGCGAAGCTGAGCGGTCCGGGCTGCTTCCACTGGAACGTGAACGGCTGCTCCTGCATGCGGCTGAACGGGAGCTTTTCGAAGTTGCAGTACTCGTCCGGCGAGCCGCCGCGGCACTCCGAGTCGCCCTTGTGCTGGATGATCTCGAGCAGCGGCTCGAACTCGCGCCTGCGCCGTGCGTCCTCCACGCTTTTGGTCTCGGTGGCGAACAGCGAGCCGTTGCTGAGGTTGGTGTTGTGCGGGATCGTCAGGAACCGGCAGCCGCTTTTCGCGCAATCGCTCTCGAGATGTTTCCACAGGCCTTCGCCGGTGCCTTCCTCGATGAAGCTCACCGGCAGGTCCGGCGCTTTCTCGTCGGCGAAGATCACGTTGCGATGGGTCATGTTGCCGCCCGGCCCGCCGCTCCACTCGTACGCAACGAACGACGTGAAGGAGCACGCGTCGGTGCGGTCGTAGGCTTCCTCGGCGGCGTCGCGGATCACTTTCCACGGACCTTCGGCGGCCTTGAGGCAGTTCTTGCCGCCCGCTCCACAGAAGCTGTAGCGTACGGGGGTATCGCTGTTCAGCATGCGGCTGCTCACGAAGATGTACGCGAGCAGCGGCCAGCGCCGCTGCATCGTGCAGACGAACGAGCTGTAGCCGGGCGCGGTCGGCGTCTTGCACATGTAGAGCTCGCCGAGCAGCTCGGAGTGGTCGGTGACCGCGGCGAAGTCGAGCGGCCGCTCGAGGCGTACGTGACGCCCGGGCTTGCCGTCGACGCTGTACGGCTGCAGGCCGATCTCTTCGCCCTGCGCAAAATGATACGCGTCGATCGGCATGTTGCGGGTGCCGAGCGAGTTGGCGTCGAACGACAGCCCGGTATGCACGTGAAGATCGCCGAACAGCGGCCGCTTCGTCGCTGTGTATGACGCGCAGCGATGCGGCGGAATCGGCGTGGCGGGCACGACAGGCACGGCGGGGGCGGCCGGCACGACAGGCACGACCGGATGCATCTTCGGGACGGCGTCGCGTGCATACGCCGCCGGCGCGACGGCAAACGAAGCCGCCGCCAGCGCGAGCGCCGGCCATGTCGCGCGCCTCGCGCTGCGACTCACTCGAAGACCTGGCCCAGTGTCGCGTGCAGGCCGGCTGCGCGAAACGGCGTGCGATAGATCGGCTGCGTGACGGCGACGGCCACGATCACCGCGACCAGTGCATACGTACCAAGGGTCGCATTTTCGCCGAGGCCGCGGCGCAGCATGCGCATGATGACGGACGTCGCGAGTGTCAGCAGGGCGGCGCCGAGCAGAAGCTGTACGCCGAGCATCCACGCTGCGATCGTCACGGCGCCCGAGCTTCCCTCGGTGGCGATCAGCGTCAAGGTCACGCCGAAAATCTGCAGGAGCCCGGCGAGCGGCTGCTGCCCGATCTCGACGAGGAAGAACGGCAGCGGCACGCACATCACGAGCGTGAACCACAGCAGCAGGTACGGGGGACTCGGGATCATCGGGAAAGCGATTTTTCGGCCGGCGTGCGGTGGAGGCAAGTGCGGGTCAGTCCAGCCGCGGCTTGGTTCGGATGCGGATCATCGCGAGCAGCACGGCGAAGCTCAGCGTGACGGCCAGCATCGGAACGACGACGTCGTCGAGCCCGCCGCCGCGCGCGTAGATGCGGCGCAGTCCGATCTGGTACCAGCGCAGCGGGGCCATGGCTCCGATCCAGCGCGGCACCGTGGGCATCAGCTCGTACGGCATCATCACTCCCGACAGCACGAACGACGGCATGATCGCGAAGACCGAGATGAACACACCCTGCGCCACCGTCCTGGCCATCGTCGAGATGAAGACGCCCACGGCGAGCGTTGCCAGCACGAACGGCAGCGTCAGCACCATGAGCGCCGGGATGCTGCCGGCCGGCCAGAGCCCGAATCCGAGACCGGGCCCGACGATCGAGATGAACAGCAGCACGTAACAGAGCACGACGTCAGGGACGAGTTTCCCGAGCACCAGCTCGACCACCGAAACCGGCAGCGCGAGCGTCTGCTCGTACGTTCCTTCCTCGCGCTCGGCCACGAGCCCCATGCTCGCGATCGACAGGCAGAAGTTGGTCAGCAGCATGCCGGCCAGGCTGACGAGCAGGAAATCCTTGTCGGCCAGCGTCGGGTTGAACCAGAATCTCTGGCGAAGCTCGACGGCCGGACCGGGCCCCCGCATACCGGCGGCCGGCAACCGCCCCGCTGCCGATGCGGGTGTCGTTTCGACGGCTGCAGCAATCGCGCGGATGTACCCGCCGACGCGCGCCGCGCTGATCGGGTCGGCGCCGTCGACGAGCACCTGCACTTCCGGCGCTCCGCGCGTCGCGTCGCGCGAAAGGTCCACCGGGAGCACCACGAGCGCGAGCACGTCTCCGGTGCGCAGCCCGGCGATGCCTTCGTCGTAACTTTCGACGTCGCGCCTCGGCAGGAAGTATCCGCTCGCCTGGATCTCCGAGACGATGCGCCGCGACAGCTCGCTGTGGCTCTGGTCGAGCACTGCCCACGGAACGTTGGCCGGCTTGCTCGAAAGCACGAACCCGAACAGCCACAGGAAGATCAGCGGTTGTGCGACCACGGCGCCGATTAGCAGCGGGCTGCGGCGCAGCAGCATGCTTTCCTTGTAGGCGACCGCCAGTACGTTGCGGCAGAATGAAATGACGCGCTCGTTCACGACCGCGCCTCCAGCGTCCGCAGCGCCCACGCCATCAGCGCAACGCCCATCGCGAAGATGATCGCGAGCTGCGGCCACAGCTCGACGAAGCCTTCGCCGCGAAGATAGATCGCGCGGCTGACCTCGATGAAGTGCGTCGCCGGGATCAGCTCGGCGAGCACACGCACCGGCGCCGGCATGCTCCGAACCGGATAGATGAATCCGCTCAGCTGGATCAGCGGGATGCTCGACAGCACCGTCTTCTGCACAGCCTCGGCGGCGGTTGCCGACGTGGCCGAAAAGATCAGGCCGAGCGACAGCGACGTGGCGACGTAGAACGACGCGATCGCCCAGAACAGCACCGGGTTTCCCTGCGGCCACGTCCCGAGGAAGAAGCCGGCGACGACCATCATCAGCACCAGGTCGAACGAGAACACCGCGCCGAGCGGTACCATCTTGCCGAGAAGGATCTCGAGCGGCGTCGCCGGCGTGAGCTGCAGCTGCTCGTAGGTGCCGGTCAGGCGCTCGTTGACGATCGAGATGGCCGTGATCAGCGTCGTCAGGAACGTCAGCACGAAGCCGAACGTGCCGGCGACCATGTACGGACGGCCATCGAGCGTCGGGTTGTAGACGGCGCGCACCGTAGCGTGCACGCCGCTCGTCCGGAGCGGAGTCGGCTGGATCGTCGAGTGCACGTCGGGCCCGGCGTCGGCAAGAGCGGACTCGAGAATGCCGCGCAGCGAAGCCTCGGCGTTGCCCGCCAGCACCGGCTCGGCGCCGTCGTAGAAGACCTGGATCTCGGCGGGTTCGCCGCCGTCCGCGCGGCGCAGGCGCGCGCGCTCGAAGTCGGCCGGGATGATGACGGCGGCGCCGATGTGACCGCCGGTCATCGCGTCGTCGATCTCGTCGCGCGTGCGGAAGATCGTCGCGTCGAACGTATCCTTCGCGGTCAGGTCGCCGACGATGCGGCGGGTGAGCGCACTGTTCGCGCTGTCGAGGATGCCGAGGCGGATGAAATGCACTTCGGTCGAGACGATGAACCCGAACGCGAGCAGGGAGCCGAGCGGCACCGTGATCATCACGAACATCGTGAACGGATCGCGCAGCGTCGCACGCACTTCGCGAAGCATCAGCGTGCGCAGCCGGCGCCCGCGGGTCTTCAGCCTCGTGATGCTGAAGGCGGACTTCACTGCAGGCTCCCCCGCGCTGGAAGCGGGCCCGCCTGCACGCCGTTCGTCGCTCCGTTCTGCTTGACGGACGCGCCGTGCTCGATCAGCCGCCGGAAGACTTCGGACATCGACGGCTGCACGACCTGGATCCGGTGCGCGTCGCCGGGCGCAGCCGCGCGCGTGATCGCCTCGAGCATCGCGGTCGTCGCGACCTGCGCGTGAAGCCGAAGGCCTCCGTCGGCCGTGGTTGTCTGCCAGCCGGCGGCTTCGAGCTCGCGGGCCGCTGCCTCGGTGCGATCCGCGGCGACCGGACAGAATGCCCCGTACCCCTCCGACCAGCGCTCGCGCAGGCCTTCGGGCGTCGAGTTCACGACGATGCGTCCGGCGTCGATGAACGAGATCCGGTCGCAGTAGTCGACTTCGTCGAGGAAGTGCGTCGTCACGAAGATCGTCACGCCGGCGCGCCGCTGCTCGCGGATGAGCTCCCAGAACAGCGTGCGGCTGCCGACGTCGACGCCGGCCGTCGGCTCGTCGAGAAACAGCACCGCCGGCGAATGCAGCATCGCGAGCGCAAGACCGGCGCGCTGCCGGATTCCGCCCGGAAGGTCGTCGGTCAGGTGCTTCTCCTCTTCGCCGAGCGCGAAGCGCTCGCGCAGCGCGCCCCATTTCTGTTCGAGGTCCTTGCCGGTGATGCCGTGCAGCCCGCCGTAGAACTGCACGTTCTCGTGCAGCGACAGCCCGCGGTACAGGCTGACTTTCT
Source organism: Candidatus Limnocylindrales bacterium (assembly GCA_035571835.1). Classification (NCBI taxonomy): domain Bacteria; kingdom Bacillati; phylum Chloroflexota; class Candidatus Limnocylindria; order Candidatus Limnocylindrales; species Candidatus Limnocylindrales bacterium. Next base: position 256,017 of record DATNBU010000039.1, on the reverse strand, counting down.
GGCCCATGTAGCCGATCGCTTCGCGCACACGGCGAGGCCGCGCGATTACGTCGACGCCTGCAACGGTGATGCTGCCGGAAGTCGGCGTGAGAAGTCCGATCAGCATGCGGATCGTCGTCGTCTTTCCGGAACCGTTGGCGCCGAGGAACGCGAAGATGGTTCCTCGCTCGACGCGGATCGCGATGTCGTCGACCGCCGTGAAGTCGCCGAACTTGCGCGTGAGGCCCAGAGTTTCGATCACGATGTCGCCGTTGTTGTCGATCGGGCCGGCGACGCCGGTTTTGCCGGCGGCGATACTGCGCGCCGATGCGGGCGCCGGCCCGCTGGCAGCGGTCGCGCTCATCGGACACCTGCGCGCCGGGCGAGCGCGAGCAGCGTCGACTCGAGATCGGCCGGTGCGCGTTCGGCCAGCGCGACCAGCCGCTTCGCCGAAGCCGGCACGGCCGCGCCGTTCGGCCGCAGCGCGAGCAGCTCGCGGCAGACGAGCTCGGGCGCCGGCGAGCGGTCGCGCAGCACCTCGATGCGAACGAAGCGCCCGCAGTCGCGCGCGCTGTCGACCCACGCCAGGTTCGCGGCCGCAGCGCGAACGGCATCGCCGTATTCGGTCCACGCGCGATACGGATCGGTGCCGGTGGCGGCTTCGAGCTCGTGCGGGCTGCCCTGCGCGACCACCTGGCCGAGGCGGAGATAGATGAGCCGGTCGCAGAGCGCAGCCTCTTCGAGATAGCTCGTCGAGACGACCACGAGCACGCTGCGTTCGAGCTCCTTCAGGATGTCGAAGATCTCGCGCCGCGCGACGACGTCGACTCCGGCGGTCGGCTCGTCGAGCACGAGCAGGTCCGGCTGCGGCAGCAGCGCGTTGGCGACGGCGAGCTTCTGCTTCATTCCGCCCGATAGCGCGCCGGCAAGGCGCGAGGAGAACGGTGTGAGGGACGTGCGCTCGAGCAGCTCGCGGCGCCTGCGCTCGAACTCGTCCGCCGGTATGCGGTGCAGCCGCGCGGTGAACGACAGGTTCTCGTCGATGCTGAGGTCGCGATACAGGCTGAAGCTCTGCGGCACGTAACCGATGTGGCGTTTGTAGTCGCGCACGTCCTCGCGCAGGTCGAAGCCGAGCACGGTGGCCTCGTCGGCTTCGATCTCCAGCAGGCCCGCGAGCACGCGGAGCAGCGTGGTCTTGCCTGCGCCGTCCGGGCCGACGACCCCGACCATCTGTGCTCCGCGCACGTCGAGGTCGATGCCGCCGAGCGCCTCGCGCGTACCGAAACGCTTGCGCAGGCCGCGAAAGCGAATCGACGGCGCGTCGGCGGATGTCACCGCTGCGCCTCGCTGGAGATGCAGACGTGGGCGGATCTCACCGCGGCGCCTCCGTGGAAATGTAGACGTCGCTCTCGCTGCCGACGGTGAAGTTCTCGACGCCTTCGAGGATGCGGACCTTGACCCGATAGACCTGGCCCACGCGATCGCTGCGCGTCTCGATCTTCTCGGGCGTGAAATTGGCGCGCTCGGCAATGAACGTGACTTCGCCCGGCCAGCGTTTGCCCGGGTTCGAATCGAGCTCGATGTCCATTTTCGTTCCGACCTTGACGCGGTCCAGGTCCGGGACCGGGACGTAGATCTGCACATACTTGTCGCGCGGATCGAGAACCGAAAACACCGGCGTACCCGGCTGCGCAAGCTCGCCCGGCCACAGCAGCTGCGTCTGCGCGATGGTTGGGACATTCGGCGAGCGGATCTGGAACTTCGCGTGCGTGACCTCGAGCTCCGCGAGCTGGCTCGCGGCCAGCGCCTTCTGGCCGCGCAGCACTTCGACGTGTGCACGGGCGGCGGCAATCGTCGCCTCTTCGGCGCGGGTTCGTTCGAGGACGTTGGCGGCGCGCTCGGCTGAGGTCTTCGCAGTCGACAGGCGGTTGCGGGTGTCGTCGAGCATTTGCTTCGTCGTCGCGCCGCTTCTGGCGAGGCCTTCCTCACGCTGGGCGGTGCGCGCGGCAAGCTCGACGTCCGCGCGCGCCTGCTCGGCTTCGCTCTCGCGCGTACGAAGGTCCTGTTTCCAGCTCGCCTCGCGAAGATCGGCTTCGATGACCGCCTGCTCGATCTGGCGCGACAGCACGTCGACCTGCTGCCTGGCCGACTGCGCGCGCGCGGCGATATCGGCATCGTCGATGCGGGCAACGACGGCCGATGCCGGCACGGGGTCGCCTTCGCGGAAGTTCACGTCGAGCACGCGTCCGCTGACCTCGCTTCGCAGCAGGCGTTCTTCGCCCTCGACGAAACCGGTGTAGCGCCCGTCGTGTTCACCGCTGTGATGGAAGACCACGAACCCGATCACGATGAGCGCGGCGACCGCGACGAGGGACAACAGACGCTTCATCGGGCTTCTCCCTTTGCAGTCGCGGGACGGTGGGCGGCAGGCGGCTGACTGATCGGATGTTCGCCGGCAAGCGGCTCATGCATCGGATGTTCGCCGGCAAGCGGCTGACTGATCGAATGTTCGCCGGCAAGCGGCTCACTGATCGGATGTTCGCCGGCAGGCGGCTCACTGGTCAGATATTCGCTGGTCAGCGGCTCACCCATCAGCTGCTGGAGCTGGGCGCGGCTGACGTGGGATTCGTAGATTGCGGATGCGAGCGCTGCGCGCTGGCGCGTGAGGAGCTGGGCCGCATCGAGAAGATCTTCGCTGGTGGCGCGGCCTTCGTCGAACTGGACCTGACGGATGCGAAGATTCTCTTCGGCCTGGCTGACGGCGGCCGTGGCGGCGTCGATGGCCTGCACGCGCTCGCGCACGCGGTCGTGTGCATCACGCACCATGGTTTCGACATCGCGGCGAGTACGGTCGAGCAGAAGGCGGCTGCGCGTCACCGTGGCTTCGAGCCGCGCGATGTCGCCTTCGCGTGCGAAACTGTACAGGTCCACGTCCACGCCGATTCCTAACGATCCGTAGTTGTTCGGCGTGATCGTATCCTGCGTCGTCGCGTCATACCCGCCGGAAGCCTGGAAGCGCGGGAAGCGCGCGCGCCGCGCGGCCGTAAGCCGTTCGTCGGCGGACTGCACCTCTTCGAGCATCGACGTGACGAGGGGATTGTGCCTGGTCACCGCGGCGACGGCTTCGTCGAGCGGAGGAAGACCGGGCGGGCGCGACACGTCGACGACTGCGGTCGGCGCGCCGATCTCGAGCCCCGTGACGCTGTTCAGGGAGCGCCGTGCCGCGGCCACCGAGTTGTCGAGCCGTACTACGAGCTGTCTGGCATCGATGAGCGCGACCTGGACGACGAGCACGCCGTTGCGCGTGAGCCGCCCCTGTTCGAAGCGGTTCGATGCGTCCGCGAACTGGCGCTCGTGGAGCGCAACGGTCTGGAGCTCGACGTCGCGGAGCCGCTCGGCTTCGAGCAGCCCGAAGTAAGCTGCGGCCACCGAGCTTTCTTCCTGGAGCCGCGTGGCCCACGCGCGCGCCCGCTCGGCGCGGAAGGAGGCCTGCGCCGAGTAGAGGCCGTGGCGGAGCTCGCCGCTCAGGTCGATGGCAAGGCGTGCCGCCGCGTTGACCGATGCGAAATCCTGCTCGCGAATCACGATGGAGTTGGTCTGCCCGCCAAAGTCGACGGTATTCGACTGCTCGTCGCTGAACCAGTTGTACGATCCGTGCACGCTCGCGGTCGGCAGCAGCGCAGCCCGCGCAACGGCGACGTTGCCGGCCGCGATGTCGACGCTCGCATCCGAGATGCCGATGCTGCGGTTGTGGCGATGGGCGAGCGCGAGCGCCGCGTCGAGATCGAGCTTCCGAGGAGCGGCCGGAGCCGAGGGGACGAACGGTGTTTCCGGAAGCGACCGGGCGAGCGGCGCCGGCGATGGACCGGCCGTGATCGCGCTGGCCTGTTCGAGCTCGCTGGCGCGTCGCTCCGGCGTCCAGCCTCCGCGGCCAGCCGGTCCGAGCGCGGTGCAGCCGGCGGCAGCGCATGCAGCAATCGCGCAGATGGCTGCTGCCGCCCTCCGTCCAGTTTTACCGCGCTTCATCCGGGAGCCCCCTTTTTCGACGCGCGGGATTTTCCGCATTCATCCGGTGGAGTCGAACGAAGCTATCTGCGCGAGACGACTCTGCAATGTCCTGGAATCATCGGGCCGCGACCGGCCTCGGTGCGCGAAGCCTCCGGGTGCGCATCGGACGTGCTCCGGGTCACTTTGCCGCCATCCGCAACGGCCGGGAGATCCATGGCCGAGGCACGGGTTTACCCGAAGCCGTGCCTTGCCGGATTGCTCAGGCGGCTTCGGCCCCGCCCGGCGTGAACTCGCACGGCATGCGCTTGATGCCGTGGATGAAGAACGACAGCAGCCGCGACGGCGGCGCGCTGATTTCGAGATCCGGTACGCGGCGGAACAACTGGCGGAACATCACCGTGATTTCGCGGCGGGCGAGATGCGCACCCATGCAGAAGTGCGGCCCGGGCCCGCCGAATCCGACGTGCTCGTTCGGCGACCGCGTAACGCGGAATTCGTACGGGTCCGGAAACACGCTCTCGTCGCGATTGGCCGAGTTGTACCACATGACGACCTTCTCGCCTTCGGCGATCTTCTGGCCGGAGATCTCCGTGTCGCGCATGGCCGTGCGGCGGAAATGAATGACCGGCGATGCCCAGCGCACGATCTCTTCGACGGCCAGCGGGGCAATGCGGTCGAAATCGGCCATCCACAGCCGCTTCTGTTCGGGATAATCCGACAGTGCCTTCATGCCGTGGCTGATCGCATTGCGCGTGGTTTCGTTTCCGGCCGCGACCAGCAGCACGAAGAACGAACCGACCTCGGCATCGGTGAGCCGCTCGCCGTCCACTTCCGCGTGAACCATGGCCGACGTGAGGTCGTCGGTCGGATTGTCGCGCCGGATGCGTGCCAGATCCTGCGCAAGCATCGAAAGATCCTGGCCCGCCTGAAGCAGCGCAGGGATGACCGACAGCGGATCGGAGACGTATTCGGGATCGCCGGCGCCGAGGATGATGTTGGTGCGATCGAACACGAACCGGTAGTCGGACTCGGCGATGCCCATCATGTCGCAGATAATCTTGAGCGGGAGCGCCGCAGCGATATCGGTGACGAAGTCGCAGGTGCCGCGCTCGATGACGTCGTCGATGATTTTCTCCGCGGCGCGCTCCACGTTGGCCTCGACCTTGCGGAGCATTCCCGGTGTGAATCCGCGCGAGACGATGCGCCGCAGGCGCGCATGGCGAGGATCGTCCATCACGATCATCGAGCCGAAGAACTCTCCGAAGTCGGGCGGCTGATCGATGATGTTGACGCCGCCGTGCGCCGACGAGAACACTTCGGGATTGTGACTGACGTGCAGGATGTCGGCATGGCGCGTCAGCGACCAGTAGCCGGGCCCCGTGATGAGACCCGGTACGTCGGGCTCCCGGCAGAACGCCACCGGCCGCTCGTCACGAAGCGTCTTGAACGCGCCTTCGCGTTCTTCGAGCGGACGCTCCCAGAAAGGGATTGCGGAAAGATCGATTTCGTCGACGGACAGGACTTGTCGAGGTTGCATCGCAGGTCTCCTTCTGGGCCCGCGAGTGTTGCGTAAGCTTTGCGTCGATGCACGCGGCTCGACTGCTCGGGCAACGAATCCGGACGGTGACGATGGCGGGAGGGGAGGGCAGGAAAATCGACATCCGGCGGAGCCCACGAGGGGCTCCGCCGGATCCGTTCGAGCGGCCCGACCGCTCGAGCGCAGCTAGTCGCAGCTGTCGATCGTGCAGGTATTCTTTCTGGCCTGCTGGCAGAGGTGATTGGACGGCCGCGTTCGGTGCGGACAGATCTGGACGTCCGCATCCGAATTCGTCGTCGTACACAGCCGTGCATCGGCACAATTGCCTTCGAACGGCTCGCAGCCGTCGTCGACGTCACCCTCATCGCCGCCGCCGCCGTTCTCGCCGTTGCTTCCGTTGTTTCCGTTGAGACCGTTCGCGTGATGTTTTCCGTGGCCGAGCGCGAGTCCGCCGGCGGCGCCGGCACGCAGATCCGCGCCGCCGTCGTCGTCATCTCCGTCGTCGCCGCTTCCCGTGCCCGAGCACGAACCGAAGTCACCGCCGCAGAACTGCGTCGGGTCATCCTCGCACGTTCCGAACGCGCATTGGCCGTCGACCACCTGCCCGCCGCTGTTGAAACAGGAGAGCTGGTCGATGCATTCGTCGACGGTCGGACCGCCCGGAACGGGAGTCCCGGCGCAGAGCGCGCTGCAGGCGGTGAACGAGACGTCGGCGAATCGGCTGAGGATCTGGTCGCAGGTTCCGCCCTCGCTGATCTCGCAGTTGAACGCGGTCGTCACGAGCTGTTTGAACAGGTCACGCTGGTCTACGCCTCGCGTCTGGACGCACAGCGCTTCCAGCGCGGAATCGAGGTCGCCGGTGCCGGTTGCCGAGTCGATCGTCTGGCCGCACACCGACAGCGATCCGGCCTGGTCGAGAATGGTCTGGATCAGGCTGTCGCCGTCGTTCGCGACGCTCGAGCGACGCGCCCAGAAATTCGACGGCCGGCAGATCTCCTGGCAATCGTCGCGCGTCGTGCACTGGCCGGAGACGTCGCAGGCCGGGTGCACGCAATCGGTTCCGTCCGTGTCCGGGCATCCGAGCAGTACGTCGGCCGGGCAGGCACCCGAAGCGCCGTTGCAGGTTTCGGCCACGTCGCACGACGTCGAAACCGCCGGGCGGCAGACCGTGGTGCTCGGGCTGACGGTGTCCACAGGACACGCGGCCGTGGAACCGTCGCATCTCTCGGCAACGTCGCAGCTTCCTGCCGATGCGCGACAGACGAACGTGCTCGGCCGGACGCTGTCGGCGGGGCAACCGGTCGACGCGCTGCTGCAGAACTCGGCCGGATCGCAGGCACCCGTCGACGCGCGACACATGTTCGTGCTGTGGGCGTCCGAAGGACACGAGCTGCTCGAGCCGCTGCAGACCTCGGCGATGTCGCACGCGCCTGCCGACGCGCGGCACGTCGTCGTGCTGGTCGCGAACGTACAGTCGATGCAGCACGCGCCGCCGTCGCAGTCCTCGCCGCTGTCGACGATGCCGTTGCCACAATTGATCTCCGTCTCGGTCGGAGCGCACACCGACGGTGCGGTGCCGGTGCACTCCCATCCCGATTGGACCGTACAGTCGCTCTGGCACCCGTCGCCGGAGTCCATGTTGGCGTCGTCGCATTCTTCGCCGCTGTCGACGACGCCGTTGCCGCACTCAAGCCCGGTGTGGGTACAGACCGACGGGCTTCCCGTGCACGTCCAGCCTTCGGAGATATGGCAGATCGTCGTACAGCCGTCGGCGGAGGAGGTGTTTGCGTCGTCACACTCCTCGTCGCGGTTCACGACGCCGTTGCCGCAGTTGTTCCAGGCCGCCGCGGCCGGTGCCACGGGCCAGAACAGGATCGCAGAGAGCAGAAGCATCAGTGATCTGGCAAACATAGGGGTAGTCTCCTTGCGCGAAGCGCGGAACACCGGATGTCATGACGCTTGCGCGCAAGTCACCGTCCGTCAATACCGCACGACTGCCGCGAACGTCCGCCCGGCGTGCATTCGCCCGGCGCCATGCCGTGTCGGCGCATGCCGAGGAGTAAAAGCGCAGGAACTGCGGCGCAAAGGGGGCAGCCTAATGGTCGTGAAGTCGTTCACGAGTGGCGTCTGCGCCGCGTGATCACGCAGTGGCGGGGTGCACCGGCGTTTCGCGTTACGGAAATCCGCAAGAGTGCGAATCCGGGTCTGAATCAGAAGTAGCGCCTCGTACGCGGCGCGGCGAGAATACGTTGCGTGCCTGCAACGGGGGAGGCGAGCAGAACGGATTGAGATCGAACGCGGTGCGGGCGTCGTGCCGCAGTCAGTGCTTGGTCCAGGTCCAGCCGGCGATCAGCCACCCGTCAGGATACTTCTGCAGCGCGAACGTCATCACCGCGCCCTTCTCGGTCTTCGGCTTGCCGTGCTGCTTGAAGGAGAGCGCAGCGGGAACGACGATGTACGCGCGATCGCCGACGACGTCGACGTGGCGCGGATTCTGCAGCGTGACCCGCGGATTCGTGACCTCGTTCTTGGTCGCGTCGATTTCGAAATCGCGGACCCAGTCGGCGAACGCGGAATTGCCGATCCAGTGGTAAGGCGGGAACTCGTCGGTGATGCTGGCTTGCGGCGCGTACGCCGCCGTCGCGCCCCTCGCGTCGTTCTTGTTCATGCTGTCGATGAAGCGGCGCACCGGCACCATTGCGTCTTCCTTGTCGGACGCGAGCGCCGGGGCCACGTTCACGGTGACCAGGAGCATGGTTGCCAACAACATCCAGATCGATGCACGCATGGTGTCCTCCAGTGACTTCCGGCCGATGAGCAGGGTGCGGCGCCGAACGTAGTGGACTGCCCGGATGACGGCAAGGCAGTCGCGGTTTTCCTGTCGCCGACGCGCACGCAGCCGTCGGCCGTCATCTTGCACGCAGGTGCGTACTGTCGGATGATTCCGGCCCGATGCCGTTCCTGCAACGCAAAGGTTTCAGCCAGCCCGATCAGGAGCGCACGTTTCCCAACGGCAAGGTCGACGTCGTCCAGCTTGGCGAGGTTGCCGTCTGCCGGTTCCTGTTCCAGCCCGGCTGGCGCTGGTCGACGGACGTGGGCCCGATCACCGGAACCCGCTCGTGCCAGCATCGGCATCTCGGCTACACGATCTCCGGCTCGCTTCACGTGCTCCAGGACGACGGAACCGAGATGGTCATCGGGCCGGGCGATGCCTACGAGATTCCGCCCGGGCACGATGCGTGGGTGGAAGGCAGCGAGCCGTGGGACTCGATCGAATTCACGAGCGGGCGGACCTACGGCGCGTCACCGGAAGAGCTCGGCGAACGCACGCTCGCGACCATCCTGTTCAGCGACATCGTCGACTCCACGTCGATCCTCGAGCGCCTGGGAGACCGTGCGTGGGCCGAGCTGCTGGAAAAGCACAACATCACGGTGCGGGCCGCCATCGACCAGTTTCGAGGTCGCGAGATGGCCACGCTCGGCGACGGGTTCCTTGCGCTGTTCGACGGGCCGGCTCGCGCCGTGCGCGCGGCGGCGTCCATGGACAGCGCGGTTCGCGAGCTCGGGCTCGAGCTTCGCATCGGGATTCACACCGGCGAAGTCGAGATCGTCGGCGGCCAGGCACGCGGCGTTGCGGTGCACACGGCGGCCAGGGTCGCGTCGATGGCAGGCGCCGGAGAAGTGCTGATCTCGGCGACCACGCACGATCTGCTCGAAGGCTCCGGCCTACAGTTCGATATTCATGGGGAGCACGAGCTCAAGGGGCTGCGCGGGAAGCGCACGCTTTTCATTCGCCGCTGACGCGCTCCGACGTGGACGGGTCAGCGATGCGCCGCCGACGTTTCAGCGATGCGACGTTTTCAGCGCGCCGCGGCTGCGGCGGCCGAAAACAGCGGCGTGTATTCCTTCGGCTCGTCGATGCACAGACGCCGGCGGACCTCCGCGAGCGGAAGCGCGAGCATCGCTTCCCAGTCGGCGGCGACGAACGACGCGGCACGGCGCCCGCGGCGCCATGCCTGCCAGCTCAGGCGCACGGCGTCGGAATGGCCTTCGCGCCAGCGGCGGATCGCCGCCATCACCACGATGAACGCGATGCCCGGGTTTCCGGTCTGCGCGTAAGAGAACGCGAGCAGCGCGCCTTCGCCGAAAAGATCACGCTGATAGCCGGTCACGACGTGCCAGAGGTCGTGCGTGTCGCGCAGCCGCATGCTGAGGACCCTCGCGCGCTCGTCGAGGAACACGGAATCGTCTTCCTCCTCGACGCTGGCTTCGACCAGGCCGTCGGCGGTGAGGCCTTCGGTGTCGCAGAAGCGTGCGTACTCGCGGCCGAGAGTTCCTGGCGCGAGATCGCGCAGGCGATCGCGATCCTGCAGGACCGGGAGAATGTTGCGGCGCTCGTTCAGAATGACCGAACCGGTCGGGTCGGCGAGGATGCGCTGGTACAGGCGCTCGAAGCTCTGCCCGGAAAGCGCGCGGATGATGCGGAACACGAGCGCGGTTTCCTCGGGATTCGCGAGCAGTGTGCGGATCGCACGCAGTGCGGTCAGGGGTTCGATGGGACGGGAGACGACGCCGCGCTGTTTCATGGCAATCTTCCTCTGGACGTTGTGCGGGACCTTTCCGCACCCAGCCCGCAACGTACGCGGGCATTTACATAGTGCGGCTATGTATAGACCCGGGCGCAGCCTGTCAATCGAATCCTAGCGTGTGCGTCGAACACGTGTGGCTGGGCCCACTGGTCGATTGTTTTTCTTCAGATGCGACGTGAGCAGATAGCGCATGGCGTCGACGAGCGCATCGAGATCCTTGCGCGACCCTCCGCGCGCGACCGTGAATCCCGCTTCGCTCATCGCGCCGAGCAGAAGCAGGGCGAGGGGGCGCAGCGGGCGGTCTTCGATGATTCCCTCCGCGACGAGAAGCTGCAGACCTTCCATCAGCGTGGTGGCGCCCTGGCGAACGTCGATCGCGTGCCACTCGGCTTCGCCGAGCACGACCGGGCCTTCGAGCATTACGATGCGGTGAAAATCGCGGCGTTTTGCGAATTCCAGGTATGCGCGGAAGCCTGTGAGAAACGTTTCGAGCCCGCCGGTCGGAGGGCCGGCAGTTTCGCGCACGTACGAGTCCATCTCGACCTCGAGGCTTTCGAACACACTGCGGAAAAGCCCGAGCTTGCCGTCGAAGTGGTGAAACAGCGCACCGACCGTGACGCCCGCGGCCTCCGCGATCTCGGATGTGGTGGTGGCGGCGTACCCCTGTTCGGAGAACAGCTTTCGTGCCACCCGCAGGATGTCGAGGCGGGTGCGGGCAGCGTCGGCAGCGCTGCGTCTCGGCACGTTACCCGAGCTCCGCCGCTGCGGGCAGAAAAGTCGTTGACACGCCGCGGGCACGCATATACATAATCACGCTATGTAAATGGGATGGCACGCTGGCGCAAGCGTTCCAATCCCGCGCGCGCAGCTCTCCGGCTCGCGAGCCGACCTGGAGGTCCCCGATGGCCCGGCCCACCGCGTCCATGCACTCGCTGACACCATCCGATGCCTCCGAGGTTCTCGACGTTCTCATTGTCGGCGCCGGCCTTTCCGGCATCGGCGCGGCCTACCATCTGCAGGCCCGCTGTCCGGATCACTCGTATGCAATCCTCGAAGCGCGCGGCGCGATCGGCGGAACGTGGGACCTGTTCCGCTATCCGGGCATCCGCTCCGACAGCGACATGTACACGCTCGGCTATGCGTTCAAGCCGTGGGAGAACGCGAAGGCGATCGCCGACGGCAGCTCGATTCTCCAGTACGTACGCGAGACCGCGGAAGAGAACGGCATCGACCGCCACATCCGTTTCCACCACCGCGTCGTGCGCGCCGAATGGTCGAGTGAAACGTCGCTGTGGAGCGTCGCGGCCGAGCACGAAGGCCGCACGGTCACGCTGCGTGCGCGATTCCTGTTCATGTGCTCCGGCTACTACCGCTATTCGGCCGGCTACACGCCGGACTTTCCCGGTCTCGACACGTTCGGCGGCACGCTCGTGCATCCGCAGCAGTGGCCCGCCGATCTCGATTACGCCGGCAAGCGCGTCGTCGTGATCGGCAGCGGTGCGACCGCGGTTACGCTGGTACCGGCGATGGCGAAGGACGCCGCGCACGTAACCATGCTGCAGCGATCGCCGACGTACGTCGTGTCGCGGCCCGGCGAAGACGCCATTGCCAACTGGCTTCGCGCGCACGTGCCGCTCGAGCTCGCGTATGCGCTCACGCGCTGGAAGAACGTCCTGCTCCAGTTGTTCTTCTTCAACTGGGCGCGCCGCAGCCCGGCGCGCGTCAAGGAAGGCCTGATTGCGCGCGTCCGCGAGAGCCTGGGTCCGGATTACGACGTCGCGACCCATTTCACCCCGAGCTACAACCCGTGGGACCAGCGCCTGTGCCTGGTTCCCGACAACGACCTGTTCGATTCGATCCGCAGCGGCCGCGCGTCGGTCGTCACCGGTCACATCGACACGTTCACGCCGACCGGAATCCGGCTGACCAGCGGCCAGGAGGTCGAAGCCGACATCGTCGTCACGGCCACCGGCCTCGTCCTCGAGCTGCTCGGCGGAATGACGGTGGCGGTCGACGGCAAGGACGTCGATTTCAGCAAGACGCTTTCGTACAAAGGCATGATGTACAGCGACGTCCCGAACATGGCGTCGGCGTTCGGCTACACGAACGCATCGTGGACTCTCAAGTGCGACCTGACGTGCGAGTACGTCTGCCGGCTGCTCCGGCACATGGACCAGTTCGGCTACGCAGCGGCGACGCCGCGCATCGACGACCCGCAGCAGGAAACCTTGCCGTGGCTCGATTTCACGTCCGGATACGTGGTGCGCGCAATGGACAAGTTCCCGAGGCAGGGAAAGCGCGCTCCGTGGCGTCTGCACCAGAACTACGCGCGCGACCTCGCGACGATCCGTTTCGGAAAGCTCGAAGACGGCGTCCTCGAGCTCCGGCACGAGCCATCGGCCGAATCCAGGCCGGCGGTTGCTTTGCGCTCGCACGCAAAGGCCGCCTGAGATCATCCGCCAAGGGGTGGGTTCTCCCCCTCGATCAGTTGCACAGTCGCACTCTTCGCGATGCGGAGAGGGCGGATTCGCCTGTCTCCTATTGTTTCGCGCGCGGATGTGGCGCTACTAATCGCCAATGCCGATAAGTGCGCCGACCAGCAGCATTCTCCCTTACGCTCGCCGAGCCATTGCGCGCCGCATCGTTCCTGGACGTGGCGCGCTTGTGGCGGGCGCGCTCGTGACGGTCTTCATGGCCGTTGCACTTGCGCCGCAGCGCGCCGATGCAGCGGCCGGCTGCAGCCTTCCGGTCAACACCACGGGCCCGAAGACATCGGACTGCCTGTTCATTCTTCAGACGGCGGTCGACATTCGCGACTGCGCGCTCTGCATCTGCGACGTCAACGACAGCGGCTCGATCCTTTCGAGCGACGCGCTGCTGTGCCTCAAGGCCGCCGTGGGAATCGAAGTCACGCTCGATTGCCCGGCATGCGAGAGCACGACCACGACGACGCTGTCGGAGATCAACTCGTGTCCGGGCGCCGTCGACTGGACGACGAACGCCGGCACCGCGGGCAGTTGCACCGCAAATACCGACTGCGCGGCCGGCATCTGCACGAGCGGACGCTGCCGCACCGAGAGCGAGCTCGATCTCGGCTGGACCGGCAACGCCCACGAGATCGACCTCGACGAAGGCGCCGTGCTGCGCCTGAGCCTCGACTGCGAGCTTGCCGGCGGAGCGTGCGGAGTCTGCTCGATCGACGGAATCGACGCAGCGGCGGGCAACTGCCGTTGCGGCAACGACATCCGCGTGCATTGCAGTGACCCTCTGTCGCCGGATGCGGCGCAGTGCCGTGCGTGCGCGGGCGGTGCGTTTCCGGGCTCGAGCTGTGCGAACAACGCAGAATGCACCGGCGGGCCGTGCAACGCGCACTGCGCGTTCGATCCGCAGATCGTCTGTTCGACCAACAGCGACTGCCCGACCGGACGCAAGACGTGCGACGCCACGCCGCGCTGTGGAAACGGCGACGGAAAGACCTGCGGCAGCGACAACGACTGCATCGGAAGCTGCACCGGCGCGTCGACGTGCGAGTGCTACGACTCGCCGCCGCAGCCGGTCGCATCGGTCGAGTTCCCGTTCTGCCTGCTGCCGCGCTTTGCGAGCGACGTGACCGGCACGATCAACGTCGACACCGGCGCCGCAGAGATCACCAAGAACCTCGAGCTGGTCGCCTACAGCGGGCTCAGCCTGCTGTCGCCGTGCCCGGTGTGCGGCGGCACGTGCCATGCCAACCATCAGACGCAATGCTCTGCCAACGCCGACTGCACGGCGGGTGATTTCTGCGAGCTCGATCCGGTGGCGCGCGACGGCGTTCGCGGCGGCGTCTGCATCGGCGGTCCGAACGACCGCCAGAGCTGCGACGTCGAAGCCACCAATGCTTCGTTCCCGGCGCGCCCCGGCGGCGCCGGCGGCGGCGGAGGATACAGCCTCGACTGCAGCCCCGACGCGGATCTCAACTTTACCGGAAGCGGACTGTCGGTCCGCGACGTCGAGACCACCGCGTCGTCGTCGCTCGCGGCCGTCGTGCCGTGCAATCCGAGTCTTCCGTCCGGCGGCAACTGCCCGTGCCTGATGTGCAGTGGAGGTTCCGCCGTCGCGTGCAACACCGACGGGGATTGCTCGGGAGTGCTCAACTGCTCGGGCTGGAATCAAATCGGCTGCGACAACAATGCCGATTGCCAGGATCTGAACATCGGAACCTGCACGACGTTCGGCAACACGCGCTGCTCGGGCAATTTCACGAGGACGTGCACGACGAACGCCGACTGCCAGGCCGCCGACTTCGGGACGTGCGATCCGGCGACGTGCTCGTCGGCCGGGATCGGAATCTTTCCTTCGCCCAATGGATGCACGGATGGTCAGTGCGCCGCCGACGGCGACGGCGGCGGACACTGCGCGACCGGTCCCGACGACAGGTTCTGCGATGGCGTGCGCGATGCGGACGGCAGTGGAATCGTCGCGTGCGTAACCAACGTCGACTGCATCGCGGGCTCGATCGGATTCAACGCAGGGACCTGCTCACTGTCCGAGCGCCGTGCGTGCTTCCCGGATCCGATCGTCGCCACCGGCGAAGTCGATCCCAACGAGCCGGTCACCGGTGCGACGTTCTGCGTTCCGCCGACGAGCGGCGCGGGCAAGAACACGTCGATCGGGCTTCCGGGCCCGGCGCGTCTCGTGCGGCAGGCAACGCTCGAGTACTTCTGTGCGAGCGACCCCGGGGAGCAGTACATTCCCGGCGTCGGCGGCTGCCCGTAACGGACGCCTCTATCGGACCGCGGCTCTTCTGGCGAGGATCTCGTCGCAGCGCTCGGGAAGGCGCTTGTCGCCGATGCGTTCGGCCCACTCGGCAAACGAAGGCCCGGGCCCGCGCCATTCGATCTCGTCGACGCTCGAGAACAGCGGCGCATCGGTTCGCAGTGTCGCGAGCCGCTTGAAAAGCAGCGCGTTCTCGCGGCCGGCGCCGAGCACTTCCGCCGGAAACTTCTCGAGCGGGCCATAACTGCGGAGAAGGCGCGCGGCCGTTTTGGCGCCGATGCCGGGAAGCCCCGGATAGCCGTCGGCGGCATCGCCGACGAGCGCGAGGTAGTCGGCGATCAGCGCCGGCGCTACGCCGAATTTCTTCTCGACCTCTTCGGCATTGCGCACCTGTTTCGTCTTGCTGTCGACCTGCACGACGCGGTCGCCCTCTACGCATTGGGCGAGATCCTTGTCGGGAGTCCAGATGCTGACGCGCTCGACTCGCGCGTCGGCCGCGGCCAGGTGCGCGGCCGATGCGAGCGCATCGTCGGCTTCGAGCTCGATCATCGCCCAGACCGCGATGCCCATGGCGCCGAGCGCATCTTCGAGCGGATGAAACTGCGCGAGCAGAGCGGGGTCGATGCCGTCGCCGGTCTTGTACTCGGCCCATAGCTCGTTGCGGAACGATTCGATGACATGGTCGGTCGCAACGCCGATGTGCGTCGCGCCGGCGTCGAGCATCGCAAGCACCGAGCGAACGACGCCGAGCACGCCGCCGTAAGGCCGGTCCTTGTCTTTGGTAAATCGGCGCAGCCCGTAGAACTGCCGGAAAAGCTCGTAGGTTCCGTCGACGAGATCGATGACCATCGGAGCTTCGCGCCTCGGCTTCGGAGCTTCAGCCTCTCGGCTTCAGTAGTGAAACTTCAGCCTCCCGGCTTCAGCTGCGGCAAAAAAACGCCCGGCGCAGCAGGGCCGCGCCGGGCGAAACATCCGGTTGCGAGAGCTAGGCCGCGGGCGCTCCCATCACGGCCTTGACCTCGAGGAACTCCTCGAAGCCGAACTCGCCCCATTCACGGCCGTTGCCCGACTGCTTGTAGCCGCCGAACGGTGCGTTGAAGTCGGGACCGGCGCCGTTGACGTGCACGTTGCCGGTGCGAAGCCGCGATGCGACCTGGTAGCCGTGCTCGGCGCTTCCCGACTGCACGTAGCCCGACAGCCCGTAGACAGTATCGTTGGCGATGCGGATCGCTTCTTCCTCATCCTTGTACGGAAGGATCGCCAGCACGGGTCCGAAGACCTCCTCGCGCGCGATCGTCATGTCGTTCTTCACGCCGGCAAAGACCGTCGGACGCACGTAGCAGCCGCGCTCGATGCCTTCGGGCAGTCCGAGTCCCCCGGCGACGAGCTCTGCGCCTTCGTCGATGCCGGCCTTGATCAGGCCCTGGATCTTCGTCCACTGCTGGCGGCTGACGACCGGGCCGATCGCTCCCGGAGCAGCAGTGGTCGGGTCGGCAGCCTGCACGGATGCGGCGGCTTCGCGCGCGATCGCGACCGCCTCGGCGTGTTTCGACGCCGGCACCAGCATGCGCGTCGGCGCATTGCACGACTGGCCGCTGTTCATGAAGCACGAGCGTACGCCGTTGGTCACGGCCGCCTTCAGATCCGCATCCTCGAGCACGATGTTCGCGGACTTGCCGCCGAGCTCCTGCGCAACGCGCTTGACGGTGTCGGCCGCGTTCTTCGCAACCTGGATGCCCGCGCGCGTCGAGCCGGTGAACGACATCATGTCGATATCGGGATGCGACGAAAGCGCGGTACCCACCGTCGGACCGTCGCCGTTGACGAGGTTGAACACGCCCGGCGGCACTCCGGCCTCGTCGAGGATTTTTGCAATGATGATGGCGTTGAGCGGGGCGATCTCGCTCGGCTTGAGCACCATCGTGCAGCCGGCGGCGAGTGCCGGTGCGACCTTGCACATGATCTGGTTGACGGGCCAGTTCCACGGCGTGATCAGCCCGCAAACTCCCACCGGCTCACGCACGATGCGGGTCTTGCCCTTGCTGGTCTCGAACTCGTAGCTCTTGAGGGTCTCGAGCGTGTTGGCGATGTGGGCCATGCCCGACGGTGCCTGCGCGGCTTTGGCGAGCCACATCGGCGCGCCCATTTCTGCGGAGATCGTCTCGGCCAGCTCGTCGAGATGCGCCGCGTACGATCCGAGGACGCGCTCGAGCAGCGCGACCCGCTCCTCGCGCGTGGTGCGCGAGAACGTCTCGAATGCTTTCTTCGCGGCGGCCACGGCCTTGTCGACGTCGGCCTTGCTGCCGAGACTGATGTGGCCGATGACTTCCTCGGTGGCCGGGTTCAGCACTTCGAAACGATTCGGCGTCGCGGGCGCTACCCATTTGCCGTCGATGTAGAAGTCGAGGCATTCCCTGACCTGGTTCGAAGTCGCGTCGGTTTCTTTGGCAGCGGTGCTCATGGTGGTCTCTCCCGTTTGCAGCCGATTCTTTCGGACCGGCAATTTCTGTGGCGGCCGGATCGCCGCCGGACGCAGGAGGTTGTCAGAGGCACCGCGACGGGTCCATCGTTCGGGCCGACGACGAGCACCGCAGTCCGGGACAGCGTCACGTCGATTCCGGCCATGGTCGCAACAGGCGGCCACCCTGCGTTTCAAAATGCTCGTCTGGCTCTCCGGACCCGCTCTGGTACATTCGCCCGCGTGACGAACCAGAGCGAGGACCGGGCACGACGTCCGCGCCGCAGGTCCTCGGTCTACCCGTGGCTTCGCAAGGACTATTTCAAGACCAGCGTCTCATGGCTGGTCTCGCTGGCCGTCCACGCGATCATCCTGCTGTTCCTGCTGGCGACCGTGATGCTCGATGGAGGCGGTGGGCCCGGCAACGGCGCCGGCGGCAAGGGCGAGCTGATTTCGACGCTGGTCGGCCACGGACAGCTCAATGCGCAGACCGACCGAACCGACGATTCGAAGTCGCTCGAAGAAGCCATCCAGAAGGCGGCGGCCGACGTCGAGCCGCTTCCGACTGTCGCCAGCCAGCAGGTGACGCCCGACCTTTCCGATGTCGGCGTGCGGCTGTCGGACGTCGCGCCGAAGATCAATCCGATGGGTTCGGCTTCGAGCCTGCGCAGCGCAGGCTCGACCGGCGGCGGAATGGCGATCGGACCGGGCACGGGCGCGGGCGGCGGAATGGGCGGCGGGATCGGGCGCGGCTTCGGCAGAGGCTTCGGCGACTTCGTCGGGCTCATGCAGAAGTGGGGCTTCGACGTGGTGTTCGTGATCGACGCGACCAACAGCATGGAGTTCGTGATCGACATCGTGAAGAAGCGCGTCACCGACCTCGTCACGCGCATCCAGAGCCTGGTGCCGAACGCCCGCGTCGGAATCGTCGTGTTCAAGGACAAGGGCGACGACTTCACGGTTCGCATGTCGTCGCTGTCGTTTCACGCCGACAAGCTGCAGAGCTTCATCACTTCGGTGAAAGCCGGCGGAGGAGGGGACTACGAGGAAGCCCTCTACGCCGGCGTGCGCACGGCCGTCGAGGACATGGACTGGAGGCAGTACGCCAACCGCGCGATGGTCGTCGTGTCGAGCTCGCCTCCCAAGAAGCCCGAGATCCCCGCGCTCGAAAAAACGCTGCGCGACTTTCATGAAAAAGGAGGCACGGTGCACTTCCTCGATCTCTCCGAATCGATGCATCGCTCCTACGAGATCGAGCTGTTCAGGACGCTGCACGGTCGCGAGCCGGACTCGATCACGCCGATGCCCGACTTCCTGCGCGAGAACCAGGAGCTTTACCGCCGCTTCGCACACGACGGCGGAGGTGAGCTGATCGAGGTTCGCGAGAACACCGATCTCGCCGAGACGCTGCTGGTGGCCGCCTTCGGCCCGCAGTGGCGAAAGGAGGTCGGACGATTTTCCGCCGGTTCGTAACGAGCGTGCGAGACTTGCCGTGGTCGAGCTTGCGAGCGTTCCAATGCGCGAGCGTTCTGCTCGTGCTTGCGCTCGTCGCCGTGCCCGCGTCGCGGGCTGCGGCGGCTTCGATCGCGCAGATGTCGGCGGACGTCGACCGCGCGGTGTCGGGCAGTCTCGGCGAGGACGCCGAGCGTGCGCTGTTCGGAAGTCTCGCCGACGTGTCTGTGCAGGTCGCGGACGCGTACGACCAGTGGGTGCGCGGCGGAAGCGAAGAGAGCCGGCGCTCGGCGCTCGGCCTCGGGAACTCGATCCTTCCGCTGCTCGAACGCTTGCGCGCGTATCATCAAGGGCGTCTCGACAAGGCTCAGGCCGACATCATCCGCGACGACGGCAATCCGGAGACGCTCTACACGCAGAAATGGTGGCAGCTCGATCGCGGCTTCACGCTCGCGGCCGCCGGGCAGCTGTCGTGGCTGCATTACCGCATGGCGATGCTGTCGCCGGGTGAAAAGGAAAAGCGCCGGCAGTGGCTCGAGAAATCGGCGCGCGAGTTCTCCGAGTTCATTGCCGCGTCCGACGAGAAGATGCGGCTCGAGAGCCTGCTCGGTCGCGGCATGGCCGAAGGCGAGCTCGGCCAGACCGAAGCGGCGGTCGGCGATCTCGAAATGGTCCTTCAGGAGGCCAAGGGCACGTCGCTCTACTGGCCTGCGCGCATGGCGCTCGCACAGGTGCGTGCCGGAGGCGGCGCGGCGCTGGCCGAAACGCAAAAGCTGCTTGCCGAAGCGCAGAGCGCGGGAATTTCGGCCGAGCTTCTCAAGCAGATCCGCCTGCTGCGCCTCGATGCGCTGATCCAGGCAATCGCCGCCGGCGGTGCAAGCGAATCGGCGCGCAGCGAGGCCGCGTCGCTTGCCGCGCAGCTCTCGTCGCTCGGACCGACGTACGCGCAGCGCGTGTCGCAGATGGCGATCGCGCGCCTCAAGGATCCGCGTCCGGTGCTTGGCCAGACCGTGTCGGCCGAGTGGATCGCCGCCGAGAACCTGGCGGCCGCCGAGAAATTCGACGAAGCGGCCAAGGCGTACGAGCGCATCGCACGCTCGACCGATGCCGGCGCGCGCAGCCACGCCGACGAAGTCCACCATCGCCTCGGCGTCTGCTACTTCCGGCTCGGCCGCTATGCGGATGCGGAGCGTGAGCTTCGCATGTATCTGTCGGCTGCGCCCCGCGGCGCGCTCGCATCGGAAGCCGCGTATCTCCAGTTCCGTGCAGCCGAAGGCGTCTTCCGCGCCTCGCCGTCGGCCGAGACGCGCGCGGCGTTTCTCGCCGTGGCCGAAAACTTCGTGCGCTCGTATCCGGAGCACGAATCGCATTCCGAAGGTTTGTTCCGCTACGCCGAGCTGCTGCAGGACGAACGCCGCTACGCCGACGCTGCCGACGCGTACGAGAAGGTCGACGGCGCGCCCGCCTTCCGCCTGCGTGCTGCCGCCGCCGAGGTCCAGTGCCTGGCCGACGTGATCACGACGACCGACAATCTCGATGCGGCCAGGGCCAAAGTGCTGCACGATCGCGCCGAGGCGGCGTGGACGCGCTTCGACAAGCTCGCTTCGGCGCCTGGTGCGACCGCGTCGCCGGATCTCAAGGCGCGCACGACGGTTGCCCGTGCGATGGCCGCCGGCAGCGGCCCCGGCGCCGATCCGAAGCTTGCGCTGTCGCTGCTCGCCGATTTCGAGACGAAGTATCCGAACGTCAAGGACCTGACGCTGCCGACCACGGCGATCCGCGTTGCGTCGGCGACGTCGCTCAACCTCGTCGACCAGGCCGAGCCGCCGCTCAAGCTGCTCGCGTCGATCCCCGGCACCGAAGCGAACTATTTCGACATCATCGAGAAGCTTTCGCGCGCGCTGCTGCGGCGCAGCGCCGACGAAGCCCCGACCGATCCGGCCGCGTCGCAGCGCTGGGCGGCGATGGCGACGACGCTTCTCGACAAGATGCGGGCGGCCGGCCGGCCGATTCCCGAGGAAGTGCGCCTCAACCTCGCGCAGTCGTACGTCGAGCAGAACCGGCTCAACGATGCGGCCGCGATGTATGCGCAGCTTCTTGCCGCTACGCCGGAATCGCGTTCGCTGCTGCGCGCGTCGGCTCTCGTAGCCGACCGGCGCGGCAAGCCGGACGAAGCGAGCGGTTACTGGGCCAAGCTCGCGCAGCTTCAGGAAGTCGCGACGCCGGCATGGTACGAGGCGCGGCTCGCGACAGCGGCAGCGCTGATGGCTGCCGGCCAGAAAGACAAGGCGTGCGCGAGCGTAAGCGAGGTCGAAACGTTTCGTCCCGATCTTCGCGACGTGGAGACGAAGAAGCGGTTCGCGGACCTTTCCGCGCAAGCCTGTCCGACAGCGGCCCGATAGCAAAGGCGCCGACCGGGACCTACAAGATCGCAGCCAGTATTTCAGGAGAGAACATGGATCCGACCACTACCCCGCAAGCCGTCGCGCAAAGCATCAGCATCCTCGATCTCGTGATGCAGGGCTGGTACGTGACGTACCCGCTGATCCTGATGTCGATCATCGTCACCAGCATCCTGATCGAGCGGATCTGGGCACTTCGCGGCGTCGCCAGAGGAATCGACGGGATCACCGAGGATGCGTGCGAGAAGCTCGGCATCGGCGATCCAGTGGCGGCGTCCGGCGTGCTGTCCGGCGCGATGAACGTTTCGCCGGCCGCGCGCATCTACGCGCCGCTGGTTCCGCTGTTCGGCCGCTGCAGCACCGACGACCTGCTCGAATACGGCGAACGGCGCCGACTCGAGGAAGTGCGCCGCATGAAGGGCAGCATCTGGCTGCTCGGAACCGTGGCGGCGTCGGCTCCGTTCATCGGTCTACTCGGCACGGTGATCGGCATCATCAAGTCGTTCCACCAGATGGCCGTGATGGGCACCGGCGGTTTCGCAGTCGTGGCCGCCGGCATCTCCGAAGCGCTGGTCGCAACCGCGCTCGGGCTTCTGGTCGCGATCCTCGCACTGCTGTTCTTCAACTACTTCCAGGTCAAGATCGGCAACCTCGATACCCAGCTTCGTGTCGGGCTCGGCCGCTTCGTCGAAGCGGCGGCGGCGTCGCTCGCCCTCGAGGACGCGGGAGGCATGCATGGCACTCGGTAAGATCTCGCTCGACGACTCGGGCGACTCGATCATGGCGGAGATCAACATCACTCCGCTGACCGACGTGTTCCTCGTGCTGCTGATTATCTTCATGATCACGACGTCGGCGATGGTCGAGTCGGCGGCCACCGTCAATCTGCCGAAAGCGCAGCAGGTGGTGGAGGAGGCGAGGGGACTGACGGTCACGGTCACGGCTGACCGCCGTCTGTTCGTCAACCAGCTTCCGGTCGAGATGGGCCAGCTCGAGCCGACGCTGCGCGACCTTCTCGCCGACGATCCGAAGAAGCTCGTCATTCTTCAGGGCGACGAGACCGTGGTGCTCGGCCAGGCCGTCGACATTCTGCAGGCCGCCAAGCGCGCCGGCGCAACGGCCATCTCGATCGCCGCCCAGAAAGCGGCCCCGGCGCCGGCGCCGTAGTCGGAAAATCGGGGACAGACACCGATTTCGGGAAATCGGTGTCTGTCCCCGATTTCCTGGCTCCCGGACGACGCATCCGGGAGCGTGCGCACAGCGCGAAAAATCGCCCGGTGCTGTCATTGATTCAACGAGTCGGTAAAAGGGTTCGCGAGCCACAGCGCTGCGCTACGGAACCGTTGGGAGTGGGTCGGGTCCGAGTCCGCGGAGCGTTTCGGTTCAGGGGGAGCCAGAACCGGTCATGGGCGTGATCCGCATCCTGCTCGTCGAGGACGACGAAGACGATTACACGCTGACGCGAGAGCTCCTCGCGGAAGTCGAGGACGAGCAGTTCGACCTGGTCTGGGCACCGACCTACGAGGACGCGATTCTCGAGATCCGGCGCGGGGGTTACGACGTCTACCTGGTCGACTACCGGCTCGGCCGCAGAAGCGGCCTCGACCTTCTGTGCGGCGAGCTGCAGGAAGGCCGCCTCGGCCCCGTCATCATCCTGACCGGCCAGGACGCCCGCGAAGTCGACGTCGAGGCGATGAAGCACGGCGCCGCCGGCTACCTCGTCAAGAGCGAGCTTCGCTCACGCCATCTTGCCCGCACGCTGCGTTATGCGATCGAGGGCTACGCCGCCAAGAACACCGAACCGGCGTCCGGTATCGCGACCGCGGCGGCATCCAAACGCGGACGCACGGTCGCACTGATCGGCTCGAAGGGCGGCGCCGGTACCACGACGATCGTTGCCAATGTCGCCTCGGCGTTGTGCACGCGCGGGCTGTCGGTGACCGCCGTCGAGATGCGCGGCGACTACGGCAATCTCACGCGTCTCGTCAACATTGCTCCACTCCACGACATCAACACGCTGCTGGCGCTCGAGCCGCACCAGATCGGTCCGGAGCAGTTCGAGGCCTGCCTGTCGAGGCAGCTGAGCGGCCTGCGCGTGCTGGCCGCGCCGCAGAACCCCGAAGACTATCGCCCGCTTCGCGTCGATCACGTCCGCGCGATCACCGACGCCGCGATCCGCACGTCGGACCTCGTGATCATGGATCTTCCGTCGGCTGCGACCGACGTGAACCGCGAGGTGCTGTGCAAAGCCGACCTCGTCGCGATGGTGATCGAGCGCGAGCCGTCGGCGATCGCATCGGCCCGCGCGATGATGGCGCTGTTCCAGACCTGGGGCGTGCGCGTACCGATCGGCAGCGTCATCATCTCGCGGATCAACATCCCCGAAGCCACCAGCGCCGCCGAAATCAACAGCCAGCTCGGCCTTAAAAAATACGGCGTAATCCCCGCCGCGCCGGAAATCTTCCACAAGTGCGCCGTAACCCTCCAGCCCGTGATTCACGCCCACCCCGCCCATCCGGTAGGACGAGCGATGGACGAGCTGGCGCTGTTCCTTCTGCTGGTTCGCTGAGCTCGCGAGTCGCTGGTTCGCTGAGTTCGCGAGCTACTGGTTCGCCGAGTTCGTGAGCGCCCGCGGCGAAAGCTGCGCGCATTCGTTCGACGCAGCGTAAACAAAAAAGGGTCTTCGTGGATTGGCGTGGGTTGCTGTCTCGGGGTTTTTGATCAGACGGGCTCCCTCAGATTGGCGGGTAGTTCCTGGTGCACGAACATTCCGCGGGGAATGTGACCCAGGTCTCGTCCGATGCATCAGCCCTCAGAGCGATCGGTGTCTTGAGCACCTGCACCGGTGTGAGCGATGGCGACGGGTGCGCGGGTTTGTCGATAATACGCACGCGGCGGCGGGCTCCGATCCGCGCGGCGTCGGGCGCGAATCACGGCCGCGCTATGCTATTTTTGTGATCGAAGCGTCGTCGCAATGTCGATTTCGCTTGACGCGATATTTCGCCGTTTGACGTCGCGTATAGCGTACCGAAACAGAGCCCACCGCTTTTTTCGCCGACTCCGCCCCGTATCCCGCTCAGACCTCGCGCTTTGTCGCGACAGGCGCATGTCTCTGAGCGGTCGCGTCCTTGCCAAGAACGACGCCTGAAAAACCCGTGTTACAAGCGTCGTCATGACGACATTCTTCGACAGCGTTGCAAAGCTTTCCGAACAGGAACTGCTCGATCACTTCGAGAACCTCGTCGCTCGCGACCGTCGTACGACCGCGGCGCTTCTCGTCGCGATCGCCGAGATCGACGAGCGCAAGCTCTGGGCTACGCATGCCTGCTCTTCCATGTTCAGCTTCTGCATGGAGCGCTTTCACATGTCGGAGCAGGTAACGGCCAAGCGGCTTTGGGCTGCGCGCACGGCGCGTCGCTTTCCGGTCGTGCTGGACCTGGTCGCACGCGGGGAGTTGCATCTGAGCGCGATCCATCTGCTGGCGACGCATCTGACCGACGAGAACCACCTGAGAGTGCTCGGGCGCGCCAGGCACAAGAGCTCGCGCGAGGTTGAGCGGCTGGTTGCCGAGCTCGCGCCGCGACCGGATGTGGCGTCGCGTGTTCGTGCGATGCCGCGGCGTCGCGGTGCGGGCGCGGCGAACGATGGGCCGGCGGTGACGGCGCCAGGGTTGGCCGATCCGATGTCGCTGGATCGCGAACAGGCCGGCGGTGCGAGCGATCGGTGCGCTTCGACAGACCGCGAGTTCGTCGGCGGCGGTGCGAGCGATCGGTGCACTTCGACAGACCGCGAGTCGGTCGGCCGCTCGAGTAATCGGTCGGACTCGCCGGACTCCGAGGTCATCGGTGCTGCGATCGCTCCACGGTCCGCCCAGCCGACAACAGTGACGAAGCCGATCGTTCCGCTCAGCCCACGTCGTTACAAGATCGAGATCACCGTAGACGAAGAAACGCACGACAAGCTTCGGTCGCTGCAGGATCTGCTCGGCCGGTCCGCGACCGGTCGCGACGCAGCCGCGATCATAAGTCGTGCGATCGACGTGTTGCTCGTCCGGACACTCGCGCGCAAGGCAGGCTCGACCGATCGACCGAAATCGATGACGTCGCCGAAAGAAAAATACACCGATCGACCGGGGTCGACCACGTCGACGAACGCGGAATGCCCCGACCGTCCCGCCACAATGCCCGCGGCCGATACAGCCGCTTCGCAGCGAGAACAGCGATCGCGGACCATCCCCGCAGCCGTGCGGCGCGAAGTATGGCGACGCGACTCCGGACGCTGCTGCTACGTAGAC
Source organism: Candidatus Limnocylindrales bacterium (assembly GCA_035571835.1). Lineage (NCBI taxonomy): Bacteria > Bacillati > Chloroflexota > Candidatus Limnocylindria > Candidatus Limnocylindrales > Candidatus Limnocylindrales bacterium. The sequence goes on along the minus strand of DATNBU010000039.1, from coordinate 230,543 downwards.
GCACGAGGACGTCGCTGCCGCGAGACGGGCAACATCGAGTTCCACCACAGAGCTCCCTTCGCGAAGGGCGGACCTCCTACGCTGGAGAACATCGAGCTGCGCTGCGCGGCACACAACCAGTATCAGGCGGACCTCGACTTCGGACATGCCTTCATGGACGCGAGGCGCGGCAATCTCACCGATGCGGGAACATTCCCCGGGGAATGTCGGGGGATGGCGGCTGCGCCGTAAAGGTGCGACGCGGCATCCGCACGCCGTCTCGAGGCTCCCATCGCCGGCGCAGTGGTCTGGGCCCGGAAAAACATGGACGCGAAGCGCGGCCATCTCGCTGAAACACGAACATTCCCCGGGGAATGTCGGGCGATGGCGGACGCGCCGTGAAAACGTCGTCAAAGGCTGGATGATCTTGGTCCGGGCCTGGAAATCAGGCTGGTTGCGCGCAGCTCACGACCTCGAAGCACCCGCACAAGCCCGCGAAGAGCCACAAAAAAAGCCCGCGCATGACGTATCATGCGCGGGCGACGAGAGTGGGTCAGATGCGAGGCGGATTCCGGCGTAGAGAGGGAGTCGTACTTCCCGTACGTCGACCGAACGAAGCCGGAATCCAACGAAGCAGATGGCCCGCTATCGTCGTCCGCCCCGCAATCGTGAAACTACCTACTTGAACTTGAAGAAGACGCTGAGGGTCATCGGGATCAGATCAAAACGATCCTTGCCGCCGATCACGCCGGTCATCGGCAGGATGTAGCCGGCTTCGAAGGAGACGCCTATGCGCTCGGTGATGAAGGCCGCGATTCCGAGGCCGAAGCGGCTCGCGAACGAGCTTTCATGGACCGATACGGACTGGCGGTCGGCCTGCACGTTGTACCAGCCGAGGCCGAACAGCGCGTAAGGCTGGAAGCGGCCGGTCAGCGGCGAAATTCGCCCGTTCAGGCTGAGCATGCGGGCTTCGACCGACGGCGCGCTGTTTCCGGTGACCGGGTCGAGCGCGTCGGTGTTGAAGTTGACCAGGGACTGCCATTCGACCTCGGCGGCGAACATCTTCGCGAAGCCATACCCCAGGCGCAGATCGTAACCCCCGCTGTTCTTGAGGTCGCCGTAATCAGGCTGGGCCGTGATGCCGCTGCGCAGGTCGCTGTCGTTCTGTTCGACGGCATAGACGGCGCCCGCGCTTACGTACGGCGCAGTTATGGCGAACGGCGATGCTTCATCGGCAGCTCCGGCTGTGGCGGTGGTCATGGCCGCGAATACCGCTGCCATTGCGAGTCCGAGGTGTCTTGAAGTCATGTCCTGGTTGCCTCCAGCCCGAGAGCCTACACGCTGAGGAAGCGCCACACAACGCAGCCGCCTGCGCACAACAATCGGGCACGAGTCCTGCGCCGGAGAGATTCTTCACGTCGCCTCGAGACCGTAACCGTGCATCCTCGCTCTCATTGCAATGATTCGCGGAGCTTTGGCAGGCATCGCGTGACATCCATGGAATCGGAGCCCGCGGCGATTCGATCCCGGCGACCCGCTGCAGTGACCAGGTCCGTCGGACCGCCGCTTGCCCGGCGTCGGCTGATCTTGCGGAGTCGCCCCGCACAGCACCCCGGTCGCATTGTCGAAGGATCCGGCCGAAGCCTGCGATGGGCCGAGGGCCGGTGCCGCCGCCCGGCAACGGGAAGCTCCTCGATCGGGGTGGAGGCAGCCTGTCCGGACGGCCGCGGGCCCTTGCAGAACGGCTGTTTTGGCCGGAAAGCGCAGGGAAAGTCTGTGGTGCCTCCCGGCGAACTCATATAGGTTTCGAGGCCTGCTGGGGGCAGGCGCCCGGATAGTTTGGTTGCTGATGGGGACGGGGGTCCTCCGTCGCGGGCGCAGACAGTGCAAAGCGGAGTGCGGATCGGTTCCGACAGGGAGGGATGATGAGACTTTTTGGCTCGAGGCTGTTCGTCGCCACATGGCTGGCGTTCGGACTGATCGCAATCTCGCCGCTCGACTCGCACGCCGTCGTCAAGTGCGACGTCCAGGGCGACGGTCAGATCACCGGCACCGAAGAATGCGATTCCGGAGCCTGCTGCAACCTCTCCAAGTGCCAGCTTCTCACTTCCACGTGCCGCGCGTCCGCCGGCATCTGCGATCCTCTCGAGTCGTGCGCAACCATTCCCGTCGGGACGATCGTTGCCGATTGTCCTGCCGATGTTTTTTCTACGGCGGTCTGCCGCTCCGCAGTCGGCGTCTGCGATCTCGCCGAAGTCTGTAACGGCTCGAGCGCGAACTGCCCTGCGAACGTGCTCGCACCGAACACGCTCGAATGCCGCGCTGCGGCGGGCGTGTGCGACGTTGCCGAGACCTGCACCGGCAGCACGACCACCTGTCCCGGAAACGCCCTGGCCACGACCTCTGTCGTCTGCCGTCCTTCGGGCGGCGTCTGCGATATCGCCGAGAGCTGCAACGGAACCGCGACGACGTGCCCCGGCGACACCAAGAGCAGCGCCGTCTGCCGCGGCGCGGCCGGCGTCTGCGATGCGATCGAAGCCTGCAACGGAACCAGCGACAACTGTCCGGCCGACGTGCTTTCGCCGACCACGGTGGTCTGCCGGGGCTCGACCGCGGTGTGCGATGCTGCCGAGACGTGTACCGGATCTTCGATCGCGTGCCCCGGCGACAGCTTCGCATCGACCGCGGTAGTCTGCCGCGCGTCGGGCGGCGTCTGCGACGTGGCCGAGAACTGTACCGGCGCATCGTCCGCGTGCCCGACCGACGTGGTCGTCGGCGCCGGCGTGCTGTGCCGATCCGCGAACGGCGTCTGTGACACCAGCGAAAGCTGCAACGGCACCGCCAAGTCGTGCCCGGTCGACGGTTTCCTTACCGGCACGCTGTGTCGCGAGTCGGCGGGCGTCTGCGATACCGCAGAAGTCTGCAGCGGCGCGAGCGCATCGTGCCCCGCCAATTCGCGCAGCACGTCGATCTGCCGCTCCGCCAACGGCATCTGCGATACGTCGGAGACGTGCACCGGCACGTCGGACAACTGTCCGGCCGACACGTTCGCGGGAACCACGCTGATCTGCCGCGGCTCGAACGGAGTCTGCGATGCGGTCGAGCGCTGCAGCGGCACCGCTCCGTTCTGCCCCGCGGATTCGTTCTCGGCGACGATCGTCTGCCGCAGCGCCGCCGGAATCTGCGACACCGCCGAAACCTGCAGCGGCACGGCGGCCACGTGTCCGGTCGACAGCGTGGCGCCGACGACGACGGTCTGCCGCGGCAGCGCAGGAGTATGCGACGCAATCGAGCGCTGCGACGGCACGACCAAGAACTGCGCCGCCGACAGCGTGCAGCCGAGCAACACGCCGTGCACCAGCGACGGCAACGTCTGTACCACCGACGTGTGCGACGGCACGCTCATCTCGTGCACGCATCCGGCCAACTCGAATACCTGCGACGACGGAGTCTTCTGCAACGGCACCGAGTCGTGCGGCGGCGGAACCTGCAACCACACCGGCACTCCGTGCGTCGGAGTCTGCAACAGCACCTGCGACGAAACCGCCGACACGTGCGCCGCACCGGCCGGAACGCCGTGCACGGACGACGGAAATCCGTGCACCGACGATACCTGCGACAGCTCCGGCACCTGCCAGCACACGTTCAACACCGCGCCGTGCGACGACGGAGCGTTCTGCACCGTGGATGAGCATTGCAGCCTCGGCACCTGCGGCGGCGGCGTCCCGAACCCGTGCAGCGACGGAAATCCGTGCACGACCGACGTCTGCAAGACCGCGGCCGGCGGAAGCTGCACGCACACCAACAACACCGGCTCGTGCGACGACGGCGTGTTCTGCAACGGCGCCGACACGTGCGCGAGCGGCGTCTGCGGCCACGCGGGCAACCCGTGCACGACCGAGTGCAACAACTCGTGCGACGAGCTGGCCGATTCGTGCGCGGTTGCTTCGGGAACTCCGTGCACGGCCGACACCAACCCGTGCACGCTCGACCAATGCAACGGCACCGGCTCGTGCGGCCATCCGGCCGGGAATGCGGGTACGGTCTGCCGCACCTCGGGCGGCATCTGCGACGTCGTCGAAACCTGCGACGGCGCAAGCACGGCCTGTCCGGCCGATGCGGTGGCGCCAACCGATGTGCTGTGCCGGGCGTCGGGCGGCATCTGCGACGCGAACGAGTTCTGCAGCGGCACGGCGAAGACGTGTCCGGCCAACACGTTCTTCACTTCGACGACGACCTGCCGCTCTTCGGCGGGCGTCTGCGATCTCGCCGAGCTCTGCACCGGAACGGCGGCCGGCTGCCCGTCCGATTCGAAGAGCACCGCGGTTTGCCGCTCTGCGGTCGGCTCGTGCGACGTCGTCGAAACCTGCAACGGCGTGACCGACGCCTGCCCGGCCGACGTGCTGTCGCCGACCACGGTGGTCTGCCGCGGCTCGGCCGGCGTCTGCGATACGTCGGAGATCTGCACCGGCAACAGCGGCGTCTGCCCGACGGATCTGTTCGCGTCGAGCGCGACTACGTGCCGCGGCTCGGGCGGCATCTGCGACGTGGTCGAGACCTGCACCGGAAGCTCGGCCGCGTGTCCTGCCGACACGTTCCTCAGTTCGACCACGGAGTGCCGCAGCTCGGCCGGCATCTGCGACGTCGCCGAAACCTGCAACGGCGCGGCGGCGACCTGCCCGGCGAACACTTTTGCGATTCTCGGCACGATCTGCCGCGGCGCGGCCGGCGTCTGCGACGCAGCCGAGACCTGCAGCGGCTCGACGTCGACGTGCCCGGCCGATGCCAAACGGACGACTTCGTTTGCCTGCCGCGCGACGGCCGGCAGCTGCGACACCGCCGAGGTCTGCAACGGCACGGCCGATGCCTGTCCGGCGGACGCATTCCTGGCGAGCACCGTCGTCTGCCGCGGTTCGATCGGCGTGTGCGACATTGCCGAGAACTGCACCGGAGCGGCGGCTGCTTGCCCGGCGAACGTATTCGTTCCCGCCAGCACCTCGTGCACGAGCGACAGCAATCTGTGCACGGACGATCTTTGCGACGGCGCGGGCACGTGCGCGCATCCGAACAACACGGCGCCGTGCGACGATGGTCTGTTCTGCACGGTCAACGATGCGTGCAGCGGCGGAACCTGTACCGGTGCAGCCAACTCGTGCACGGACGGCAACGTCTGCACGGACGACGTCTGCAAGGAAGCCAACGACAGCTGCACGCACACCAACAATACGGCGCCCTGCGACGACTCCCTGTTCTGCAACGGCGCCGACACGTGCGGCGGCGGCACGTGCGGTCACGCCGGCGACCCGTGCACGACCGAATGCAACAACTCATGCAATGAATCGACCGATTCGTGCGCGGTCTCGGCAGGCACCGCGTGCACCGCGGATGCCAACCCGTGCACGCTCGATCAGTGCAACGGATCCGGCGCGTGCGCGCATCCGGCGGGGAATTCCGGAACGCTTTGCCGGACGGCGTCCGGCGCATGCGACGTCAACGACTTCTGTGACGGCACGTCGACGGTCTGTACGAACGCATTCGTCGGAGCGGGCACACTTTGCCGCGGCGTGGCGGGCATCTGCGACGTCGCCGATTCCTGCAGCGGCACCTCGGCGGCCTGCCCCGACGTGTTCCTTACGTCGCTGACGACGTGTCGCGGATCGGCCGGAGTATGCGACACCGTCGAAACGTGTTCCGGCACTGCAGCCACGTGTCCGACGGATACCAAGCGCTCGACGACCTGCCGCTCGTCGACCGACGCGTGTGATGCGGTCGAAACCTGCACCGGTGTCGACAACGACTGTCCCGCAGATCTTGCGAAGACCGGCGGCACGCCGTGCCGCGCGTCCGGCGGCGGCTGCGACGTCGTCGAGACCTGCGACGGAACTTCGTTCGCGTGCCCGGCCAACCTCGTCGCGACGGCCGGAACACCGTGCCGCCTGGTGCAGGGCATCTGCGATCTCGAGGAAACCTGCAGCGGCACGTCGGCGGGATGTCCCGCCAATGCATTCGTCGCATCGGGCACCACATGCCGCGCGTCGTCCGACATCTGCGACGTTGCCGAAGCGTGCACGGGCACGTCCGCGGCGTGTCCCGTCAACGGATTCGCATCCACTTCGACGCCTTGCCGCTCCGCGGCCGGTGTCTGCGACGCAATCGAGACGTGCGACGGCGCGGGAAGCTGCCCGGCCGACGGCAAGAAGACTTCGGTCTGTCGCTCGGTCGCCGGAGTGTGCGACGTCGCCGAATCGTGCGACGGAACCTCCGACTCGTGCCCGGCCGATCTCGTCGCGAGCACCGCAACGACATGCCGGAGCGTGGCGGGCAGCTGCGACGTTGCCGAATCGTGCGACGGAACCGCCACGGCCTGTCCTTCCGACGCGTTCGTCGTTTCAGGTACCGAGTGCCGCGGAACTGCCGGCATCTGTGACGTCGCCGAATCGTGCACAGGCGCCGCCGCCGCATGTCCCACCGACAGCTTCGTGTCTTCGTCGACGACGTGCAGGGAATCGGCGGGAATCTGCGACACCCAGGAGAAATGCACCGGAGGCGCAGCCGCGTGTCCGTCCGATTCCAAGAGCACGGCCGTCTGCCGCGGCCTCGCCGACAGTTGCGACGCGGTCGAGACGTGCGACGGCACGTCGAACGACTGTCCGGCCAACGTTCCGGCGGCATTGGGAACGACCTGCCGCACAGCCGGCGGAGTCTGCGACGTGGCGGAGACCTGTGACGGGACCTCGATGGCCTGTCCGGCGGATGCCAAGAGCACGAGCGTCTGCCGTACGGTCGCGGGCGTCTGCGATACCCAGGAAACCTGCGACGGCACCAGCAACGCATGTCCGGCCGACGTGTTCCTGCCGACCAGCGCGCTCTGTCGGGCGACCGTCGACGTATGCGACGCCGCCGAGAGCTGCACCGGCCTGGCTGCCGCGTGTCCGGCGGAGACATTCGCTCCGAATACGACCACGTGCCGCAGCGCGGTCGCCATCTGCGACGCCGAAGAAAAGTGCACGGGCATGGCGACGGCCTGTCCAGCCGATCTGAAGAGCACCGCGGTCTGCCGCGGCGCAGCCGGTGTCTGCGACGTCGCCGAGACGTGCAGCGGCAGCTCCGACAACTGCCCGGCCAACGCGGTCGCGAGCGCGAGCACGACGTGCCGCGGATCGGGTGGAATCTGCGACATCGCGGAGAACTGCGACGGCTCGGCCGTCGACTGTCCGGCCGATGCCAAGAGCACGAGCCTGTGCCGCGCGGTGGCCGGCGTCTGCGATACTTCGGAGACATGCGACGGCGTCGCGAACGCGTGCCCGACCGACGTGTTCCGCCCGACGACGACTGCGTGCCGCACGACGGTCGACGTCTGCGACGTGACGGAAAACTGCAGCGGTGCGTCGGCGGCGTGTCCGGCGGACACGTTCGTTTCGAATACGGTCACGTGCCGAAGCGCGGTCGGCGTCTGCGACAGCGACGAAAAGTGCACTGGGTCGGGCGCGGCCTGTCCTGCGGACGCAAAGAGCACTGCAGTCTGCCGCGGCCTTGCCGGCGTGTGCGACGCCGTCGAGGCCTGTAACGGAATCTCCAACGACTGCCCGGCCAACGCCGTCGCGACGGGGAGCACGACGTGCCGCGGGTCCGCTGGAATCTGCGACATCGCAGAAACCTGCGATGGCTCGACCGTCGCCTGTCCGGCCGATGCGAAGAGCACGAGCACGTGCCGCCCGGCGGCCGGAGTCTGCGACACGGCCGAAGTCTGCGACGGTGTGGCCAACGCATGTCCGAGCAACCTGTTCGTCGCGTCGACCACTGTATGCCGCGGCACTACCGATGTCTGTGACGCGTCGGAGAACTGCACGGGCGCGTCCGCGGCATGTCCGGTCGATACGTTCCAGACGGTCGTGGTGATCTGCCGCGACAGTCTCGGAGTATGCGACCTTACCGAAACGTGCACGGGAAGCGGGGCGGCATGCCCTGCGGATGCGAAGAGCTCGGCAACTTGTCGCTCGTCCGCGGGCGGCTGCGACGTGGTCGAGACGTGCGACGGCGTGTCGGACGCATGCGGGTCCGACGTGGTTTCGAATTCGGGCACCACGTGCCGCGGCGTCGCGGGATCGTGCGACGTGGCAGAGACCTGTGACGGAACCGCGACGGCCTGTCCGCAGGACGATTTCGTTGCGGTGGAAACGCCGTGCCGGCCGTCCGCCGGCATCTGTGACCAGGGCGAATCGTGCACGGGGACCGCGGCGGCCTGCCCGACCGATGTCTTCGTTTCCTCGTCGACCACGTGCCGCGAGTCGGCGGGAGTCTGCGACAACATCGAGAACTGCACCGGCAGCACTGCCGCGTGTCCTTCGGATTCGAAGAGCACGTCGGTGTGCCGCCCGTCCACCGACTCGTGCGACGCGGTCGAGACCTGCAACGGTACACTCGACAACTGCCCCGCGGATCTCGCGCGCAGCGCCGCGACGACGTGCCGCTCGGCCGTCTCCATCTGTGACGTTGCGGAGAGCTGCGACGGAACCTCGTTCGCGTGCCCGTCGGACGGATTCGCAACCTCGACCACTGCGTGCCGCGGCTCGGGCGGCATCTGCGACGCCGTCGAGTTCTGCACCGGCGCCGGCACGGTGTGCCCGGCCAACGGGTTCCTCACATCCACCACGACGTGCCGTGCATCGGCCGGAGTCTGCGACGCGGCCGAGACGTGCAGCGGCACCGCTGCCGCGTGTCCCGTCCAGGCGTTCGTCCCGTCGACGACCGTCTGCCGCACGTCGGTCAGCATCTGCGACGTCGACGAGAGTTGCACCGGAACCTCGATCGCATGTCCGGGCGACGCGTTCGCCGCATCGTCGAAGTCGTGCCGCTCGTCGGCCGGCATCTGTGACAACGTGGAGAACTGCACCGGGACGTCGTCCGTCTGTCCGATCGACGCATTCCGCTCGGCGGCAACCACGTGCCGCGGCTCCGCCGGAGTCTGCGACACCGCTGAAACGTGCACGGGCACGTCGGCGCCGTGTCCGACCGACGCCTTCGTCGCCTCGACCGTAGCGTGCCGTTCGACGGCCGGGGTCTGTGACGTGGTCGAGCTCTGCACCGGATCGGCAGCGGCATGTCCGGCCGATACGTTCACCGCAACGACGACCACCTGCCGCAGCGCGGTCAGCACGTGCGACGTGGCCGAGACCTGCACCGGCACCGCCGCCGCCTGTCCGACGAATACGTTCGCCGTCTCGACGACGGTGTGCCGGACCTCGACCTCGGGATGCGATGCCGTCGAGAGATGCACCGGCTCGTCTTCGGTGTGCCCGGCCAACGGGGTTCTTGCGGGCGGAACGGTCTGCCGTGCGGTCGTCTCGGAGTGCGACAACGAAGAAGCCTGCGACGGTGTTTCGTCAGCGTGCCCGGCCGACGGCTTTACGAACGGCAACAAGATTTGTCGCATCGCGGTCAGCGTGTGCGACGTCGATGAACGCTGCACAGGCTCGCTGCCCACGTGCCCGACCGATGCGTTTTCCAGTTCGACGACGCCTTGCCGTTCGCTCAACGGACCATGCGATGTGGCCGAGAACTGCACCGGAACGGGTGCGGCCTGTCCTGTCGATTCGTTCCTGAGCAGCGCGACAGTCTGTCGCGGCACGTCCGGTATCTGCGACGTGGCGGAGAATTGCACCGGTACGTCGGGCGCATGTCCGGGCAACGCCTTCGTTGCCTCGACCACCGTCTGCCGTGAATCGGCCGGAGTGTGCGACGTCGCCGAAAACTGCACGGGGGGCGCCGCAGCCTGTCCGGCGAACACGTTCGTGAACTCGGCGATCATCTGTCGCAGCGCCGTCGACGTGTGCGACGCGCTCGAAACCTGCACCGGCACCGCTGCGGGTTGTCCGAGCGACCTGCTGCTGACTTCGGCCACGATCTGTCGCGGCGCGGCGGGCGTCTGCGATGCCGTCGAACGATGCACCGGCGGCAGCGTCGCGTGTCCGACCGATGTGCCTCTGACCTCCGCCACCGTGTGCCGCACGTCGGCCGGAGTCTGCGATCCTCTCGAAAGATGCACCGGCAACAGCAACACGTGTCCCGCGGATACGTTCGAGGCAACCACGACCGTCTGCCGCACCGCGAGCGGCGTTTGCGATGCGGCGGAGAACTGCACCGGTTCGACCGCTGCGTGTCCGGGCAACGGGTTCCTCCCGACGACGACGGAATGCCGCGCGGCTGCCGACATCTGTGACGCTGCCGAACGCTGCACCGGAACCGGTACGGCCTGCCCCGCAAACGCATTTGCCACGTCATCGACGGTCTGCCGCCCCGGCATCGGCGTGTGCGACGCGGTCGAGCTGTGCACCGGCTCATCCATCGCGTGTCCGGATGACCTGCTTCAGACGTCGGCCATCATCTGCCGCGGAACCGCAGGATCGTGCGACGTCGTCGAGCGATGCACCGGGATTGCCACGGATTGTCCGGCCGATGTGGTCGCGGCGTCGACGACCGTCTGCCGCACGTCGGCGGGCTCGTGCGACGTGGTCGAGAACTGCACCGGAGCGTCGCCTACGTGTCCAGCCGATGCGGTCCTGGATACCACCACGGTCTGCCGCGCCGCGATCGATGCGACGTGCGACTTCACGGAGTTCTGCACGGGGACGGCGGGGACCTGTCCGCCGAATTCGGTCGAGACGCAGGGCACCGCGTGCACCGACGATTCGGAAGTCTGCACGACCGACGTCTGTAACGGAGCCGGCGCGTGCGCGCACAACGCCAACACGCTTCCGTGCACCGACGACCTCTATTGCACAGGCGCCGACACCTGCGCCGGTGGCACGTGCAGTGCGCATGCCGGCAACCCGTGCCTCACCGGCACGAACTGCATCGAGGCGAGCGATACGTGCGATCCGTGCGCAGCGCTCACGCTGCCTGCCACGCAGAGCTGTTTCGTCGGACGCAGCTGCACCGTCTCGGTGGGGCTCGCCGCGGGCGGCCTGTCCGTGGGCGACGTTCAGACCGAGCTCGTCGGCGATCCGGCCTCGACATGTTCGACTTCGTGCACGGTTGGGACTGCGGCGTCGAACGGCACCTGCAGCATCGACGAGACGTGCTCGCTGCTCGTCGCCGACGTCACTCCTCCGCCGACCAATTTCTCCGACGGTGAGATCGCACGCGTGAACGTGCTCTGTTCGTCAGCCGGAAGCGGCACGCTCTGCATCGGCGACACGACGCTGGCTGCCGCCGACTCGAGTCCGGTCCCGGTCTGTACGGCTGCGGAGTGCGCCGACTACTCGTGCGCGGCCTGCGAGCCGGGTGATGCGAACACCACGCCGGGCATCGATGCCGGCGATCCGATCGCGGTCGTCCACTGCGTGGTCGGCGACGCCAATCCGCTGTTCGATTGCACGTGCGGCGGCGACTGCAACTGCCAGAACGGAACCGACGTCGCCGACGCGATCTGCGCGGTCAAACGCCTCGTCGGGACGTTCTCGCCGGATACGTGCGCGGGGGCAGGGCCGTCTTCGGCCCAGGACGTCGCCGCGTTCGTCGCGGTGCGCGAGCTGGCAGCGACCGAAGATGCCGACCGCTCCGTCGTGCGACTCAAAGGAGAGGAAGCGGGCGAGGTCGCAGGCCTGCATGTGACGCTCGACACAGGAACGGGTGCCGAGCAGGTGCGGCTCAGCCGCCGGCTCGTCAAGCGCGGCTTCCAGATCCATCAGATCGTTACCGATGGGCATGCCGGCGTCGTCGTGACGCCCGGGCTGCCTGACGAGAGCATCGGCAAGGGGCCGGTCCTCAGAATCCGTCATCACGGCGGCAACGTGCAGGTCGGCTCGACCGAATACGGTTCGACCGAAGGCCTGTCGCTGCGAGGCCAGGATCAGGCGCCACAGGATCAGCCGCAGGAAGAGGGACCGGCCGGAGACGGCACAGAATGATGACGAGCCGCGCCAATCTGCCGCCTTACGCATCGAACGCGGCAGTCGATCGTGCGTTTCCGCTGCGGCGGCACCGGGGTTCTTGGAGTACAGGCACGAAAGCTCGTATAGAAATCGGAGTCTGCGGGGAGCACAATTCTTGATTGCGCTGAATGCCGATCGGCGAGGGGGGCCCTCCGTCCGTGCGGGCACGCAGAAAAATGAGCCGGAACACGGGAGACCCGCTGGCCTGGGGAGCGGTTTCGACCGGGAGGGTGGATGAGAATTTTTGGCACCAAGCTGATCCTCTGCGCGTCGCTGTGCCTGGGGCTGGTCGTTCTCGACGGCTCCGCAGCGTTCGCCACATGTGTTGGCGGCGCTCCGGACGGCGTGCTGGCGGCCAGCGAGGAATGCGAGACGGGCCCGTGCTGTACCACCAACTGCACGTTCAAGGGGCAGAACATCGACTGCCGCGCCGCGGCCGATCCCACCTGCGACACCGTCGAGAAATGCGGCATTCAGAGCCGTGCGCTCGTGGCCAACTGTCCGACCGATGTCGTGACAACGGCAGGAACTCCTTGCGCATCCGATTCTTTCATCTGCACGGTTGATCAGTGCGACGGCTTCGGCAACTGCGCCCATTCCGCCAGTGCAGCCTCGGGCATCGTGTGCCGCACCAGCGCCGGTGTCTGCGATCCGGCCGAGAGCTGCGACGGTACAGCGACGACTTGTCCGGCCGACACCCTTTCCCCGACTTCGACGGTCTGTCGCAGTCAGTCGGGCGTCTGCGATGTTGCCGAGACCTGTACCGGTTCGTCGGCGGCGTGTCCCGGCAACAGTGTAGCGACCACCGCGGTCGTCTGCCGAACTTCCAACGGCATCTGCGATCCCGCCGAAACGTGCAACGGCGCAGCCGCGACCTGTCCGCTCGACGCGAAGAGCACAGCCGTCTGCCGCGCGTCGGCGGGCATCTGCGATCCGAGCGAAACCTGCAACGGGACCAGTGACACGTGCCCGGCCGACGTCCTGTCGGCAACGTCGGTAACCTGCCGCGCCTCGACCGCGATCTGCGATGCCGCAGAGAACTGTGACGGAACTTCGCCGGCATGTCCGGCCAACGGTTTCTCCTCGACGTCGGTGGCGTGCCGTGCGTCCGGCGGCGTCTGCGACGTCGTCGAAACCTGCACCGGCACGTCTTCGGTGTGTCCCGGCGATTCGTTCGCCACGTCTTCAGTTGTCTGCCGCGGTGTTGCCGACGTCTGCGACGTGGCCGAAGTCTGCAGCGGAACGGCGACCACCTGTCCCGCCAACGGTTTCGCGGCGTCGACGACGACCTGCCGCGGGGCGGCTGGAGTGTGCGATGCGGCGGAGAACTGTAATGGCACTGCCGCAGCGTGTCCCGCCGACGCCAAACGCACCACCTCGACGACGTGCCGCGCGTCGGGCGGCATCTGCGACGTAGCAGAGACCTGCAACGGCACCTCGGACAACTGTCCCACGGACGTGTTCGGCCCGACCACCGTGGTCTGCCGCGCATCGGGCGGAATCTGTGACACCGGCGAAACGTGCACCGGCGCTGCCGCCGCCTGTCCGGCCGACGCTTTTGTTGCGAGCACGACGGTCTGCCGCAGCTCGGGCGGTGTCTGCGATACCGCGGAGAGCTGCACCGGCAGCACGGCCACGTGCCCGGCCAACACGTTTCTCACCACGACGACCGAGTGCCGCGCGTCGGGCGGTGTCTGCGACGTCGCCGAAGTCTGCAACGGGACGGCTGCCGCCTGTCCGGCCGACGCGTTTGCGACGACGGCGACGAGCTGCCGCGCAGCCGGCGGCATCTGCGACGTAGCGGAGAGCTGCACGGGCAGCACTGCGACGTGTCCTGCTGACACCAAACGCACTACGGCAACGACTTGCCGTGCATCGGCAGGCGTCTGCGACCCGGCCGAAATCTGCAGCGGCACCTCCGACGCGTGTCCGGCGGATACGCTTTCCGGTACCACGGTCGTCTGCCGCACGGCGGCCGACGGCTGCGATGTCGCGGAAACCTGCACCGGCGCTGCTGCGTCGTGCCCGGCGAACGCTTTTGCTCCCACGACGACGAGCTGCGACGACGGCCAGTTCTGCACCATCAACGATGCCTGCAATGGCAGCGGGGCGTGCCTCGGCGGGCCGCCCAATCTGTGCAGCGACGACAACGTCTGCACCGACGACCTCTGCAAAGAGAACAACGACACGTGCACGCACAGCACCAACACGCTGCCGTGTGACGACGGCCTGTTCTGCAACGGCGCGGACACCTGCGGCGGCGGCACCTGCGGTCACGCCGGCAGTCCGTGCACCACCGAATGCAACAACTCGTGCAACGAATCCGTCGACAGCTGCGCAGTGGCGGCAGGCACGTCCTGCACGAGTGACGCGAACCCGTGCACGCTCGATGAATGCAACGGTTCCGGCACGTGCGCGCATCCGGCCGGCAATTCCGGCGCACTTTGCCGCGGCACGGCCGGCGTCTGCGACGTCGCCGAAGTCTGCACCGGAACGTCCACCACCTGTCCGGCGAACGGATTCGCCTCGACGACGACGAGCTGTCGTGCGGCCGCGGGGATCTGCGACGCCGAGGAGTTCTGCAACGGAACGGCGGCGGCCTGTCCGGCCAATGCGTTCCTCACTTCGGCAACGCTGTGCCGCGGATCGGCCGGCACCTGCGACGTTGCCGAGAGCTGTGCCGGCACCGCGGCCACGTGTCCGGCCGACGCGAAGCGAACGACGCTCTGCCGTCCGTCCGTCGACTCGTGCGACGCTGCGGAGACATGCAACGGCACCAGCAATGACTGTCCCACGGACGTCGTAGCGACCACGGCAACGACCTGCCGTTCGGCAGCGGGCGTCTGCGACGTTGCAGAGACGTGCGACGGGATCTCGACTTCCTGTCCGGCCAACGTTTTCGCCAGCACGTCGCTGACGTGTCGCGGCTCGGCCGGCGTCTGCGACGCTGCCGAATCGTGCACTGGAACCTCCGCGGCTTGTCCCGCCAATGGATTCGTCACGGCAGGTACCACCTGCCGCGGCGCCGCTTCGATCTGCGACGTGGCCGAATCGTGCACCGGTTCGGGCGCGGCCTGTCCGGCCAACGCCTTCGCATCGACGTCGACGCTCTGCCGGAGCTCGGTGGGAATCTGCGACAGCGCCGAGACCTGCAACGGTTCGGGAAGCTGTCCGGCGGATACGAAGAGCACGTCGCTGTGCCGCAATGCGGTCGGCGGCTGCGATGTGGCGGAAATCTGCGACGGTGCGTCCGACGAATGCCCGGCCGATCAGATCGCGGGCTCGGGTACGACGTGCCGCATCGAGGCCGGCAGTTGCGACGTCGCGGAGACGTGCGACGGCGCGTCCACCGATTGCCCGGCCGATGCTTTCGTTGCGTCGGGCACCGGATGCCGCGATTCCGCGGGAGTCTGCGATACCGCGGAAGCCTGCACGGGCGCCTCGGCCGCGTGTCCCGCGGACACATTCCTCGATTCGTCGACGACGTGCCGCGACTCGGCCGGCATCTGCGACAGCGTCGAAACATGCAGCGGAACCGCTGCAGCCTGTCCGGCCGATTCGAAGAGCACATCCGTGTGCCGCACGGCAACCGACGGCTGCGATGCGGTCGAGACGTGCGACGGATCCTCCGACAGCTGTCCGGCCGACGTCGTCTCGACGGTCGGCACCACGTGCCGCGGAGCGGGCGGCATCTGCGACGAAGCCGAAGTCTGCGACGGCACGGCCACGTCGTGTCCGTCCGATACAAAGAAGACCAGCCTTTGCCGCGCGTCGGCCGGCGTCTGCGATACCGAGGAAATCTGCGACGGATCGGCGAATGCCTGCCCGACCGACGCTTTCATCGCATCGGCAACGCCGTGCCGCCAGGCCGCCGACGTGTGCGACGTGACGGAAAACTGCACGGGATCATCGGCCGCATGTCCGACCGATGCGTTCGCGACGATCCTCGTCGTATGCCGCGACGGCGCCGGAGTCTGCGATCTTGCCGAGGCCTGCTCGGGCACGGCGGCCGCTTGTCCGACCGATGCCAAGAGCTCGGCCGTGTGCCGCGACGCCGCCGGCGGATGCGACGTTGCCGAGAGCTGCGACGGAACAACCGACGCGTGTCCCGCCGATGCGATCGCCGATTCGACAACCGTCTGTCGCAGCGCAGCCGGCGTCTGCGACGCCGCGGAGACCTGCGACGGCGCCGCGAAGGCGTGTCCGGCCGATTCGTTCGTCACATCGGGGACCACGTGTCGCGACGCTGCCGGAGTCTGCGATACGGCCGAAGCATGCACCGGCGCGTCGGCGAATTGTCCGACCGACGCATTCCTCGATTCGTCGACGACGTGCCGCGGCGCGGCCGGGATCTGCGATGCCGTCGAGACCTGCAGCGGCTCGGCCTCGACCTGTCCCGCGGATTCGAAACGCACGGCGGTGTGCCGCGCGTCGACCGACAGCTGCGATGCGCTCGAGACCTGCGACGGAACATCCGACAGCTGTCCGGCCAACGCCGCTTCCGCATCCGGAACGACGTGCCGGTCGGCGACCGGGGTCTGCGACGTTGCCGAAATGTGCGACGGCATCGCCTTCTCTTGTCCGGCCGATGATTTTGCGGCCGCATCGACGATCTGCCGCAGCGCCACCGGCATCTGCGACGCGGCCGAACAATGCAGCGGCACCGACGCGGTATGTCCGGGCGACACGTTCGAGCCGTCCGGCACGGTCTGCCGCTCATCGAACGGCGTCTGCGATACGGTCGAGAGCTGCACCGGCGCATCGGCCGCCTGTCCGACCGATGCGTTCCTCGACTCTTCGACCACGTGCCGCGACGCCGCCGGCGTTTGTGACTCTGCAGAGAGTTGCACCGGCTCCGCGGCCGCGTGTCCGACCGACACCAAGAGAACTTCTGTCTGCCGCTCCGCCACCGACAGCTGCGATGCGGTCGAAAGCTGCGACGGATCGTCCAACAGCTGCCCGGCGGACGGTGCAGCCACGACGGGTACGATCTGCCGTTCGGCAATCGCGATCTGCGATGTCGCCGAATCGTGCGACGGCACGGCATTCGCGTGTCCTGCGGACGGATTCGCTTCGTCATCGACGGTCTGCCGAAGCACGGCCGGCGTGTGCGATACGTCCGAGCAGTGCAACGGCACCGATGCCGTGTGTCCGGCCGACAGCTTCACGTCGACGGATACGGTGTGCCGCACCTCAGCCGGCGTCTGCGACACGGCGGAGAGCTGCAGCGGCAGCGCCGCGGCGTGTCCGACCGATCTGTTCCAGGGCTCGTCGACCACATGCCGCATCTCGGTCGACGTCTGCGACAGAGACGAGGTTTGCTCGGGCAGCGCGGCAGCGTGCCCGGCCGATACGATGGCTCCGACGTCGACGACCTGCCGCTCCGCGGCGGACGTCTGTGACGTCGCGGAAAACTGCACCGGAACGGCGATCGCGTGTCCGGCGGATTCGTTCCGGTCGTCGTCCACGACTTGCCGCTCGGTAGCCGGCGTCTGCGATACGGCGGAGAACTGCACCGGCACCGCGGCTTCGTGTCCGACCGATTCGTTCCGGTCGACCTCGGTGACGTGCCGATCCTCGGCAGGCATCTGCGACGTGATCGAGACATGCAGCGGTTCGGCGGCCGCATGCCCGGCCGATGCATTCGCTTCGACCAGCACGAACTGCCGCCTTTCCGTCAGCACGTGCGACGCAACCGAAACGTGCAGCGGCACCGGTGCTGCATGTCCGGCCAACACGTTCTCGGCATCGACGACAATCTGCCGCAACGCCGTCGACGTGTGCGACGCAGCCGAAAGATGCACCGGCACTTCGTCGGTCTGTCCTGGCGACTCGCTGCAGCCGAACACCACGGTGTGCCGTGCGGTCGTGTCGCCATGCGACAACGAAGAGACCTGCAGCGGCGCATCGACGGCGTGTCCGGCCGACTCGTTCACGAACGGCAACAAGGTCTGCCGCATTGCGGTCAGCGTCTGCGACGCGGACGAACGCTGCACCGGCACGGCGCCGTCGTGTCCCGGCGACGTATTCTCGGCATCGACGACGGCGTGCCGGCTCGCAGCCGGGGTGTGTGACGTGGCCGAGAACTGCACCGGCACTTCGTCGCTCTGTCCGGCCGATACGGTGCGCGATACGTCGACGCTCTGCCGCGGCGTCGCGGGCGTCTGCGACGTGGCCGAGAACTGCGACGGTTCGAACGCGGCATGTCCGGCCAATGCGTTCGCAGGGACGACAACCGGATGCCGTGCGTCTGCCGGCGTCTGCGACCCGGCCGAAGTGTGCACCGGAACCGCGGCGGCGTGCCCGGCAAACACGTTCGCATCGACGTCGACGACCTGTCGCGCAGCCGCGGACGTCTGCGACGCCGTCGAGAGCTGCACGGGCTCGACCGCGGCGTGCCCGACCGATGGATTCCGTTCGTCCGCAACGGTGTGTCGCAGCGCGGTCGATGTCTGCGATGCAGCCGAGAACTGCACGGGCGGCGCCGTCGCCTGCCCGAGCGATCTGCTGCGCACGTCGGCGACGGTCTGTCGCCCGGCTGGCGGGATCTGCGACGCGCTCGAGCGCTGCACCGGCAGTGACACGGCATGTCCGGCCGATGTTGTTCGCGACACGACGGTCGTCTGCCGCGCGAGCGCCGGAGTCTGCGACACCGGCGAGAATTGCGACGGGTCCACGAACAACTGTCCGGCCAATGCTTTCGTGGCTTCGGCGAGCGTATGCCGCGAGTCGACGGGCGTCTGCGACGCGACCGAGAGCTGCACGGGATCGACCGCCGCTTGCCCGGCCAACGCGTTCGTCTCGTCGTCGACGACCTGCCGCGATGCGATCGACGTCTGCGACGCCGCGGAGACCTGCACCGGCTCCGGGGCGGCATGTCCCGCCGATCTGCTCGAACCGACGACGACCGTCTGTCGCAGTGCCGCCGGCGTCTGCGACACGCGTGAGACCTGCACCGGTATCGCGGTCGAATGTCCGTCGGACTCCAAGAGCACGGGCGTGTGCCGTCCGTCGGCCGCCGGCTGCGATGCGGTCGAAACCTGCGACGGAACATCGGACAGCTGTCCGGCCGACGCCGTCGTTCCGTCCGGAGTCACCTGCCGCGTGGCAGCGTCGATCTGCGACGTCGCCGAATCGTGCGATGGAGAATCCTTCGCATGTCCGTCGAATGACTTCGCGTCTACGGCGACGGTCTGTCGCGGTGCAGCCGGCGTATGCGACATCGCCGAGAGTTGCAGCGGAACCGGCGCCGCGTGTCCGGGCGACGCATTCACGTCGACGGACACGGTCTGCCGCGGATCCGGCGGCGTCTGCGATGCAATCGAGAATTGTGACGGCAGCTCTGCGGCATGCCCGGTCGATGCGGTGCGCCCGACGACGTTCGCTTGCCGTCCGGGCGCCGGCGTCTGCGATCTCGACGAGAGCTGCGACGGCTCGACCCACGACTGCCCGACCGACGCGTTCGTCGCGTCGACGAGCGAATGCCGCGCGGCCGCCGGTGTCTGCGACTCTAGCGAGAGCTGCACTGGCTCGACTGCCGCTTGTCCGGCAGACGTTTTCGTCGCGTCCTCGACGACGTGCCGCGCCGCCGCGGATGTCTGCGATACGGCCGAGAGCTGCACCGGCTCGGGCGCAGCGTGTCCGACCGATGCATTCCAGTCGTCCGCGACCGTCTGCCGCAGTGCGGACGGTGTGTGCGATATTGCCGAGAGCTGCAGCGGAAGCGGCGCGGCATGTCCGGCCGATTCGCTCGCACTGTCGACGACTGTCTGCCGCGGAGCCGCGGGAATCTGCGACATCGCGGAAAGCTGCACCGGCGAATCGAACGCATGTCCGGCCGATGCCTTCGCAACGACCGACACAGCCTGCCGCGCCTCGGGCGGAATCTGCGACGTGATCGAGAGCTGCGACGGCACGTCGGCGGCATGCCCGGCCGATACCGTAGAGCAGACGACCGTCGTCTGCCGCGCGGGCGCCGGCGTCTGTGATCTCGACGAGCACTGCGACGGCTCGGCGTACGATTGCCCGAGCGACGCGTTCGTCGCATCGACCAGCGTCTGCCGCGACCCGGCCGGCGTCTGCGATGCGAGCGAGAGCTGTAACGGCACGTCTGCCGGATGTCCGAGCGACGGATTCGTTGCGTCCTCGCAGGCGTGCCGCGTATCGGCCGGCGTCTGCGATACGCCGGAGAGCTGCACCGGGTCGGAGGCGGCGTGTCCGTCCGACGTGCTCGAGCCGTCGACGACCGAATGCCGCAGCACGGCCGGCGTGTGCGACATCTCCGAGAGCTGCAACGGAAGCGATGCGGCATGCCCGACAGACGCGTTCGTCTCGACCGAAACCGTCTGCCGCGCGTCCGGCGGAATCTGCGATGCGGCCGAGAGCTGCACCGGCGCTTCCGCGACGTGTCCGGCCGATGCGTTCCTCGATACGACCATCGTCTGCCGTCCATCGATCGACAGCGCCTGCGACCCGACGGAGACCTGCACCGGAACCGCTGCCGGCTGTCCGGCCGATTCAGTCGAAGACGAGGGCACCTCGTGCACCGACGACTCGGAAGTCTGCACCACCGACGTCTGTGACGGCGCCGGCATCTGCACCCACAACCCGAATTCGGATCCGTGCACCGACGGCCTCTTCTGCACCGGCGCGGACACCTGCTCGGGAGGCTCGTGCAGCCTGCATGCAGGCGATCCGTGCCTCACCGGCACGGCGTGCGTCGAAGGAACCGCTTCGTGCGATGCGTGCGCGCAGCTCACGCTGCCGGCCACGCAGAGCTGTTTCGTCGGACGCAGCTGCACGGTGTCGGTAGGCCTCGCAACGAACGGTCTGTCGGTCGGAGACGTCGATACCTCGCTCGTCGGCGATCCGGCTTCGACGTGCGGCACCAGCTGCACGGTCGGCACCGCGGCATCCAATGGAACCTGCGCGATCGATGAGACATGCGCGCTGCTGGTCGCCGACGTGACTCCGCCGCCGACCAACTTCTCGAACGGCGAAATCGCGCGCGTCAGCGTGCTCTGTTCGGAAGCGGGAAGCGGCACGCTGTGCCTCGGCGATACCACGCTGGCCTCCGCCGATGGCGATCCGGTGCTCGTCTGCCCGGTCGAAGAATGCGCCGACTACTCGTGCGCCGCGTGCGAGCCGGGCGACGCGAACACCACGCCGGGCATCGATGCCGGCGATCCGATTGCGGTCGTGCACTGCGTGGTCGGCGACGCCAATCCGCTGTTCGACTGCACGTGCGGCGGCGACTGCAACTGCCAGAACGGAACCGACGTCGCCGACGCGATCTGCGCGGTGCGGCGCCTCGTCGGGACGTTCTCACCGGATACGTGCGCGGGGGCAGGGCCGTCGTCGGCCCAGGACGTCGCCGCGTTCGTCGCGGTGCGCGAGCTCGCAGCGACCGAAGATGCCGACCGCTCGGTTGTCCGCTTGAAGGGAGACGAGGCCGGTGCGGTTGCCGGTCTGCACGTCACGCTCGATACCGGTGCCGGCGCCGAGCACGTGCGACTGAGCCGCCGGCTCGTCAAGCGCGGCTTCCAGATTCATCAGATCGTTACCGATGGGCATGCCGGTGTCGTCGTGACGCCCGGATTGCCCGACGAGAGCATCGGCAAGGGGCCGGTCCTCAGAATTCGCCACCACGGTGGCAGCGTAAAGGTAGGGTCGACCGAATACGGTTCGACCGAAGGTCTGTCCCTGCACGGTCAGGATCAGGCGCAAGAAGTGGTTCCCGCGGAGGAGAACACGAAATGAAATCCATCAAGCCGTTCCGGATTGCCCTGGCCGCTGCGCTGGCTGTCTTCGCGAGCTCCTCGATCGCATCTGCAGGAGTGAGCTCCTGTCCGGATGCGCCACGCATCGTGCTGCAGAGCCGTGCGTGTCCGGTCGGGTCCGAGTGCACTTTGACGATCAATCTGGAGTCGGGCGGGTTCGACGTTGCTGGTGCGGCCGCGACGCTGAACGGCTCGGGCGCGTTCGACTGCCTCGACTATGGAAGCAGCTGCACGTCGGGCTCGGCTGCAACCAACGGCGGCTGCTCGGTCGATCCGAACACGTGCCGCTTCGCGATCGTCGACAGCCTGGCTCCGGTCGATCCGTTCACCGACGGGGACATCGCGCTGGTCAAGGTCAAGTGCCTCGCGAAAACCAGTGTCTTTGTGACACTCGATTCGACGTCGCTCGGTGATACCGGGGGTCAGACGGTCTCGCGCTGCACCGACGACAACTCGAGCTGCAGCACGAACGCCGATTGCACGAACGGCCAGTGCGTCGCTGCCTGCGGTGAGGGAGCTCAGATCAATTGCGGGTGCCTCAGCAACTCCGACTGCAACGACCAGAACGCGTGCACGCTCGACATCTGCGACACGGTGAGCGGCACGTGCAGCGCCGGCAACGCGGGCGCGACTTGTCGGACGGCAACGGCGCTCTGCGACGTCCCCGAAACCTGCAACGGAACCTCGACCACGTGTCCGGCCAGTGGAAGCACCGGTTTCGCACCATCGACGACGACGTGCCGCAGCGCGACGTCGCTCTGCGATGCGGCCGAGAAATGCACCGGATCGAGCACGGTCTGCCCGGCCAACGGTTTCCAGCCGAGCACGACGGTCTGCCGCAGCGCGACCAGCGTCTGCGACGCCGACGAACGCTGCAACGGAACCAACGCAACGTGCCCGGCGAATACATTCGCGCCGTCGTCGACGCTGTGCCGCGCGTCGGCCGGCAGCTGCGACGTCACCGAGAACTGCACGGGAGCGTCGGCGACGTGTCCCGCCGACGGCGTCCTTACGACGGCGACGGTCTGCCGCGGCTCGCAGGGCATCTGCGATGCCGCCGAAAACTGCACAGGGGCGAGCGGAGCATGTCCTGCGGACTCGCTGGCACCGACGTCCACCGTCTGTCGTCCGTCGTCCGGTGCGATCTGCGACGTCGCCGAACAGTGTACGAGCGGCACCGCCGCATGTCCGGCGGACGGGTTCGCATCCTCGTCGACCATCTGCCGCACATCGGGCGGCATCTGCGATCCGGCGGAGACGTGCACCGGCGCGAGCAACGTGTGTCCGGCCGACTCGAAGAGCCCGAACTCGACGGTGTGCCGTGCGTCGTCCGGTTCGATCTGCGACGTCGCCGAAACCTGTGATGGCAGCAATGCGACGTGTCCGACCAACCAGTTCGCGGCCTCGACGGTCCAGTGCCGCGCGTCGAACGGCTCGATCTGCGACGTGGCCGAGAACTGCACCGGAGGCTCGGCGACGTGTCCGGCCGACGGATTCGCGTCCTCGACCGTCCAGTGCCGCGCGTCGAGCGGCTCGCTCTGCGACGTAGCCGAGAACTGCACCGGAGCTTCGTCGACGTGTCCGGCCGACGGCTTCGCATCCTCGACGGTCGTGTGCCGCGGTTCGGCAGGCATCTGCGATGCCGCCGAAAACTGTACGGGAGCGAGCGGAACCTGTCCTGCCGACTCTCTCGCACCGACGGCGACGGTCTGCCGTCCGTCGTCCGGTTCGATCTGCGACGTCGCCGAGCAGTGCACGAGCGGCACCGCGGCGTGTCCGGCAGACGGGTTCGCATCGTCGTCGACGGTCTGCCGCTCGTCGGGCGGCGTCTGCGATCCTGCGGAGAACTGCACGGGTGGCAGCAGTACCTGTCCGGCTGACCTGAAGAGCCCGAACTCGACAGTGTGCCGTTCGTCGTCGGGTTCGATCTGCGACGTCGCCGAAACCTGTGACGGCAGCAATGCGACCTGTCCGACCAACCAGTTCGCGGCATCGACGGTCCAGTGCCGCGCTTCGAACGGCTCGATCTGTGACGTAGCCGAGAACTGCACCGGAGGCTCGGCGACGTGTCCGGCGGACGGATTCGCGTCCTCGACAGTCCAGTGCCGCGCTTCGAGCGGCTCGGTCTGCGACGTCGCCGAGAACTGCACCGGAGCTTCCGGAACGTGTCCGGCCGACG
Organism: Candidatus Limnocylindrales bacterium; assembly: GCA_035571835.1. Lineage (NCBI taxonomy): Bacteria > Bacillati > Chloroflexota > Candidatus Limnocylindria > Candidatus Limnocylindrales > Candidatus Limnocylindrales bacterium. Next base: position 206,673 of record DATNBU010000039.1, on the reverse strand, counting down.
GATTCGCGGCGTCTACGGTCGTGTGCCGCGGATCGGCCGGCATCTGTGATGCGGCCGAGAACTGCACCGGAGCCAGTGGAACATGTCCTGCCGACTCGCTGGCACCGACGGCGACGGTCTGCCGTCCGTCTGGCGGATCGATCTGCGACGCCGCCGAACAGTGCACGAGCGGCACCGCGGCGTGTCCGGCCGATGGTTTCGCATCCTCGTCGACGGTCTGTCGCGCATCCGGCGGCATCTGCGATCCGGCGGAGACGTGCACCGGCGCGAGCAACGCGTGTCCGGCCGACTCGAAGAGCCCGAACTCGACGGTGTGCCGTTCGTCGTCGGGTTCGATCTGCGACGTCGCCGAAACCTGTGACGGCAGCACCGCGGCGTGCCCGACCAACCAGTTCGCAGCGTCGACGGTCCAGTGCCGCGCTTCGAACGGCTCGCTATGCGACGTCGCCGAGAACTGCACCGGAGCTTCGTCGACTTGCCCGGCAGACGGTTTCGCGTCGTCGTCCGTTGTCTGCCGCGGATCGGCCGGCGTCTGCGATGCGGCGGAGAACTGCACGGGCGCGAGCGCAACATGTCCGGGCGACAGCCTCGCGCCGACGTCCACGGTGTGCCGTCCGTCGGGCGGCGCGATCTGCGACGCCGCCGAGTTGTGCACCGGCGGCACTGCCGCGTGTCCGGCCGACGTCGTCGCACCGTCGTCAACGGTGTGCCGCGCGTCGAGCGGTATCTGTGATCCTGCGGAGAACTGCACCGGCGCCAGCAACACGTGTCCGGCCGACTCGAAGAGCCCGACGTCGACCGTGTGCCGCTCTGCCACGACGATCTGCGACACGGCCGAAACCTGTGACGGCAGCACGGGCGCATGCCCGGCCAACCAGTTCGCGTCGTCGACGGTCCAGTGCCGCGCGTCCAGCGGCTCGGTCTGCGACGTCGCCGAGAACTGCACCGGCGGTTCGGCGACATGCCCCGCCGACGGATTCGCCTCATCGTCGGTCGTCTGCCGCGGATCAGCGGGCGTCTGTGACGCGGCAGAGAACTGCACGGGAGCGAGTGGAACGTGTCCGGCCGACGGCCTGGCGCCGACATCCACGGTCTGCCGTCCGTCGGGCGGCTCGATCTGCGACGCCGCCGAGCTGTGCACCAGCGGCACCGCCGCGTGTCCGGCGGACGGGTTCGCATCGTCGTCGACGATCTGCCGCGCATCGGCGGGCATCTGCGATCCTGCGGAGAACTGCACCGGCGCGAGCAACACGTGTCCGGCCGACCTCAAGAGTCCGAACTCGACGGTGTGCCGTTCGTCCTCGGGTTCGATCTGCGACGTCGCCGAAACCTGCGACGGCAGCACGGCGACATGTCCGACCAACCAGTTCGCGGCGTCGACCGTACAGTGCCGCGCGGCCAGCGGCTCGGTCTGCGACGTCGCCGAGAACTGCACGGGAGCTTCGGCGACGTGCCCCGCGGATGGATTCGCGGCCTCGACGGTGCCGTGTCGCGCATCGAGCGGTTCGCTCTGCGACGTGGCCGAAACCTGCACGGGGTCTACGGGGTCGTGTCCGGCCGACGGTTTCGCATCCTCCACAGTCGTGTGCCGCGGATCGGCGGGCGTCTGCGATGCGGCGGAGAACTGCACGGGAGCGAGTGCAACCTGTCCGGCCGACAGCCTGGCGCCGACGGCCACGGTCTGCCGTCCTTCCGGCGGCGCGATCTGCGACGCCGCCGAGCTCTGCACCGGCGGCACCGCCGACTGTCCGGAGGATGTGGTCGCCCCGTCATCGACGGTCTGCCGCGCATCGGGCGGCATCTGCGATCCTGCCGAGAACTGCACCGGCGCGAGCAGCGTGTGTCCGGCTGACCTGAAGAGCCCGACGTCGACGGTGTGCCGCACGTCGTCCGGTTCGATCTGCGACGTCGCAGAAACCTGCGACGGCAGCACGGCGACGTGCCCGACCAACCAGTTCGCGTCCTCGACGGTTCAGTGCCGCGCTTCGAGCGGTTCACTTTGCGACGTGGCCGAGAACTGCACCGGAGCTTCAGCGACGTGCCCGACGGACGGCTTCGCATCGTCGTCCGTGGTGTGTCGCGGATCGGCGGGCATCTGCGATGCCGCCGAGCGCTGCACGGGCGCGAGCAGCACCTGTCCTGCCGACGGCCTTGCACCGACATCCACGGTCTGCCGTCCGTCCGGCGGCTCGATCTGCGACGCTGCCGAGCTGTGCACGGGCGGAACATCCGATTGCCCGGCCGACGGATTCGCGTCGTCGTCGACGGTCTGCCGCGCATCGGGCGGAAGCTGCGATCCGGCGGAAACCTGCACCGGCGCCAGCAACACGTGCCCGGCCGACCAGAAGAGCCCGACGTCGACCGTGTGCCGCGCGGCCACGACCATCTGCGACGCGGCCGAAACCTGTGACGGCAGCACTGCGGCTTGCCCGGCGAACCTGTTCGCACCGTCGTCGGTCGAGTGCCGCGCATCAAGCGGTTCGCTGTGCGACGTCGCCGAGAACTGCACCGGAGGTTCGGCGACGTGTCCGGCCGACGGATTCGCGGCGTCCACGGTGGTATGCCGCGGATCGGCGGGCGTGTGCGATGCGGCAGAGAGCTGCACCGGCGCGAGTGCCACGTGTCCGGCCGACGGCCTCGCACCGACGTCGACGGTGTGCCGCCCGTCGTCCGGTTCGATCTGCGATGCCGCCGAGCTCTGCACCGGCGGCACCGCCGCGTGCCCGGCGGATGTGGTCGCACCGTCGTCGACGGTCTGCCGCGCATCGGGCGGCGCCTGCGATCCCGCCGAAAACTGCACCGGCGCAAGCAACGTCTGTCCGGCCGACTCGAAGAGCCCGACGTCGACGGTGTGCCGCTCGGCTACGAGCATCTGCGATGCGGCAGAAACCTGCGACGGCAGCACGGCCGCGTGTCCGGCCAACCAGTTCGCGTCGTCGACGGTCCAGTGCCGCGCGTCGAGCGGCTCGGTATGCGACGTGGCCGAGAATTGCACCGGAGCTTCGGCGACGTGTCCGGCCGACGGATTCGCCGCATCGACGGTGACGTGCCGCGCGTCGAACGGCTCGATCTGCGATGTCGCGGAGAACTGCAGCGGTGCGTCGGCGACATGCCCTGCCGACGCGTTCGCATCGTCGTCGGTCGTGTGCCGCGGATCGGCTGGCGTCTGCGATGCCGCCGAGCGCTGCACGGGAGCGAGCAGCACCTGTCCGGCCGACGGCCTGGCGCCGACTTCCACGGTGTGCCGTGCGTCGTCCGGTTCGATCTGTGACGCGGCCGAGCTTTGCACCGGCGGCACCAGCGCGTGTCCGGCGGATGTCGTCGCGCCGTCGTCGACGGTGTGCCGCGCATCGGGCGGCATCTGCGATCCTGCGGAGAACTGCACCGGAGCGAGCAACGTGTGTCCGGCTGATCTCAAGAGTCCGACGTCGACGGTGTGCCGTTCGTCGTCGGGTTCGGTCTGCGACATCGCCGAAACATGTGACGGCAACAGCGCAGCATGTCCGGCCAACCAGTTCGCGTCGTCGCAGGTCCCGTGCCGCGCATCGAGCGGCTCGGTGTGCGACGTTGCCGAGAGCTGCACCGGTACGTCCGGCACCTGTCCGGGCGACAACTTCGCAAGCTCGACGGTCGTCTGCCGCGGATCGGCGAGTGTCTGTGACGCCGCCGAGACGTGCAGCGGAACCTCCGGCACCTGTCCTGCCGACGTCGTCAGCTCTTCGTCGACGGTCTGCCGCGGATCGGCAGGGCCGTGCGATCTCGCGGAAACCTGCACCGGTTCGACGGGCACCTGTCCGGCCGACGCCAAGAGCAGCTCGGTCTGCCGCACGGCGGCCGGCTCGTGCGACACGGCGGAATCGTGCGACGGAACGTCCAACACGTGTCCGACCGACGGCTTCGCGTCGTCGGCGACGACCTGTCGCGGCTCTGCCGGTATCTGCGATGTGGCGGAGCACTGCAGCGGAGCATCGGCTTCGTGTCCGGCCGACGCGAAGAGCACCGCAACATGCCGCGGAGCGATCGGCATCTGCGATACGGCCGAGGCTTGCGACGGCGTCGCGAGCGCTTGTCCCGCCGACACGTTCGCACAGTCCACGACCGTCTGCCGCAGCTCGGCAGGCGCATGCGATCTCGAGGAGACGTGCTCGGGCGCATCGGCGAGCTGTCCGGCCGATGCCAAGAGCACGTCGGTCTGCCGCGCGGCAGCGGGCGGATGCGATCTGGCCGAAACGTGCGACGGCGCGTCCAACGATTGCGGCGCCGACGAGCACAGGCAGGCCGAGACAGTCTGTCGCATCGCGGTGAGCGTGTGCGATCACACCGAAGTCTGCACCGGATCGGGAATCGACTGTCCCGCCGACGTCGTCGAAGGTGCGGGCACCACGTGCCGCGGATCGTCGGGCGTCTGCGACGCTCCGGAAAGCTGCGACGGAAGCTCCGGCGCGTGTCCTGACGATGCGTTCCGCGGCGCGGAGACGACGTGCCGCGGATCGGCCGGCGTGTGCGACTCGGCCGAGACCTGCAGCGGATCGGCCGCGACGTGCCCGTCGGATTCGAAGCGCACCGGCGTTTGCCGGGCCGGAGCCGGCATCTGCGATTCGTCGGAATCCTGCGACGGAACCTCGCTCGACTGTCCGGCCGATGTGCTGGCATCGCCCGCTACGACATGTCGTCCGGCCGCCGGCGCATGCGACAAGGAAGAGACGTGCAACGGTGCGTCGGCCGAATGTCCGGCTGACGTGTCTGCCGACAACGGCACGACCTGCAACGACGGCACGTTCTGCAACGGCGCCGACACCTGCAGCGGCGGAAGCTGCAGCAATCACGCGGGCGACCCGTGCCCGGGAGCGGACGGCGACAGCAACTGCAGCGAGTCGTGCAACGAAGGCAGCGACACGTGCAATGCAGCGGATCCGAACGGTGCAGCCTGCGATGACGGCGACGAATGTACTGCGTCGGACTCGTGTTCGGCAGGTGTCTGCGAAGGTACGCCTCCGGCGGAGCCTCTGCCGGGTTGCGTTACGACGACGACGATTGCCGACTGCCTCTGCGGCGACGTTACCGGCGACCTCAAGGTGAAGGCCGGCGACGCACTGATCACGCTCAACGTGTCGGTCGGAATCGGCGAGTGCCTGCCGTGCGCATGCGACTTCAACGGCAACGGGACGATCACGGCCGGCGACGCTCTCGGCATCCTGAGGACTGCCGTCAGCCTGCCGACCGATCCGAACTGTCCGGAAGCCGGCGCCGATCAGGCCGCGACGACGACGGTGCCGATAGTGACGACAACCACATCGGAGATGCCGTAGGCGCCGAATCGGTCGTCGGGCAACCGGCCACTTACGCGAGAGCGCTGGAGTGCCGGCGCCTCGAACGGGACACCGGCGAGACGGCCGGGCAGGCGACATTGGGTAGAAGCGCGTTCGAAGCACCGTGGTGCTTCGAACGCGCTTTACCGTGACCTTCCTTATTCCGAGACAACTCGCTGCGGCGGGATCACATCGTTGGCCAGGCCCGCGCCGCACGTCGTGCATCGCTGACTCGATCGCTGCGTAAACGGGCGAAAGTGTGCAGACTTTGTACCCCCACCATATGGCAGTGCGTCACCCTCTGTTGTATCGTCGCGCCTGGTTCGTGGCGACGGGGGTGCGCCGGTTCACGGAGGCACGCGTATGGGTGGGTCCCGCCGGGTGGGATCTCCCTCACAAAAAGGCTATCGAACGCAATCAGGTCATTTGAGCTCGGATCATTACCGGCGGAGCGTCGGTCTCTGCATTGGAGGGAACGTGAAAACCTTTGGATGGAAGTCATTTCTGGTCGGCGGATTGTTTGTGCTCACCCAGGCTGTCGGCGCGATGCCCGCGCACGCGGCCCCCTCGCTTTGCAACGGCCCTGCGAATGGAATTCTCGACGGCGACGAGCAGTGCGAGACCGGTCCGTGCTGCACCAGCAAGTGCGAGCTGAAGACCGCCGACACCGTGTGCCGCGCGAGCACCGATGCGGTCTGCGATCCGGCCGAAACCTGCGGTGAGCAGACTGCCGCGCTCGACGCCGCCTGTCCGGCGGACACGTTTGCGGACGAAGGCACGTCCTGCGACGACGGCTCGTTCTGCACGGCCACCGATGCGTGTGCTGCGGGCGCCTGCGTCGGAAGCGGCAGTCCCTGCGACGACGACGATTCGTGCACCAGCGACTCGTGCGACGAGAAGAAGAACAGCTGCTCGCACGATGCGGCGGCCGACGGCACGTCCTGCGACGACGGTCTCGCGTGCACAACCGACGACGCGTGCTCGGCCGGCGAGTGCACCGGCACCGCCGTCGTCTGCGACGACGGCAACGCCTGCACCGACGATGCGTGCAGCGAAGAGACCGGCGCATGCGCGTCCACCAACAACACGGCTTCCTGCGACGACGGCAACTTCTGCACGTCGGACGACGTCTGCGCAGGCGGCGTCTGCACCGGCGGCGGCGCGACGACCTGCGACGATGGCGATGCCTGCACGACCGATTCGTGCGACGAGAACACCGACAGCTGCACGCACGGCGCGGCGGCGGACGGAACCTCCTGCGACGACGGCCAGTTCTGCACCGCGAATGACACCTGCGCAGCCGGCGTCTGCACCGGCGGCGGCGCCACCGACTGCGACGACCAGAACGACTGCACGGCCGACTCCTGCATGGAGTCGAGCGACAGCTGCAGGCACACCAAGGCAGCCAACGGCGCGTCGTGCGAGGACGGATCGGCCTGCACCGCCGACGACACCTGCAGCAACGGCGTCTGCGTCGGCGGCACCGCCACGGTCTGCAACGACGACAACCTGTGCACCAACGACTCGTGCGACGCCGCGTCGGGCGGCTGCGTGTTCGAGCCGAACACCATCCCGTGCAACGACGGCTTCTTCTGCACGACCGGCGACCGCTGCGGCGGCGGCGTCTGCGTAGGCGGAACCGCACCGAACTGCGACGACGGCAACCTCTGCACCACCGACTCCTGCGACGAAGAAACCGACAGTTGCTCGGCCACGCCGGTCGAGAACAACCTCCCCTGCGACGACGGATTCCTCTGCTCGATCCAGGACAGCTGCCAGGACGGCAAGTGCGTCGGTGGGGCGATCAACCCGTGCGACGACGAGATCCAGTGCACGCAGGACTCGTGCAACATCGGCCTCGACGAGTGCAAGCACACGCCGATGAACAACAACGAGCCGTGCGAGGACGGTTCGTTCTGCACGATCAACGATTCGTGCCGTGTGGGCCAGTGCATCGGCGATGCGAGGCCTTGCGACGACGCGAACCTGTGCACCACCGACAGCTGCAACGAGATCACCGATCAGTGCGACAACGCCAACAACACCCTGCCGTGCGACGACGGTCAGTTCTGCACGACCGGAGATACCTGCGGCAACGGAACCTGCTCGGTATCGACCCCGACCTGCAATGACAGCAACGTCTGCACCACCGACTCCTGCGACGAAGCGGCGGATACCTGCAGCAACGTGAACAACACCGATCCGTGCGACGACGGCCTGTTCTGCACGACCGCCGACACCTGCGCGGCCGGAGCCTGCGTGGGCGGACCCGCCAGGGACTGCGGCGACAACAACGTCTGCACGAACGATTCGTGCAACGAGACCACCGACGTCTGCGACAACGTGAACAACACGATCGCGTGCGACGACTCGCTGTTCTGCACGGTGAACGACACGTGCGCGAACGGTGCCTGCAACGGCACCGCGCGCGACTGCGCCGACACCAACCTGTGCACCACCGATACGTGCAACGAAGCCACAGACGTCTGCGACAACCTTAACAACACGGTGCCGTGCGACGACGGATTGTTCTGTACGAAGGGCGACGCGTGTGCGGGCGGTGTCTGCGTCGGCGGTCCGGCGACGACCTGCGACGATGCCAATGCCTGCACCACCGATACCTGCGCCGAAGAGACCGATTCGTGCAGCAGCGTGAACAACACCGCGCCGTGCGACGACGGCCTGTTCTGCACCAACGGTGATGTCTGCAGCAACGGTGCATGCGTGGCAGGTCCGGCGCGCGACTGCGGCGACGCGAACCCGTGCACGACCGATGCATGCAACGAGACCAGCAACGCCTGTGAGAACCTCGCCAACACGCTGCCGTGCGACGACGGGCTGTTCTGCACGACCAGCGATGCGTGCTCGGGCGGCTCGTGCACCGGCACGGCGCGCTCGTGTGACGATTCGGACGCCTGCACGACCGACACATGCAACGAAGCCGGCGACGCGTGCTCGAACGTGGCGATCCCGGGCTGCGGCGTGACGACGACGACCGAAGAGTGCCTGGTCTGCGGCAACTTCTTCGACGATGACTGCGTGCTGACCGCCAGCGACGCACTCGGCGTGCTGCAGTCGGCCGTCGGCCTCCACGAGTGCAGCCTGACGGTCTGCGACTTCAGCGGCGACGGCCACATCACCGCGCTCGACGCGCTGGCGGTGCTGCGTGCGGCGGTCGATCTGCCGTCGAACCCGAGCTGCCCGGAAGACGACTCGACGACGACCACCATTCCGTAGTCGTCAGGCCGAGATCGAAGCCGGCGGGAGCCGCCCGGTGCTTTTGCGAGCACCCGGCGGCTCCCGCTGCGTTTGGGCTCCGGTGATCGCCGTGCTCGAGCCGTTCCTCCCGGCTTGCCAGAGCTTGGTCCAGAGGGAACGGTCAGACGCGTCAGGGCGGCGACTCGAGTTGAGTTTTCGCACCGGCACCGCGACACGAAGGACGTCCGGGGAGACGGCGCGCCGTAGCCGTCGGGTTCGAGGAGGGCATGTGAACAACCATCGATTTCGTACGTTTCTGGTCTCTGGGCTGCTGATCCTCGCCGCGGCCGGCCGCGCCGGCGCCGCACCGTCGCTCTGCAACGGCGCGCCGAACGGCATCCTCGACGGAGACGAACAGTGCGAGTCCGGACCGTGCTGCACGGCCAAGTGCGAGCTGGCAAGCGAGTCCACGGTCTGTCGCACGAGCACGGATGCGGTCTGCGATCCGGCCGAGACGTGCGGCACGCAGGCGCCGGCCGCGGTGGCCGCCTGCCCGGCGGACGCCGCCGCCCCCAACGGCACGACCTGCAATGACGGCCTGTTCTGCACGGTTGGCGAAACCTGCACCGGCGGCGAGTGCGGAGGCGGCCAGGCGAACCCGTGCTCGGATGACAACTCGTGCACGGCCGATTCGTGCAGCGAGAACAACAACACCTGCAAGCATGACAAGGCGGCCGACGGCGCCTCCTGTAACGACGGCTCCGCATGCACGGTCGGCGACACCTGCTCGAACGGATTCTGCACCTCGGGCGAGTCTCGCGTGTGCGCCGATACGAACGCATGCACCGACGATTCGTGCGATCCGGACACCGGCGACTGCGTTTTCGCGAACAATACGGACCCGTGCGAGGACGGGCTCTTCTGCACGGCCGGAGACGCGTGCAGCGGCGGCGCGTGCGTCGGCGGCGCGGCGAGCGGATGCGATGACGGCGAAGGCTGCACGATCGACTCGTGCAACGAAGAGACCAACAGCTGCACGCACCAGACTGCCCCGGACGGAACCTCGTGCGAAGACGATTTCTTCTGCACGACCGGCGACACGTGCACGGGCGGCGTCTGCACGTCGGGACCTCCGTCGTCGTGCAACGACGACAACGACTGTACCAAGGACGCCTGCGACGAAGACACCAACGAATGCTCGCACAGCGCGACCAACAACCAGGGCCCGTGCTTCGACGGCTCGCTGTGCACGACCGACGACACGTGCCACAACGGCGTCTGCGAGGGCGGGCCGGCAAAATTCTGCATCGACGGCAACCCGTGCACCGACGACTCGTGCGACGAGACCACCGGCGACTGCGCGTTCACGAACATCGGCGGCCCGTGCTCGGACGGCCTGTTCTGCACGACCGGCGACACCTGCACGGCCGGAGTCTGCGTGCCGTCGGGCGTGAGCTGCGACGATGGCAATCCGTGCACGATCGATTCGTGCGACGAAGGGCTCGATACCTGCAGCAACGTCAACAGCAACGACCCGTGCGACGACGGCTTCTTCTGCACCGACGGTGATACCTGCAGCGGCGGATCGTGCGTTCCGGGGCCTGCCCGCAACTGCGGCGACGGCAACGCGTGCACCGACGACACCTGCAACGACACGACCGACGCGTGCGAGCACCAGAACAACACCGCGCCTTGCAGCGACGGCCTCGGTTGCACCACGGGCGACGTCTGTTCCGGCGGCGAGTGCACCGGAGCGCCGAAGGACTGCGGCGACGGCAACATCTGCACGACCGACTCGTGCTCGGAGCCGACCGGCCTCTGCAGCAACGTCAACAACACCGCGGCGTGCGACGACGGCGAATTCTGCACGTTCCCCGACGCGTGTGCGGCTGGTGCGTGCGTGCCGGGACCGCTGCGCAACTGCGACGACACCAACCAGTGCACGATCGACTCCTGCAACGAAGGCAGTAACGCGTGCGATCACGCGCCGACCACCGGCGAGTGCGATGACGGCCTGTTCTGCACCGAGAACGACGCGTGCAGCGGCGGCGTCTGCACCGGAACGCTGCGCAACTGCGCCGACGAGAACGGCTGCACGACCGACGCGTGCAACGACATCACCAACGAGTGCGACCATCTCGACAACACGGCGCCGTGCGACGACGGCGTGTTCTGCAACGGCAGCGACAGCTGCGCGGGCGGCAGCTGCAGCGTGCATCCCGGCGACCCGTGCGACGGTCCCGACGACGACTCCGACTGTACGGAAACCTGCAACGAGCAGGCCGCGGCCTGCTCGGCCTCCGATCCTGACCAGAGCGCGTGCAGCGACGGCAATTCGTGCACGGTCGGCGACCAGTGCGTGGCCGGTGTCTGCGTGAGCGGCGCGAGCGAAGGCGAGGGCTGCGTGCCGACGACCACGACGACGACGCTCGAGGCGACGACCACGACGACCATTCCGGGTGCGACAACGACGACGCTCGAGCCGGCCACGACGACGACGCTTGCCCCCGCGACGACGACGACGGTGGAAGGTGCCACGACGACGACCCTCGCCGGTGCGACCACGACGACCGTTGCGCCCGAGACGACGACGACCCTCGAAGCGGCGACCACCACGACGATCGCCGTCGTGACGACCACGACGCTCGTCAGCGGCACCACGACGACGACGCTCGAGAGCCCGCTGTGCGGCGACTTCACCGGCGACGGCGAGCTTACGGCAACGGACGCGCTCGGCGTACTGCGCGCGGCGACCGATCTCGAGGAGTGCGACCTGTCGGTCTGCGACTTCACAGGCGACAGCAAGATCACCGCGATCGATGCGCTCGCGGTGCTGCGTGCGTCGGTCGACCTGCCGTCGGACCCGAATTGTCCGGCGGCCGCGGTCGCTTCTGCGCTTGCGTCAACTGGTGCGCGGCGAGTCTGAACCGGCCGGAGCGAACGATGTCATCCTCTGGCGCAAAGAGCCCCGCGACGCGGGCAGAGCGGGTCGAGAAGCCATGGGGCTACGAGATCATCTGGGCGCACACCGGGCGCTACACGGGCAAGATCCTGCACATCAATGCAGGACACGCGCTGAGCTACCAGTTTCACCGCCAGAAGGAGGAGACGATCTACGTGCTGTCGGGCACGCTGCTCCTGCACTGGTCGGAAGACGACTCGCCGCCGCGCGTCGAGGAATACGGTCCGGGGATGGTATTTCACGTGCGCACGGGGCTCCGGCACCGCTTCGAAGCCACCGGCGACGTCGAGCTGCTCGAGGCATCGACGCCGGAGACCGACGACATCGTCCGCCTCGACGACCGCTACGGCCGCGCAACCTGAAGCGGACGTTGCCAGCGACGCGCCAGCGGTGCGGAACATCCAGATGACGCGCCGGCGCACGCGGAAGTTGCGATGACTCGCCGGCGCACCGCGGCCTGCGTCGTCACCGGCTTTCTCGGCAGCGGCAAGACCACGCTGCTTCGCGGCCTTCTCGAACGCGATCCCGCGCGCGATCGGATCGCGGTCATCGTCAACGAGCTCGGCGAGATCGGCATCGACGGGCGCGTGCTGACCGGCTTCGAGTTCATCGAAAACATCGTCGAGCTGTCTTCGGGCTGCGTGTGCTGCAGCATCGACGAGTATCGCTTCGACATGGCGGTCGAGGAGCTGGTCCGCCGCGTGGACCCGCGCCTCGTCGTGCTCGAGACGACCGGAGTCGCCGATCCGTGGCCGACGCTCGAACGGCTGCGGCGCTGCGGGCTCGGCGTGGACTCGGTGACTACGGTGGTCGACGCGACCGCATGGACCGTCGCGTGGCGCGTCAGCGCGACCGCGCGCCGCCAGATCGCAGCAGCGGATTTCATCGTGATCTCCAAGTGCGACCTTGCGGGCCCGGCAAAGCTGCGCCGGCTTCGCAAGCGGCTGGAGCGCTCCAACCCGAGGGCGATGGTGCTCGAGTCGTCCGGGGGCCGCGGGTTTTCCGGCTCCGCGCTGCTGCTCGCGACCAGCGCGGCGCGCGCGTCCGTCCGGCCGGACGCTGCCGAACCGGAGCTTGCGCAGCAACGCCGCGCCGCATCGGTCCATTCGCAGCATGACGCTGCCGCATCGGCCGAAGCGCAGCATGAGGCCGCCAATGCCGCAGGCGATGGGCATCATCTCGAAGACGAAGGCTTCGAGTCGCTGTCGTGGCGCACCGCCGCTGCCGTCGACCGCCCGGCGCTCGAGCGCGCGCTCGGTGCACTTCCGCGCGTGGTCCTTCGCGGCAAGGGATTCCTGCGAAGCGAGGCCGGAGCGCCCGGATATCTGTTCCAGCTCGTCTGCGGCCGCGTCGAAATCACCGGCTTCGAGCCGGGCGCGTCGTTCGGTCGCGGCGCAGAGGGCGTCTTCATCGGTCGCGGCATCCTTGCGATGCGCGAACAGATCCTGGCGCGCCTGGCCGAATGCGAGTCAGAGGCACGAGGCGACGACGACGCCGCGCGGCGTTGACCCGGAAGACCGACCGCGACTGCAGCCGCGGTGACGTCCCGGGTTGAGACGAGCGCTCCAACCGGGCAGGCTAGGCCGCAGATGGCTACCACCACGGACGCATCCAACGGGAACGGCAACGGCGGCTTCATCTCGAGCGGCCTCGACGAGGCGCTGCTGAGCTCCGGGAAGGTCTCCGGCGACGACCTTCGCAAGGTCAGGCGGTTCTCCGCCGAGAAGGGCGAGCGCGTCGAGCGCATGCTCGTCGACCTCGGCTTCCTGTCCGAAGACGACCTGCTGCCCATCCTCGCGAGCTACCACGGCGTGCCGATGGCGCGCGCGTCCGAAGTGCCCGACGAGCCGCCGGCCCTCGAGCACGTGTCGGTCGACTACATGCGCTCGCTCCGCATCCTTCCGATCTCGATCGTCGACGGCACGCTCCGGCTCGCGATGGCCGATCCCGGCGATACCGCGACCATCGAGGTGCTCGAGCAGGTGACCGGCCTCGTGGTCGATCCGGTGCTCGTGCGCCCGCGCGATCTTCTCGAGCGCTTCGAAACGATCTACGGCGAAGGCGAAACCGGCGGCGAGGGAGACAACGAAAGCGGCATCGAGATCCTTGCCGACGACGAAGCCGACGTCGAGCACCTGCGCGACATGGCGAGCGAAGCGCCCGTCATCCGCCTCGTCAACCAGACGCTGTCGCGCGCGGTCGAGCAGCGTGCGTCGGACATCCACGTCGAGCCGTTCGAGAACGAGCTGCGCGTGCGCTTCCGCATCGACGGCGTGCTGCACGACCAGGATCCGCCGCCGAGGAATCTTACGGCCGCGATCATCTCGCGCATCAAGCTGATGGCCAAGCTCAACATTGCCGAGCGCAGGCTTCCGCAGGACGGACGCATCAAGCTTCGCCTGGTCGGCCGCGAGATCGATCTTCGCGTCTCGAGCCTGCCGACGCTTTACGGCGAGAGCGTGGTGCTTCGAATCCTCGATCGCTCGAGCGTCGTCGTCGACCTCGGACGGCTCGGCATGCCGACCGACATCCTCGAGAACTTCTCGCACATGATCTCGCAGCCGCACGGCCTGATCCTGGTCACCGGGCCGACCGGCTCCGGCAAAACCACGACGCTTTACGGCGCGCTCGACAAGATCAATTCGCCCGAGCTCAAGATCATCACGATCGAGGATCCGGTCGAGTACCAGTTGCGCGGCGTCAACCAGATCCACGTCAAGGCGCAGATCGGTTTGTCGTTCGCGGCCGGTCTCCGCTCGATCGTGCGACAGGATCCGGACGTCATCATGGTCGGCGAAATCCGCGACGCCGAAACGGCGGAAATCGCGATCCAGGCCGCGCTGACCGGACACCTCGTGTTCTCGACGCTGCACACCAACGACGCGGCCGGCGCGATTTCGCGCCTTCTCGACATGGGCGTCGAAGACTACCTGCTCGCGTCGTCGCTGATCGGCGTGATGGCGCAGCGTCTCGTGCGCCGCGTGTGCTCGAAGTGCCGCCGCGCGATCGACGCGTCTCCGGAGTTCCTGAAGGAGCTCGGGCCGAAAGGAGCGGGCACGGTCGTCATCTACGAGTCGGAAGGCTGCAGCGAATGTGCCGGCACCGGCTATCTCGGTCGCGGCGGCATCTACGAGCTGCTCGTCTGCGACGACCAGATCCGCAACCTGATCGTCTCGCGCGCGACCGCCGATCGCATCAAGGCGGATGCGGTGTCGCGCGGCATGCGCACGCTGCGCATGGACGGTTTCTGGAAGGTCGCCGAAGGCATGACCACCGTCGGCGAAGTTCTGCGCGTTACCCAGGACCAGTACTGAAGCGGCCGGGCAGGACGCCGACCGTGCCTTGCGTTGCCGTCATTCCCGCCCGACGCGCCGAGCGGACGATCCGCCAGACGCTCGAATCGCTGCGGCTCGGCAACGCCGATTTCGTCGAGCGCGTGCTGGTCGTGACGTCGTCGGACGATCCGACGTGCGCGGTGGTGCGCGAGTGGGCGCGTCGCGACGCGCGCGTCGGGCTCGTGCTTTCGGATGCGGTGCGCAGCGCCGGCGCGGCACGCAACGACGGGCGCGAGGCCGTTCGGCGCAGTTACGGGCATGCTGCGCACGACGTCGAGCAAGACGTTGCACAGGATCGCGAGCGGCGCATCGAGCAGGATATCAAGAGGGATATCAAGAGGGATATCGAGCACGGCGTCACGCCGCTGCTGCTGTTCGTCGACGCCGACTGCCGTCTCGAGGCGGGCGGCGCCGCAAGGCTTGCGTCGGAGCTCGAGCGAAGCGCCGCCGCAGCCGTGACTCCGCGCATCGTCGGCACCCGCGGCCTGGTCGCGCGTGCGCGTCACATCCTCGAATTCAAGGAAGCCGCGTCGATGCGGACCGCGCCGTTCGCGTGGCTGCCTCCGTCGACCGTGATGCTGTGCCGGACGCACGCGTTCGACAGCGCCGGCGGATTTCCCGACCTGTGGCCGGGCGAAGACCTGGTCTTCACGCAGGCTCTGCGCGATGGCGGCGGCGTCGTGCGGCGAACATCGGACGTTGCCGCCGTGCACGATCATCCGCGCGGCGTCCTTGCGATGCTTCGCCATCAGTGGCGTCTCGGACGAACGGCAGCAATCGCGCGCAGGATGCGGCCCATGCCGGGCTCGGCGCTCGCAAAGAGCGCGCTTCTCGCGCCGCTTCTGTTTCCCGCGCGAACGATCCGCATCGCGCTGTGGCAGTTTCGCGAAGGGCCGGCGCCGCTCGCGTGGACGCTTGCGCTGTCGCCGCTTCTGCTTGCCGGACTGGCCGTCTGGACGAGCGCGTTCACGGCGCAGGTTGCCGCCGGTGTCGTGGGATCTGCGAGCGCGCCGGTTGATCGCTCGGCGGCAGTCGTTCGGCCCGGCGAGGCGGCCGCCGCGTGAGAGCCTGCGCCGCAACCGGCGAAGACTCCGGTTTCGACAGCAGCGCTCCTTCACTTCGGCGGGTCGCCGTGATCGTGCCCGTCTACAATGCGGTGTCCGCGGACCAGTCGCTGCTCGAGCGCTGCCTCGATGCGCTCGTCAACGCCGCGCCGGACTCCGCCACCGGGAAATCTTCCACGGAGATCGACTGCGGCATCGTCGTCGTCGACGACGGCAGCAGCGATGGAAGTGCCGATGTCGCGCAGCGCATCGAAAGCGCATCGGGAGGTCGGATCCGGCTCGTCCGCCTCGAGCGCAATCTCGGGTTTGCCGCCGCCGTCAATCGCGGCGCCGATGCTGCGCTTGCAGGCGATCACGCGCCCGACATCCTGGTGCTCGTCAATCAGGACTGCATCGTTTCGCCGGGATGGCTCTCGCCGCTGGTCTGCGCGCTCGACGACCCGGGTATCGCGGTGGCCGGCGCGACGCTGTTCGACAGCGACGGCAGGACGCTGCAGCACGCCGGTGCGCGCATCGAAGCCAACGGCCTGACGACGCATCTCGGACGCGGATCGCGCGATGCAGCCCGATGGCGCGAGGATCGCGACGTCGACTACGTGTGCGGTGCGCTGTTCGCGCTGCGCAGCCGGACGTGGCGCCGCTTCGGCCCGTTCGACGAGGGCTACGCGCCCGCGTATTTCGAGGAAGTGGACTTCTGCGCGGCGGCGAGGCGCGCCGGCCTGCGCGTCGTTTACGTCGCGGCGAGCGAAGCCCGCCATCTGGAGGCTTCGACCTGCGGCGCGGGTTCACCGATCTTTCTTGCGCGCTATCACAGAAGCCGCATGCGCTTCGTCGTGCGCCATCTGCTGACAGGACGCGCGAGCCTGCGATGGGTCGTCGCCGAGCTGTCGTGGCTTGCCGGCCTGCGCCGGTGGAGCGAGGCTGCTCCGGCTGTCCGCGCGTACGCGTCGATTCCGTCGCTGGTTCTCGAGCGGATGCGCGAAGGTGCATTGGCGCGGCGGACCGCATCGGCTCCTGCGGTGATGAGGACCGGGGCTTGAGTCGAATCCTCGTGATCGGAGTCGGCACGCCCGGCTTCCTCGAATCGCGCTTTCATGCCGGGCCGGGGCTTCGCAGCCAGCATTTCGCGGCTGCGCTCGCCCGCGAAGGCCACGACGTGCTTCTGCTCGCGGTGCTTGCCGGGCACGACCCGCGCGAAACCGACCACGCCGGAAAGCGGCAGACGGTCTACGCTCCCGGTGCGCAGCCGATCGACGTCGAGCTCGTCCGCGAGCAGGACCTGCTGCAGCCGGCGATGCGGCGTCGCATCGAAGCGTTCGCACCGGACGGCGTCGTCGGTGTGACGGTCTACGCCGCGGCGCTTGCCGCGCGCCTGCGGCTCGAAGCGCCGCTGTGGGCGGACGTCTTCGGCGACATCATGGCCGAGGCCCAGGCGAAGGCCGCGCGAACCGGAAGCGACTGGTCGATCGTGCATTTCTGGACGCTGCTCGGGCCGGTGCTCGAATCGGCCGACCGCTTCTCGGCCGTCTCCGGTGCGCAGGCGTTCGCGCTGATCGGCCAGCTCGGGCTCGCCGG
The DNA here is from genome assembly GCA_035571835.1 of Candidatus Limnocylindrales bacterium. Lineage (NCBI taxonomy): Bacteria > Bacillati > Chloroflexota > Candidatus Limnocylindria > Candidatus Limnocylindrales > Candidatus Limnocylindrales bacterium. The sequence continues at coordinate 189,230 of DATNBU010000039.1, read as the reverse complement.
ACGCCTGTCGCTGCGCACGGCCGGCGAAGAGCTGGTGGCGACGATTCCGTGCGCCGCCGAGCCGCCGCCGGTGCGCGCCGATCGCCGGGCGGCGCGGCGCGATCTCGCGTTCGACGACGAAGACTTCGTGCTGCTGCTCTCGGGCGGCGTCAACACGTGGTGCGACGTCGAAACGATCGCGTCGGGCATCGCGCAGGCGTTCGCGATCGAGCCGCGGCTTCGCGTGGTCGTCACCGGCGGTGCGATTCCGGGTCACGACGAAGCCAGCCATGCGGCGCTTGCCGCCGGCCTGGGCGCCCTCGGCCCTGCGAATCCGCCCGCAGCGAACCGCACCGGGCGCGTGGAAGAAGAGGCCGCGTCGCGCGTGCGCATCCTCGGCTGGATCGATCGTGCGGATCTCGCCGGAGTGTATGCGGCGTGCGATCTCGCGCTGCACATCGAGCGTCCGATGTACGAGCGCACGCTCGGGGCCGAAAATCGTGTCGTCGAGTGGCTTGCCCACGGCTTGCCGCTGGTCACCACGGCGCTCAGCGAGACGACTGCCGATCTCGCGCGCCGCGGGATCGCGTTTTCGTGCAAGCCTGGCGATGCATCCGACCTCGCAACCGAGATTGTTCGTCTCGCGCATGAGCCGGAGCTACTGCAGCAGGCAGCACGTCGTGGGCGCGATTGGGTCGAAACGGAACGCGGATACTCGCGCACCGCCCGTCCGCTGATCGAATGGTGCGCGGCGCCGCACGCCGCGCGCGATCGCGACGGCGCACGACTGATCCGTCTCGGCCTGCTGTCGCATCCGGAAACCAGCGTCGACCTGCTCGAAGCCTACGTTGCCGGCCTGCCGGTGCGCGAGCTCGCCCGGCGAGGCGTGCGCTGGGTCTGGCAGCGCGCATGGAGCGCGACGTCACGATCATTTGCCGCCGCATCCCGGACGGTTCTGCAGCGACTCCGCGCCGGTCGCAGCGACGCGTCCAAGGTCCGCTTGCCGTCACTCGTCGCGCTTCTGGCGGCGGCCTTCTCGCTGACTGCCAGCGGCTGCAACGGAGGCTCGCAGACGCAGACGATCGAACATCCGAACATCCTGCTGATCTCGATCGATACGCTGCGCGCCGATCATCTTGGCGTGTACGGTTATCGCGTGGTGCCGTCGCCGACGCCGTCGATCGACCGGCTCGCGGCCGCGGGCGTCGTTTTCGAGCACGCGATCTCGAGCGCACCCGAAACCGCGCCGGCCGTCGCGACGTTGCTGACCGGCGTCTACCAGGACCGCCACAACGTCGTGTTCAACCGTGCGCATCTCGGCGACGAAAGCATCACGCTTGCCGAACGGCTCAAGGAAGCCGGCTACGCGACGCGCGCGTTCGTCGCCAACTGGATCGTCGATCCGGATCATGGTTTCGGCCAGGGCTTCGATTCGGTCGAGATGATTCCGGGAGCGATCCCGGGCGCAGCGCTCGCGTATCCGAGCAGCGACGATCGTCTGGCTGCAACCGTCGCAGGCTTCCTGCGCACGCCGCCGGCGTCGCCGTGGTTCGCGTGGGTGCACATGATGGATCCGCATGGCCCGTACAATTCGGCGTCGCCGTGGTGGAGCAGGGATTTCGACTACAAGGATGCGCCGCCCGCGCGCGACGGTGAGTTTGCGGTCTCCGACAGCAACTTCGGGCTCGGCGTGATTCCGGCGTACCAGAAGCTCGAAGGCGCGAAGACGCTGTCGGACTACGTGCGCCGCTACGACGGCGAGATCCGTTACACCGATACGCAGCTCGGCTGGATCCTCGCGGCGCTCGCGGCGAGCGATGCGTCCGGCGAGACGATCGTGGTCGTGACCGCCGATCACGGCGAGAGCCTCGTCGAGCACGACGAGCTGCTCCAGCACGGATGGTTCGCGTACGACCCCACGGTGCGCGTTCCGCTCGTCATCGCATGGCCGGGCGGAGCGGCGCGGCCCGGTGGCGCGGCGCCGAAACGCGTCGCGGACGAAGCGTGCAGCGTCGACATCGTGCCGACGCTGCTCGACCTTGCGGGCGCTGCGGCCGGCGAGGATCTCGACGGCCGCTCGCTTGCGTCCGAGCTCGGCTTTGCGGCGCACCCGGCGTCTTCCCACGCCGGCGAGCTGCGCGGCGCCGGATGCTACGCTGTCGGTCCGCGCCCGAATCATCCGATCGCGCTGCGCACGTCGAAGCTCAAGGCCATCGTGACGCCGGCCGGCGCACCGACCGATCCGCGCACGCCGAAAGGCGAGCGTTCGAGCGAGCCCGAACGCGTCGAGCTCTACGACCTCACGGCCGATCCGTCCGAAAACGAGAACATCGCCACATCCCGAATGGACGTGGTCGAACAGATGAAACCGGAAATCGAAAAGCTGCGTGCACGATTTCGCGCCAACGGCTGGCGCTGGTAAGGTCCGCTCCGCGCATCGCGCGGGTTCTCCACGACATGGCAAAGCGAAATCGCGTTCTCGTCATCGGGCTCGACGGCGCTCCGTTTCCGCTGCTCTCGAAATGGGCATCGGAAGGGCGGCTGCCGACGCTCGCCGGACTGCTCCGGCGCGGCGTAGGCGGCATCATGCACTCGACCATGCCGCCGACGTCCGGACCGGCGTGGACGTCGTTCTCGACCGGCATGAATCCCGGCCGCACCGGCGTCTACGACTTTCTCTACCGCCGCGCCGGCAGCTACGTATTCCCGCCGGTCAACGCGAGCATGCGCAGCGGGCGCACGCTGTGGAGGCTGCTCTCGGATGCCGGCCTCAAGGTCGGTGTCGTCAACGTGCCGATCTCGTATCCCGTCGAGCCCGTCGAAGGCACGTTCATCAGCGGCTGGATGACGCCGTACTTCGCGAAGGACTACACGTGGCCGCCGACGCTCGCCGCCGAGATCGAAAGCAAAGTCGGCGACTACCGGATCTATCCGTCGGAGACGTACTCGGAGCGCGGTCGCAAGGCGTTCTTCGACGCGTGCGACGAGCTGCTCGAGCTGCTGACGCGCACGAACCTCTACCTGATGGAGCGCGACGACTGGGATTTCTTCATGACGGTCTACTTCGACGTGGACCGCATCCTGCACCAGCTCTGGCATGCATTGGACCCCCAGCACCCGTGGCACAAGGGCAGGGACGTTGCGGGCCGCGCCGCGCTCGAAGCGCAGGTGCTGCGGTGGTTCGAGCGCCTCGACGCCGACATCGCGCGCGTGATCGCAAAAGCCGGCGACGACGTGACCGTGCTGATGATGAGCGACCACGGCATGGGACGTGCGTCGCGCTTCGTGGTGCTGAACAACCTGCTGCTCGAGCTCGGCTATCTTCAGCTCGACCAGGATCCGGCCACGCGCATGAAGGCGTTCGCGCTCCGCCACGGCCTCAGCCTTCGCAACGTCCATCGCATCGTCGACCGCCTCGGCGTCGCCAAGCATGCCGAGTACAAGAACGTCTACTCGTTCGATTCGGTGCTCAAGCGCATGTTCCTGTCGTTCCACAACGTCGACTGGAGCCGGAGCCGCGCGTACTCGTTCGGCCGCCACTACGGATCGCTGTTTCTCAACATGCAGGGAAGGGAGCCGCACGGCAGCGTTGCGCCGGCCGACTACGAGCGCACGCGCGACGAGATCGCGGAGAAGCTTCTCGCATGGCGCGATCCCGAGCTCGGGCGGCCGCTGATCTCACGTGCCATCCGGCGTGAAGAGATCTGGCACGGCCCGCGCATCGAGGAAGCTCCCGATCTGATCCTGCTGCCCGAGGACGACGGCGACATCTTCTACGGTCTTTCCGATTTCGGCTCATCGCGGATCTGGGACGAAACCTATCGCTACTCCGGCATGCATCGTGACAACGGACTGCTGGTTGCCGCGGGGCCGAACGTGCGAAGGCCGGACGCCGCGTCCGTGCCGGCGCCGTTCCCCGGCGCTTCGATCATCGATCTGGCGCCTACGATTCTTTATCTGCTGGACCAGGAGATTCCGGACGACATGGACGGCCAGGTGCTGACGTCCATCCTCGACCCGGAGCTCGTCCGCACGCGCCCGATCCGTCGCGGCGCCGGCGGAAGCGATGCCGGCCGCGGTCCTCTCCAGGAATACTCCGCCGAAGAAGAGGCCGAGGTCATGCAGCGACTGCGCGACCTCGGCTATCTGAACTGAGAAGCGGCCTTGATGCAGGCGATCGCCATTGTGCTGCTCGTGGTGCTCGCGTGGCTGCCCGGGGCGATTCTTCATCGCGTCTTCCAGGTCGCGCGCGGGCCGTGGGGAACCGGGGTGCTCGCGGTCGAAGCGGCCCTGTCGCTCGCGTTGCTGTCGCTCGTGCTGCTTCCGGTTTACGTCAGCGGAGCGCCGGTCGCTGCGGCGACGATTGCCGCGGGCGCGGGACTCGCCGTGCTGCTCGTCGCGGCCATCCGGCGCACGGCGCGCGATCCCGAAAGCCTGCTCCGGGACGAAGACGCATCGACGCCGGAGATCGTATGCTTCGCGCTTGCGATCGCCGTGCTGCTGCCGGCCACGCTCCGCTACAGCGGCGCGAACGTGGACGACTGGTGGGATCTGTCGTTCGTCAGCGGCTGGATTTCGGGCGGGCATTTCGACTTCGCGCAGTTGGCGCTGTCGCCGGATCCGCAGACCAACGCTTCGGCGGTGCATCCTCGTTTCCTGTGGAGCGTCTGGCTGATGCTGCAGGCACTCGTCGCGTCGCTTTCCGGCGAGCCCGCATGGAAGATCCAGGCCGGTCCGCTCGCCGGATTCACGTGTGTGATGGTGGTGTCGGCGCAGGCGGCGCTTGCGCGTGCGCTGTTCGGCCACCGCGCGCGTGCGCGCCAGCTCGCGACGGCCACCGTCGTGATGACCGCCGCATGGATCTGGGGCACGGATGCGCTGCCGCTGTTCGTGCGCGGCTACCAGGACAAGCTGGTCGCCGCGTTCGTGCTGGCGCCGGTGCTGATTGCCGTCGTTCTCGATTCGAGCCTGCGCGAAGACGACTACGACGTAGAGCCGACCGACCGGCGGCCGGCCGCGCTTGCGGTCGCATGCATCGCGCTCGCCACGGTCTCCGTGCACAGCCTCGTCTACACGATGGCAATGTTCGTGTGCGCCGTTGCCGTGCTCGCGCGTCTCGGCGTCGAGACACCGGCGTGGCTGCGGCGCAATGCGGGCGTTGCCGTCGCACTCGCGGTGGCGGCGCTTTATCCGCTCGCCCAGGCGCTGATTCTCTCTTCGACGTTCGGGGAACAGGGAATTTCGCTCGCGACGCGCGACAACCCGGTCGTGCGCGCGCACCTTTCGCTCAACCGTCTGCTCGGCGACGTCGGGCCGGGATGGATCGTGCATCCCGGCGCGGCGTTCGGGCCGGTCTCGCTGTTTGTCGTCGTCGCGCTCGTGATCGCGTGGCGCCGGCGTCGCTACGACGATTCGGCGCGCATGCTGCTGGCAACGACGGTCGTTCCGGCGCTTCTGCTGTTCGTACCGGGCCTCGCCGCACTGGCTGGAAAGCTCTGGGTGCCGTGGATGCTCTACCGGCTCGGATGGCTGGTGCCGGTCGCGCCGGCACTCGGTTATGCGGCGGTCTTCCTGGTCGTCGACGCGCGCCGGCGCGAGCGGCCGCTCGCTGCGGGCCTGTTCGTCGCATCGGTTGTGATCGTGGCCGCGGCCACCGCCGGCGACCGGCTCAGGCGCGACATGCACGAGCATCCCGCGCCGCCGCCGGGAGCGCCGACCGCGTCCGCGCTTCGCGTTTACGAGTTTCTCGCCTCGCAGCCGGGCCGCAGCGCCGTGCTCGCGCCGCCGAATTTTTCCGAGCTGGTGCCTGCGATTTCGGGCAAGCCGGTCGTCGCGTTCTCCGAACGCGGCACGCTGGTTTTTTCGACCGGCGAACGCGGCGCGTACGAGCGTCTTCGCGATCGTGCGACGTTCTTTGCGAGGACCACCAGCCTGATCGAGCGCGATCGCATCGCACACCACTACGGCGTGCGCTGGGCAGTGCTGCCGCGCACGCTCGTTTCGAGCAGCAACGAGCGCGCATGGATGGCGCGCTTCGGTCCCGAAGCGTTCTCCGCCGCGCGCGCCGCGGATCGGGACTCCGAGGTTCGCTGCGCTGCGGGCACGCCGGGTTGCAGCGGCACGTGGTGGAGCCGTACGCCCGCGAGCGCGCGTGCGGGCCTGACCGGTGCGTGGTCGATCGTTCTCGAAACGCGCGACTATTTCGTCGCGGAGCTCGAGCCCGGACGCGAGAACGCGCTGCCGCGCGCGCAGCCTCCGCCGGAAGGCGATGCGTCGTCGCTGCCGTGGCTTCGCCCGTTCGCACTGACGGCGCCCGAAGTCATGCCCGAGCCCGCCGGCATTCTCGCAAGCGCCGCCGACGCTCCCGGCGCGATCGTTTCGTACGACGTGCCGCCGCGGTTCGTGCAGCCGGCGCCTCTTCCGATCTGGCTCGAAGGACCTTCGCCGTGGGAAGACGTTCCCGCCGACGTCATGATCACACTCGACGCCGGGGTTGCGTGCCGCTTTTCGGCGGTGGCCGTCATTCCCCATCTTCCGCACGAGCGCCGCGACGTCCTCGAGATCGCCGTCGACGATCGCGTGGTGCGAGCGGCCGCCCATCACGGCGTGCCGGTCGTAGTCGGCGTCGACGCGTCGACCGAGCGCTCGAGCATCGCCGTTCGCGTGCGATCGCTGATCGGCAGTCCGGTTTCGCTGGCGGATGTGCGCGTGCTCGGAGACCGTTCGACGTGCGCAGCGGGCTGGCCGTCGGTGCGCACCGCACGAACGCCGCAGCTGGAAGTTCCCACTACCGATCTGCTCGCGCTTGCGGCTGCGTTGCCGGCGAGCGGCCGGCCGCTGGTCGCGCTGGCATCGACCGCACTTCGCGACCGCGGCGGCGACGCCGATATTCCGCTGTTCGAGGAAGCGACCGTGCGCGAGCCGGCGCTCGCCGAAGCATGGCTCGATCTCGGCTTTGCCAAGGACCGTCGCGCCGAGGCCCTGGCCGCAAGCGGCGACGCCGATGGTGCGAAAGCCACGCGCAAGGCGGCGCGCGCAGCGTTTCGCGCCGCGGTGCGCGCCGATTCGCACAGTGCGTGGGCCGTGGGCGCGGCGGCGTGGTCGGACCGGCGCGCAGGACATCCGCTCGCGGCGATCTGGAAAGCACTCGGCGCCGCCAGCATCGATCCGTTGTACGGCGACTCGTGGACGATCATCGCGTATGCGTTGAGCGATCTTCATCTCCCGTCGCTCGCGGAGAAATCACTCGCACTTGCGCAGAAGGACGATGCCGATCGCAACTGGCCGGTGCTGGCGCGGGCTGACATCGCGATCGCGATCGCCCGCCGCGGCTCGAGCGGCGCCCACGATGCGATCGAAGCCGCACGCACCGCGCTTCGCGTGTGGATTCGCGATCATCCGTTCGACCAGGCGGCGCGCGACAAGATCTCGGAGCTCGCCGCCGTCGATCGCGAGCAGTTGCCCGCCGTCCGGCAGCCGGCCACCGTCGAGCAGCGGCAAAGCGGCGAGCAGAGGCAGAGTTCCGAGCAGCAGCACAGTGACGGACGGCCCGACAGGTGAGCGCGCTCGCGCTTGCCGATGTCGTGATCGTCGGGCCCGCGCCGCCGCTGCGGGGAGGAATTTCGCAGCACACGGCGCGCCTCGTCGAAGCGCTCCACGCCGAGGGGCTTTCGGCAGCGGCGGTTTCATACCGGCGGCTCTATCCCGCGTTGTTGTTTCCCGGGCGCAGCCAGCGATCCGGCACGCACGTGCCGCCGTGGTGCGAAGAGATGCTCGACGTGCTGCGCCCCGCCAGCTGGTTCGAGTTGAGGCGGCTGCTCGCGGCGTCGCGCGCGCTCGTCGTGCTGCAGTGGTGGCATCCGGTCGTGGCGCCGGCGCTCTTCGTGGCAACGGCCGGCATCGATCGGCAACGGCTGGTTGCGATCTGTCACAACGCGCTGCCGCATGAGCCGGTCGCTGGTTCGGCGGTTGCTGCCCGCGCCGTGCTTGGCCGATGCGGCCGGATCGTTTTCCACAGCGAGTCGGAACGGCAGGCCGCACGGGCGCTCCTCGGCCGGAAGACCGGCCCGAGCGCTTCGGACCGCCGTCAGCTCCTCGAAGTGGTCCCGCTGCCGTGTCTGCTCCCGGAAGGCCTTCTCGACGCGGTCGCAGCTCGGGCGGCGAGGTCCGCGCCGGATCGGATGCGCACGACAGGGGACATGAAACAGACAACAGAGGATGAGGCCGGGCTGCCGGAGCTCGACGACCTTCCCCCGTCGAGGCGCATCGTCGCGGCCGCCGGTCACACGCGGTCGTACAAGGGAACGGCTGTTCTTCTGCAGGCCTGGAAAGCCGCCTGGCGCCCGGCCGATGCGGTTCTCGTCGTCGCCGGCGAATCGTACCTCGCCGGCCGCGAACGCCGCGAAGTGCGGAAGATCGCCGATGTGGATGCGACGATTCGCATTGTAGACCGGTATCTTGAAGACCAGGAGCTCGTGTCATTCCTTAGCAGAGCCGAGGTCCTCGTGCTGGCCCATGTCGCGGCGTCACAGAGCGGACTCGTACCGATCGCCCGGTCGCTGGGGGTGCCGTGCATCGTCAGCGATGCCGGAGGCCTGCCCGAACAGATCGGCCCGGAGGGCGAGGGCAACGAAGTCGTGCCGCGCGGCGACGCCGCTGGACTGGCACATGCGCTCGAACGCCGGCTCGCCGGCGCTGCTCCTGCGGTATCGTCTCGCAAAGCGTCCCGTCTTCACGCGCTGGATCGGGCGGAAGGCGCTTTTCGGGCCGGCTGGCGGCAAGTGGTTGAAGCAATCGGAATCGCCGATCGTCCATGACCCGCCGTGACCCGATTGTGGCAGACACTGACGGCACGCGTTCGTGCGAGCGGGCCGCGTGGCCAGCGATTCCGTCGATGTATATGATGCCGCGTTCCATTCCCGCTTCCTGTGCAGGAGCACGATGAAGCGCACGATGAAGATGGATGGGGATGTCGGGTGCGCGCCGCGGGGCGCGTCGAAAGGGTTCGCTGGAGAGGCATGACGGCATACGCATACCGGGCTTCGACCCGAGACGGCCGGGTGGTCGAAGGCAGCATGGAAGCGAGCGGCGAGGCCGCCGTGGTCTCGATGCTGCGCGCCCAGGGCCACCTGCCACTGTCGGTATCCGAGGGCTCGGCCTCCAAGGCCCGCCGCGCACTGTCGCTCAATTTCGAGCTGCCGTGGCGCCGCGCGCAGAAAGTGCGCGGCCGCGACCTGATGCTGTTCACACGCGAGCTGTCGACACTGCTGCACGCCGGCCTGCCGCTCGACCGCAGCCTCGGTAGCCTTTCGTCGCTGACCGAGAACGCGACGCTCAAGCGCATGGTCAGCGAGATTCTCGGGCGCGTGCAGGAAGGCCGTTCGCTCTCGCAGGCGCTCGGCGAGTTCCCCGACGTCTTTCCTCCGCTTTACGTCAACATGGTTCGGGCCGGCGAAGTCGGCGGCGTCGTCGAGACCGTCCTCGAGCGGCTCGCCGAGTACCTCGAGAGCAGCGAGAAGACGCGCGAAGAGATCAAGTCGGCGATGGTCTATCCGATCATCCTCGCCACCACGGCGAGCGGCGCGATCATCATCATGCTGACATTCGTGCTCCCGAAGTTTGCCGACATCTTCGCGGATCTCGGCACGGCGATGCCGGCGCCGACGCGCTTCGTGATGGGGATCAGCGACTTCGTGATCGGCTACTGGTGGGTGATTGCGCTCGTCATCGGGGGCATCTGGTACGGAGTGCGCCGCTGGCTTGCGACTCCGGCGGGACGCGAGCGGTTCGATCGTTTCAAGCTCGCGGCGCCGGTCGTCGGCGATCTGGTGCGCAAGCTTCAGGTTGCGCGCTTCGCGCGCACACTCGGCACGATGCTCAAAAGCGGCGTTCCGCTGATCCAGGCCCTCGAGATCGTGCGCGCCGTCGTCGCCAACGTCATCATCACGCGCGCGCTCGCGGTCGTCCAGCGCGAGGTCAGCGAAGGCAAAGGCCTTTCCGGCCCGCTCGAGAAAGCAAAAATATTCCCGCCGCTCGCGCTGCAGATGGTCGGCGTCGGCGAAGAAACCGGGCGCCTCGACGACATGCTGATCGTCGTCAGCGACCACTACGACAGCGAAGTCAGCCATGCGATCGCGCGCACGATGGCGCTGATCAGCCCGCTCGTGCTGGTCGTCATGGGCGCCGTCACAGGGTTCATCGTCTGGGCGATGGTCTCGGCGGTATTCAGCGTCAACGAGGCCATCAAGTGAACGCCGTCCGCGCACGCACGCCGGCATTCGGAAACGCCGGAAAGGGACAGCCGCCGGCCGGCACAGGAGAACACATGACCAATCGAAACACCGACCACCAGCAACACGACGACAGACACGACCACGACAGGCGGCGCCGGCAGTCGGGCTTCACGATGATCGAGCTGCTCGTCGTGATGGTGATCCTCGGGCTGCTCGCGGCCCTCGTTGCGCCGAACTTCTTCCGGCAGGGCGCCAAGGCCCGCGTCAAGACCGCCAAGCTGCAGATCGCGAACATCGCCACGGCGCTCGATGCGATGGCGCTCGATACCGGTCGCTATCCGTCCGAGCAGGAAGGGCTCAACGCGCTGCTGACCGCGCCATCCGGAATGGAAATGTGGGACGGGCCGTACCTGAAGAAGATGCCGAAGGACCCCTGGAACCACGAATACCAGTATCGCGGCCCGCAGGGCGGTCACGACTACGAAATTCTCAGCATGGGCGCCGACGGCAGGCCGGGTGGTGACGGTGACGGCGCTGACATCAGCAACCTCGACTGATTCCGCGAAGCATGCAGCCGCCGGCGGCGCTTTTCGACCGCTGGCGGCAGCTTCGCCGGCGCGACGGCGCGGGTCCGGCTCGCGCGGATTCACGCTGCTCGAGATCATCATCGTCGTCGTCATCATCGGCATCATTGCGATGATGGCGATGCCGGCCATGCAGGCCGGCTCGCGTCAGGCCGCGGTGCGAAGGTCCGTGCGTGCGTTCATTTCGGCGGCGCGGCAGGCTTCCGCGCGTGCGGTCAGCACGCGAAAACCGACCGCGCTGATCGTGTGGCCCGACGACGGCGCGTTCGGCGTCGAAGGCATCGAGACACGCGTCGAGCTGCCCGACTTCGCCGAGTTCGGCGAGATCAAGGGCGGCAGCGAAGGAGAAGGCGACGACGAGATCCGCTTCAATTTTTATCCCACCGGTTCGTCGGTAGGCGGAAGCGTCGAGATCGAGTTCACGCCCGCCGATCGCCGGCAGTCCTACACTCTCGTTCTGGATCCGCTCATCGGACGCGTTCGCATCGAGGACAATTCGTGAGACTGCAGAAAGGCTTCACGCTGCTCGAAGTCATGATCGCCGCATCGATCATGGCCATCGGCATCGTCGCAGCGCTCGAGCTTTTCGGCGGCAGCATGAACCTGGCCGGCGAGGCCGATCACCAAAGCAAGGCCACCGTGCTCGCCAACGCGCTGATCGACGAGGAGCTGTGGCGCGACGTGCTCGAGGCCAACGAGCGCACCGGCAGCGAAGGCCAGTTCAACTGGAAAGTGGTCACGCAACCGATCGAGCGCGAGCTCGTCGGCGAGAAGGAGGACCAGAGCGACCTGCACAAGGCGACCGGCGAGCTCGGCCTGTGGCTGATCCAGGCCGAAGTGCGCTGGCAGGCGCCGCTCGGTGAGAAGACGATCCTGCTCGAAACGGCGCGCATCGGAGAGGTATCGAGCGATGCCGACTTCTGAGCAGGCCTGCGCGAGCGCGCGGCCGCCGGGTATCGGCGCAGGCCGCGGTCAGCGCGGCTTTACGCTGCTCGAGCTGATCATCGCGATGGCGGTGTTCGCGCTCGTCAGTCTCGGCATCTACGGGGTGCTCGTGCTCGGCGCGCGTTCGGCAGGCTCCGGCGAGCGCATCACCGAGCAGGCCCGGCGCTACCGCATGGCGAACGAAGTGCTCTCGCGGCAGATCGCCTCCGCGGCGCCGCTGTGCCTGCCGAAGCAGAAAGATGACGACGAGCTCGGCTTCGAGGACAATCCCGGCGGTCACAACAACACGCCGACGACGACCGACGAGGACGACGACTCAGGCGGCGACGATGACGGCGAGGACGACGAGGACGGCGCGCGCTCGACGGAGCCGTTCTTCTACGGCGACGTCGAACGCCTCGAGTTCATCACCACCGCACCGCAGCGGCCCGACGCGAGCGGCATGGCGATCGTCAGCTACTGGCTCGAGGACGGCACGCTTCGCATGAGCGAACGGCCGGTGTTTTCGGCCTACCAGAGCACCAAGAAACTCGACAAGGACCTGCCGGACGACACGATCTCGACGATCCTTCTCTACGACGTCGAGTCGCTCACGTTCGCATACCAGCGCGAGAGTGACAGCGAGGAGTGGCTGGATACCTGGGACGCGAGCGACGATGACCAGCTGCCGGCGACCGTGCGCATCGACGTCAAGCCGTCGGCCGTCGGAGGTCCTGACTTCTACCACGAAGTGGCGGTGATGGTCGGCACGTTCAACCAGATCGCGGATGCAGATGGCGAGTTTCGTTGCTCGGGAGGCGGAGGATAGAAGGCGGCGGCGTCCTCCGGCAATCAGGATGTAGTGGAAACGGAACGCCTGCATGCGGCGCTTCCGCATAAAGACGAAGAGAGGAAATCATGACGGGATCGAGCGAGTTTTCGGAAGAGGTAGTGCCTGGCATGGCGATGCCGGCGATTACGGTGGGGCAGTCGCAGCAGTTCTTCGCGTCGCCGGGAGGCGATGAAGACGACGTCGAGGAAGACGATCTCGACGAAGACGACGACGACGACGAGGATGATGACGACGACGAGGACGACGACGATCTCGACGAAGACGACGACGACCTCGACGACCTCGACGAAGACGATCTGGACGAAGACGACGACGACGAGGATGACGACGACGAGGACGACGAGGACGAGGAAGAGGACGACGAAGACGACGTCAAATAGCACCCGCGCGGCCGGACGCCGCCAGCGCGGCGTTGCGCTCATCCTGGTCCTGTGGACGCTGGCCGCTCTCGCGGTGCTTGCGGCGGAGTTCGCTCGCGCGATGCACGACGAGGCGGCCTCGACGCGCAACTTCAAGGAGTCCACGCACGGGCGCCTCGTCGCGCTGGCCGGCATCAACGAGGTGATCCTCGCGCTCAAGGCGAGGCGCGAGGCGCCCGAAGACCAGATCGAGAGCCAGAACGACATCGACAATCCGGACCAGGTGCGGTCGCTTTCGCAGGGCGACGGGCAGTGGGTCAAGGCGACCTTTCGCGGAAATGCGTACGAGGTGCGCGTCCTCGACGAGGCCGGCCGCATTCCGCTGAACAGCTCGAAGACCGATGCGACCCTGCTGCGCCTCATCTTCGACCATCTGGAGATCGATGAGAGCGAGGCCGAGATCATCGCCGATTCGATCGTCGACTGGCGCGACGAAGACGACCTGCATCAGCCGAACGGCGCCGAGAGCGAGTACTACGAAGGCCTCGAACGGCCATATGCCGCCAAGAACGCCAGCTTCGATACGGTCGAGGAGCTGCTGCTGGTTCGCGGAGTGACGCGCGAGATCTTCTACGGACACGACGGCATTCCGGGTCTTCGCGAGATCTTCTCGGTATTCAACAGGAAGGCGGTCGATCCGCGGACGATGCCGCCGGCAGTCATCCGGGCGCTGACGGGACTCGAGAGCGACGAGGCCAATGAATTCGCCGTCAACCGGCGCGGCTCGGGCGGCGACGCTGCTCTCCAGCAGCTCAAGGACACGCTCGCCGCAGCCGGCGTCACGTCGCGCGCGACCGGTGAGCCGAAACCCGTCGAGATGACGATCGAAGCGCGGGTTTTTGATGCAACCGGTCAAGTGGTGCTCAGTCACATCGGGGCCGAGCTGCACCTGTCCGGCGACGGCGACGGGTTGAAGCTCAACAGGTGGTATGATTCCATCTTCGATGAATCCGATCGTTCAGGTGCCGCAACGGCCGCCGCGGGCACCGAAAATTCACAAGGTTGAGTAACAGGTAGTGGAGACGAGGGGCCTCATACGGCGCATCGCCAAGGCGGACTTCGCCGACGTCCTCGGCGTCGCGATCCGCGGCGACGTGCTCGCGGTCGCCCACGTGCGGAAAAGGGTCAACGTCGTGCGCGTGGTCGAAATCGGCCACCACCGGCTCGAAGGCCCGCCCGAATCGCGAATCTCCGAGGCCGCGGCCTTCCTTCGGGCATTTACCGTGCGCTCGGAGCTCGAGCCGGCGCGGGTCGCGATCACGATCGACCGTTCGGCCACGCTGATGGCCGCGGTCGCGATTCCTGCCACGGCGGCCGGAAATGCCGCCGACGCCGTGCGCTACGATCTCGACCGGCTGATCCCGGTGCCGTCCGATTCGATTTACTGGACGCTGACGACGCGTCCCCTTGGAACCGTGTCCGAGCGCATCGCCGTCACCGTCTTCGCGTCGCCCAAGCCGGCGGTCGACGAAGCCGTCGAGATCGTGCGCGAGGCCGGCCTTCCGATCTCGGCCGTCACCGTCGAGCCCGCCGCGATCGCCGACTATCTCTGTTTCGTCGGCGTGCCCCTGGCAGCGGTCGCGACCAGCAGCGGTTCGCGCGAGTTCCTGACGCTGTGTGCGAACGGCCTCGTCGTCTCCAGCCATCATCTCGATCGCCGGCGCACGTTGCTCGAATCGGCGCTGCGCGAGATGGAAAGCTCGCTGCCCGAACGCACCGGCGAGACGCCGCTGCTGATCCGGGCGCGCGCACTCGAGGAAGGCGAGCACTCGCTGGCCGCCATCGCGCCCGCCGATCTTTTCCCCGTCGATGCGATGATCGGCGAGCCCGAAGTGCTCGCGACCGGAGCGGCGCTCGGCGTCGTCGGCGAGTCGCGCCAGAGCGTCAACCTTCTGCCGCCGTCGATGGTGCAGACCGCTGCCGGATTCGGCATTCGCGAGCTCGCGCTGTCCGGAGCAGTTGCCGTGATGGGGCTGCTTCTGCTCGCGAGCATCACCGCCAAGAACCTCTCGATCAGCGGCGCGCTGGCCAATGAAGTCGACGAGCTCGAGCCGCGCGTGGAACAGGCGCTCAAGCGCGAAGACAAGAACCGCGAGATGCTCGCGATGGTCGAGCGGCTCGAGTCCAAGAGCAGGAGCCGCGTGCTGTCCTACCTCAAGGCCGTCACCGAGCTGATTCCGCCGACCGCCTATCTGACCACGTTCCGCTTCCGTGAAGACAAGATCGAAGTCGACGGCATCGCCGAGAAGGCGAGCGACCTGATCGCCATCCTCGAATCGTCGCCGTATTTCACCGGTGTCGAGTTCACCGCGCCGACGACCAAATACCTGACCAACCAGGAGCGCTTCTCGCTTCGCATGAGGCTCGAGCAGTGACGCCGCTCGAACGCTGGAACGCGCTTTCGGGCCGCGAACGCGCGCTGGTCGGCGGCGCGCTTGCCGTCGCGCTGATCGTCGTGCTCCGCTACGGAAGTCTCGGCGGCGACGAAGAAGTCGAGAGCGGCTCGGTCGAAGCACCGTGGGTGCAGGTCGCGAAGATCGAAAACTACCGCCGCGTGCTCGCGCGCTCCGCGGCCATCGAGCGGCAGACCAGCGAGATCGAGGCGCGGCTTCACGCCCAGCAGGAACGCCTGAGCGGTGGCGCCACGGCCACGCAGGTTGCAGCCGAGCTCCAGGGCACCGTCAGCCAGATGGCGTCCGACGCGGGCCTCAACGTGCTCAGCTCGCAGATCCTCAAGGAAGAGGAGGCCGAAGGCTCCAAGCGCGTCGGCGTGCGCCTTACGCTGAGCGGTGAGCTCGCCGGCGTTGCCAAGCTGCTCGCGTCCGTCGAAGGCGGACAGAAGGACCTCGTCGTCTCGCACCTCGAGATCAACCGCAAGCTCGGCTCGACGAGGCGCCCGAACACGGTCACCGCCAAGACGACCGAGGCCGTGCAGCCGCCGCTGACCGTCAGCGTCGAGATCCGCACGTTCATGAGGCAGGGCGCATGAAGCGCGTGCTCCAGGGGCTCGCGCTGCTCCAGCTGCTGCTCGTGATCGGCATCGGCGCGCGCATGGTTCAGGTCTGGTCGACTCCGCTTCCGGAGTTCGGAGAGATTCCCGAGCTGCCGGCGCCTGCGCCGCTGCCGCCGCCGAAACCCGTAGCGAAGATTTCCGATGCGACCACCGAGGCGGTCGTCGAGCACGATCTTTTCGACGACCAGCGCGGACAGGGAAAGACCGAGGAAGTCGCCGGCGGAGTCGAAATCGAGGCCGCACCGGTGCCGCCTCCGTCCAACGTCCAGCTGATGGGCGTGATGGCGGTCGGACAGGAGCCGGTTGCGATCCTTCTCGACACCAGCGTGAACCCCGAGCAGAAGTCGGTTCGCAAAGGCGACATGTTCGGCGAGTATCAGGTCGGCGATATCGCGTCGTCGGGTCTTACGCTGCTCGGCACCGGCGGACAGCAGTTCCAGATTCCACTCAAGGTCGGCGCCGCATCCGGTGGAGTTCCAGGGGCGGGGCCGCACGTGCCGCCGCCGCCGCCCGGCGGCGCAGCAACCCGTCCGGTACCAGGCGCGAAGCCGGTCACCGCGCGGCCGGTACCGCCCCAGCGTCCGGACCAGCCGCCCGACGCCGGAGAACAGAAGGCCATGAGCGCCAGGGAGCGCGCGCAGGCGATTGCCCAGCGCAATGCAGAGCTGCGCAAGAACAAGGGCGGAGGCGGAGCGGCCGGCAATCCTGACAAGGAAGGCGGCAAGCCCGATCCCGTCCAGGCGCGCCTCGAAGCACTCCGTCAGCTTCGCGAGGCGGCCAAGAGCCGCTAGTATCAGGGGACCCGATGAAGCCAGGCCATTTCATGTCGTCCGCGGTCGTACTTGCGGCAGCGCTCGTTTCGCTCACTGCGAGTCACGCCGGGGCAGCCGACTTCGGCCTGCGCGGGCGCAGCCACGGCAAGGACAGTCCGGCGACGGCGCCTGCAGCACCTGCCCCGGTCGTAACCACGCCCGTCGTCGTTCCCGGTCCCGCCGTGCGCGCGCCTGCCGTCATCCAGGAGACGACCGAGACTGTCACTCACGAGAACAGCGGCGACGACAGCATCGTGCTCAACTTCGAGAACGCCGACATCCGCGAGGTCATCTACAGCCTGGCCGTCGCGATGAACATCAACTACTGGATCGATCCGCGCGTGCAGGGACAGGTCACCGTGCGCACGTCGGGCAAGCTCGAGCGCGCCGATCTTTTTCCGATCTTTCACCAGTTGCTGCGCAACAACGGTTTTGCGGCGGTCAAGACCGGCGATCTCTATTCGATCGTTCCCGCCGAGGATGCCAAGACCAAAGTCATCCTGCCTGGCAGCCCGCTCGCGGCCGAAGGTCACTTCGTCATGAACGTGATCAAGGTACGCCACGTGGGCGCCGACCAGATGGCGCAGACCGTGACGCCGTTCGTATCGCCGGGCGGCGACGTGATCTCGTTCCCGCGCTCGAACCTCGTGATCGTCACCGACATTGCGCGCAACGCCGACCGGCTCGAAGAGCTGATCCGCACGTTCGACACCAACACGTTCGCGGAGATGAACGCGAAGATCTTCAAGGTCGAGCACGCGGTGCTCGAAGACCTCACCGCCGAGCTGCAGTCGATCCTCGAAGCGTACCATGCGGCCGAGACCGGAAGCGCGGCCGTGCTGATTCCGCTCACGCGCCTCGGCGCGATCGCCGTGATCGCACATGATCGCGCCGTAGTGATGGCGGTCGACTACTGGGTTTCGGTGCTCGACGTCGAAGCCGAGGCCGGCGGACGGCGTCAGGTCTACGTATACCGCGTCGAGAACTCGAAGGCCGTCGATCTCGCCGGCGTGCTGAGCGAGGTCTACGGCGCATCGACGAGCGGCGGCGGCGGCGGGCGGCGCGCGCGTTCCGGTGAAGCGGCCGAAGCCGGTCTCGGTCTCGGCGGCGGTCTGGCAAACTCGCGCAACTCCGGCAGCAGCAACCGAAGGAGCTCGAGCTCGCGAAGCAGCGGCGGGCTCGACGACAACGATTCGTCGTCGTCGTCGATGAGCTCGACCGGAGGCTTGAGCTCGTCCGGCGGCGGTAGCTCCGGCGGCGGCCTCAGCAGCTCGGGTCGCGGCACGACGCGTGGAGGAAACCGCGGCGGACGTTCCGGTACAGGCCGTTCGAGCGGCGGCGGAGGCGGCGGCGGCGGCGGCGGTGTCGTGCTCGGCGGCGAAGGCCAGAATGAAATCTTCGAGCAGGAAGTCCGCGTCGTCGAAGACGAGACCACCAACTCCCTCGTCATCCTCTCGACGCCGCGCGATTATGAAACGCTGCGCACCGTCCTGCGCAGCCTCGACGTCGTTCCTCGCCAGGTGCTGTTCGAGGCGCTGATTGCAGAAATCTCGCTGACCGAAGGCGATGCGCTGAGCATCATGCAGTCGCTGCAGGGATCGAACGCCGACACCACCGGAAAGACCGGCGACCAGGGCGGCACGTATTTCGACGCGTTCGGCGAAGAGCTTCGCCTGATCGGAGCGATCGGCTCGGGCGGCCTGCTCGGTGCAGTCACGGCGTATCGAAGCGGCATCGAGATCTACAAGGGCGTGATCAATGCCGCTGCCAACCGCGGCAAAGCCAAGATCCTGTCGCGCCCGAACCTGATGACCAGCGACAACCAGGAAGCCCGCCTGCTCGTCGGACAGGAAGTTCCGATCCTGACGACGCAATCGAACAGCACGGTCCAGAACAACTCGACCACGCAGCTCCTGCAGAGTGTCCAGTACCGCGACACCGGCCTCGTGATCCGCGCGCTGCCGCAGGTGAACTCCGAAGGCCTCGTCAACCTCGAGCTGTCGCTCGAGATCAGCGAAGTCGCTCCGGGGCAGAGCGCCGGCGGCATCCAGTCGCCGACGTTCACGACGCGCAAGGCCGAGACCACCGTCGTCGTCAACAGCGGCGAGACGCTGATCATCGGCGGAATCATCGCCGACTCGAACAATTCCGACAAAGAAGGCGTGCCGTACCTGATGGACGTTCCGGTCCTCGGCCGGCTCTTCCGCAGCGATACGAATACGCGCCGGCGCGTCGAGCTGATCGTGCTGATCACGCCGTTCGTCGTTCGTGATCGCGACGAAGCGCGATCGGTCACTGCGGACTTCCGCCGCCGCGTCGACAGCGTCCTCGAAGACGTCGAGCTCATCGAGACGAAAGATCCGTCGTCGCACACGCTGATTCTCGAAGCGCCGAGCGGCTTGACCGGTCCTCCGCCGCTGCCCGCGTCGACGCGGCCACCGGTCGCTCCGCCCAACGGCGGGCCGATCCCATTGGATTTTCGGGAGACCCGCGGTTAAGCGCCGCCGAACGCTGCGCGCGTCCGAAACAGAAGCGCGCGGCGACCTGTCGAAGTGAATTCGTGCGCAGCGTCGCAATCACCAGCATCGAAACCGAGTTGCCGCGCGACGTCGTCGACGATGCGAAGCTGGCGGCCGAAACCGGCATCGAGCCCGCCGTGGTTTCGCGCTGGTCCGGCGGACGCGAGCGCCGCGAAAGTCCCGACGGCGAAGGCCCTTCGGCGCTGGCCGCACGCGCGGCCGCGCGTCTTCTCGCCGCAAGATCGCTCGATCCGGCCGACGTCGACTTCATCGTGTTTGCGACCAATACGCCGGACATGTTCTTCCCCGGATCGGGATGCCTCCTGCAGTCGGCGCTCGGCTGCCGGCCGGTCGGCGGGCTCGATCTGCGCTCGCAGTGCACCGGGTTCCTTGCAGCGCTCGATGCAGCGTGGCGCTTCGTCGCGACCGGCATGTACGGGCGCGTGCTGGTTGCCGCCGCCGATACTCCGTCGCATTTCAACGCGCGCGACGGCCGCACCCCGCATCTGACGTGCGCAATGAGCGACGCGGCGGCGGTTGCTCTTCTCGAAGCCGGATCCGGCGCCGGCGAGATCCTGTCGATCGCGGTGCGAACCGACGGCTCGCGCCACAAGGACTACTGGTGCGAGTATCCGGCCAGTCGCTTCCGCGAAGGAACCACGCTGCCGGAGCGCAATCGCCTTCCGCTTTCCAAGGTCGAAGCAGGCCTTCACTATCCGGTGGCCGACCTCGACCGCCTTCGCGAGGTCGCGCTCGAGCGAATCCCGGAGGTGTTTTCGGCTACGCTCGCCAGAGCGGGGGCGGCATCCGTCGACGCGACGCTCGTCGCGCATCTCGACCGGCGCGTCGAAGCCGAGCTTCCCGCGCGGCTCGGCAAACCCGCGGGGCGCATCCTCGTCTCCGAATCTCTTTACGCAGGAGGATCGACTCTGCCGCTGATGCTCGCACGCGCGAAGGCGGCAGGAGATCTCGAAAGCGGCCAGACGGTTGCAATGGTGACGTCGGGCGCCGGCGTGAGCTGGGGCTGCGGCGTCGTGAGGGTACCGTGACATGACGACGTCCAGCGCAAGCAACGATTCCCTGCCGGCCCGTTCGCATATCCTCGGCGCCGGATTCGAAGTTCCGCGCACGGTGGTCACCAACGACGATCTGTCGAAAATCCTCGACACCGACGACGCGTGGATTCAGCAGCGCAGCGGCATCCGCGAGCGCCACTACGTGGACGACGCCGAAGGCAGCGCTCCGCTGGCCGAAAAAGCCGCACGCACGGCCATCGCGAAGGCCGGCATCGAGGCGGCTGACATCGACCTGATCCTTTGCGGCACGCTCAGCCCGGACGTCGATTTCCCCGGCAACTCCGCCTTCCTTCAGGAGCGGCTCGGCCTCGCCGGACGTCCCGCGTTCGACGTGCGCAACCAGTGTTCGGGCTTTCTGTACATGCTCGCGATTGCCGACCAGTACATCCGCACCGGCGGCGCACGCTACGTGCTCGTCGTCGGCAGCGAAGTGCATTCGAGCGGTCTCGAGTTTGCCGACCGCAGCCGTCACGTCACCGTGCTGTTCGGTGACGGTGCAGGCGCCGTCGTCGTCGGCCCGTCGCCGTCGCCCGATCGCGGGCTGCTCACGATCAATCTGCACAGCGAGGGGGCGTACGCCGAAAAGCTCTGCCTGCTCGGACCGGGCTCGCTGCACAAGCCGCGCCTGGCGGCAGACTGGACGCCCGCCGACATCTACGGCTGGCCGCAGATGGACGGCCGTTTCGTGTTCCGCCACGCGGTCACGCGCATGACCGAATGCATCGAGGAAGCGCTCGCCGCTGCCGGCAGGACGAAAGAAGACATCGCGATGATTCTTCCGCATCAGGCCAACCTGCGCATCAACCAGCTCGTCGCGATGGGTCTCGGCTTCGACGACGACCGCATGGCCAACAACATCGACCGTTACGGAAACACGACCGCGGCGACGATTCCGATTCTTCTTACCGAGACGTGGGACGCGGGCCGTCTGCACGAGGGCGACCTGGTGTGCCTTGCAGCGTTCGGCGCGGGCTTCACCTGGGGCGCCGCGCTTTATTCCTGGTAGCGGCGGTGGCCGTAGATTTGCGAACGACCGTCGGCGATCTCGAGCTTGCGACGCCCGTGATCGCGGCATCGGGAACGTTCGGTTACGGCGTCGAGTACGATGGGCTCGTCGACTGGCCGCTGTTCGGCGGCATCTCCGTCAAGGGCCTGTCGGCGGATCCATCCAAAGGCCATGCCGCTCCGCGCATGGTGGAAACTCCCGGCGGCATGCTCAATGCGATCGGCCTTCAGAACATCGGAGCCGAGGCGTTCCTTCGTGACAAGCTGCCGCGCCTTCGCACGTTCGGTCCGCGCGTCATCGTCAACTGCTGGGGCAACACCACGGCCGACTTCGAGCGCGTCGTCGACGCGCTCGGCTCGGCCGACGGCATCGATGCGCTCGAGCTCAATCTGTCGTGTCCGCACAAGCACGAGTGGGGCGGGGTGCTGGCGGCCGATCCTGCAACGACGCGCACGGTGATCGCGGCGGTGCGAAAGCGCACGCGCCGAAGACTGTGGGTCAAGCTTTCGCCGAACGTGACCGACATCGTCGAGATCGCAAAAGTCGTCGAAGGCGAGGGCGCCGATGCGGTCACGCTCATCAACACGCTGCGCGGCCTCGCGATCGACGTCGACAGCCGCCGGCCGTCGCTGGCCAACGGGAGCGGCGGACTCTCGGGGCCCGCCATCAAGCCGGTCGCGCTGTACATGGTCTGGCAGACTGCGCGCGCGATCGGGATCCCCGTGATCGGCGCCGGCGGCATCGTCTGCGGCCGTGATGCGGCAGAATTCCTGATGGCCGGCGCGCGCGCCGTCGAGATCGGGACCGTGTCGCTCTACGAGCCGAATGCCGGTGCCCGCATCGCGCGCGAGCTTGCCGACGTCGTTGCCGGGCTCGGCGAGCCGTCGGTCGCTGCCATCATCGGCTCGCTTCAGGCCTGATTCGCTCGCTTTGCTGGTGATTCGGCGGGCTGGTGTTCCGCTTGTTTCGCTGCTGGTCGGGCGCCGCGCCGAGCTTCGGCAGAGCTTACGCTCGCCCCGGTCATACATAAGAGAGTTTGACCCAGCAAAGGAGCGCCGCTAAACTTCGCGAGCTTTTTTCTGTGCTCGAGCGAGGAGGCGTACAGTTGGAATACAAGGTCGGAGACAAGGTCGTCTATCCCGCTCATGGGGTCGGAATCATTGAGGAAGTCGAGACGCGCACCATCTCGGGGAACAACGCGATGTTCTATTCCCTGCGCATCATCGACTCCGACATGAAGATCATGATCCCGACCAGCAAGTGCAAGTCGGTGGGTCTTCGCCGGGTGATCGGCAAGGACATGGTCACCAAGGTCTACAAAGTCCTTCGGGAAAAGCGTGTAACCGTCGACCAGGCCACATGGAACCGGCGCTACCGCGAGTACACCGAGAAGATCAAGACCGGCTCCGTCCTCGAGATCGCCGAGGTCCTTCGTGACCTGTTCATGCTCAAGGGCGACAAGGAGCTGTCGTTCGGCGAGCGCAAAATGCTCGACACCGCCCGCAATCTCCTCGTCAAGGAACTCGCCATCGCGAAGTCCAACACCGAGGAGAACATCATGGAAGAGCTCAAGACCATCTTCGGTCACTGAAGCTCGAACCGCTCGATCACGTTTCAAGCCGGGAGCCCGTCAGGACTCCCGGCTTTTTATTGGCCGTTGCCGTCGTGCGGAGTCGAGAAACGACGGCACCCACTCATGCCGGACACAAAGGTCCGCAGCGAGCGGACGACTGTTGACAAAGAAGCGGCATGAGCCGATCACGAACGAGCTTCAGGCCAACCTCGGAGGGACCCATGAACGCATCCCGATTCGCATTCGCCGCCGCCATCGTCTCCGTTGCTGCTTCGTGGTCGTTTGCCGAGATGCCCGGCGTCGTCACGCCGACTCCCGGCCAGGCCGCGAACGCGGCAGCAGCCTCGGCCAGGGATTCCGCAACCGGTGCTGCAAACGCCCAGGTCCAGAGTGCGAAAGATGCGGCGGCAGCGAAGGCGAGCACGGCCACGCTCGGTGCAGCGGCACCGGGCACGCCCGCCGGTGTTCCGCCTGCGGTCGGCACGGCAACAGGCGCGGCCACGCTCGGCGCGGTGCCGCCGACGGTCGGCTCGGTGAAAGAGTCGGCGACCGGCGCAGCAAACGCACAGGTGCAGGGCGCAAAGGATGCGGCAGCCGCAAAAGCTGCGGGCGCAGCCGCCGGTGCAGCGCCGGGAGCCGCAGAGAAAGCCGCAGCGGCGCAGGCCAAGGCCGACCAGGCCAAAGCTGCGGCCGACAGCGCCAAGGCCGCCGGCGACTCGATGAAAGCGCTCGGGCACTGAGGGTGAGCGAGGCCTGCGCGCTTACGGAAGCTCGTCGCCTGCTATAGTCCCGCGGCGTGAAAGTCGCGCTCATCGTTCCTGCGGCCGGAAGCGGCGAGCGACTCGGTCGCGGCGCTCCGAAGGCGCTCGTCGAAGTCGGCGGCGTGCCGCTCGTGCGGCTCACGCTCGAGCGGCTTGCGAGCTCGGCCACGTTCGTCGAAACCATTGTGCTCGCTCCCGCTCCGGCTCTCGAAGCTCTCGAGCGTGCGATCGCCGATCTGCCGCCTTCGCTCGGGTCGGTCCGCGTGCTGCCCGGCGGCGCTTCACGACAGCTGTCGGTGGCTGCCGGCTGCAGGGCGCTGGCGGCCGGCGCCGAGATCGTCTGCATTCACGACGCCGCCCGTCCGCTGGTTTCGCGCCGCACCGTCGTCGATGTGCTCGACGCGGCGTTCCGGTCCGGGGCCGCAACGGCGGCGTGTCGCCCGTCCGACAGCGTGCGCGAAGACCTGCCCGGCGGATCGTCGGTTGCGCGCGACCGGTCGCGGTTGTGGCTCGTCGAGACTCCGCAGGCGTTCCGCCGCGGGCTGCTTCAGAAGGCGCACGAAGCAGCGGCCGGGCAGAACGAATCGTACACCGACGACGCTTCGCTCGTCGAAGCCGGCGGACAGCCGATTCACATCGTCGAATCGATCGGACGCAACCTGAAGATCACGACGGCCGCGGACCTGATTCTCGCGGCGGAACTGCTGAATCGATCGTCGTCTTCGTGAGCGCGTCGTTCAGGCTGCCGGAACGAAGCGGACGATCCGACAGCACGACGTCCGCGAATCCTGCCGCCAGCACCGCCGCACGCACGCGATCACGCGTCGACGGATCGCCGAGTCGCGCGACTTCCGGCGCGGAGACTTCCACGCGCGCCGTGCTGCCGAGGTAGCGAACGCGCAGCTCGAGGAATCCGAGCGCACGCAGCGCGGCTTCGGCCGCCGCAACCTGCGCGAGTCCTTCCCGGGTGATGGCCGTGCCGTACGGAAAACGCGACGACAGGCACGGCGATGCAGGCTGGTCCGCGGTCGGAAGACCGTAGTGCCGTGAAAGCTCGCGCACCAGAGCTTTCGACAGGCCCGCTTCGACGAGCGGATGGCGCACGCCGTGCTCGACGGCGGCGGCGAGCCCCGGCCGATAATCCTTGAGGTCGTCGGTATTGACGCCGTCGGCAATCCACAAAAACCCTTCGTCCGCCGCGATGCGCGCGCACACCGGATAAAGGGTCTGCTTGCACAGGTAGCATCGGTTCGGCGGATTTTCCGCGTAGCCCGGCGTCGCGAGCTCGTCGACGTCGACGACGATGTGGCGTACGCCGATGTCCGCCGCCAGCCGCGTCGCATCGGCGACTTCTTCGTCGGTGTTGGTCGACGAGCTCGTCGTCAGCGCGACGAACTGAAAGCCGTGCACGTCGGCGGCGGCGCGCACGAGCAGCGTCGAATCGACGCCTCCCGAATACGCGATCACCGCCGAGCCCATCTCGGCGAGGATCTCGTGCAGGCGCATTCGTGACGCCGCAACTTCGCCCGCGATCATCGTTCGTCTTCGCCTCGGTGCATTGTGCTCATAGGCCGCCGCGCTCGAACAGCTTCGTCGTCAGGTAACGTTCACCGCTGTCGCACAGCATGCAGAGCACGATCGCGTCGGCGGGCAGCGTGGCGGCGACACGCACGGCGGCAATCGCCGCCGCACCCGACGAAATGCCGACCAGGATTCCTTCCTCGGATGCGAGGCGCCGCGTCATCGCTTCGGCGTCGTCGTCGTCGACGGCAATGATCTCGTCGATCAGCCGGCGGTCGAGGTTCGCCGGGACGAAGCCGGCACCGATGCCCTGGATGCGATGAAGGCCGGGCGTTCCGCCCGAGAGCACGGCCGACGCCGACGGCTCGACAGCGACGATTCGCGCGTGCGGTCGCTGCGCCTTGAGCACGCTGCCGACGCCGGTGATCGTTCCGCCCGTTCCGACTCCGGCAACGAACGCGTCGATGCGCGGACATTGCTCGAGGATTTCGCGCGCCGTGGTGCGCCGGTGCGCTTCGGGATTGGCGGGATTCGAGAACTGCGCCGGCATGAAAAACCCCGGGTTTCGTTCGGCGATGCGGTGGGCTTCGTCGATCGCCGCCGTCATGCCGTTTTCGTCGGGCATCAGCACGAGCTCGGCGCCGTACGCACCGAGCAGGCTGCGCCGCTCCTCGCTCATCGTGTCGGGCATCGTAAGGATCAGCCGATAGCCGCGCGCCGCTGCGACCATCGCCAGCCCGATCCCGGTGTTGCCGCTGGTCGGCTCGACGATCGTTCCTCCGGGAAGGAGCCGGCCGTCCTGCTCGGCGGATTCGATCATCGCAAGGCAGATGCGGTCCTTGACGCTTCCGCCCGGATTGAACGATTCGAGCTTTCCGAAGATCTGCGCGGACGAAGGATCCGAGATGCATGCGAGCTCGACGACCGGACTGTTTCCGATGAGCTCGAGTGTTCCGGCGGCAACCTGACTGGGGAGAGGCATGAAAAGGCCGCTCGGTCCGAGGTGCGGCGCTGGATGATAGGAATGGCGTCCCAGGCTGTCAAAACTCTCACATCGACCTCGTCCGGGGCTTTCCGCCCGGTCGACGGCCTCTGCAGCACCGCGGATGAAGCCCCGAACTTCTTCTGCTAGCTTCCGGCGATGATGCCGAGGAGGTTCGCAGGCCGTGTCACCGCAAAACAGTCCGAATAGCCCGGAAGGCGGTGCGCCGCCGATCACGTTCTCGAGCTTCGTGATCGGGCTGGCGACCCAGGCGCTCATGTTTCTCGGCGCCGCGCCGAGTCCGGCCGGCTCGAACATCGAAAAGAACCCGGCCGAAGCCCAGGTCATCATCGGTGTCATCGAGATGCTGGCCGCCAAAACAAGCGGCAACCTGAGCGAAGACGAAAGCAAGCTCGTCGAGGAAGTGCTCTTCGAGCTCCGCATGCGCTACGTCAACGAAACCCGCAGCACGGCCGCGCAGAGCGGAAAGACACAAGAGGACAGCAAATCATGAAACCGACGAGATCGTTGTTGCTTACCGGCCTCGTCGTGGGAACGCTGGTTGGTGTCGGAGTCACGATGACGGCGCGGCGCGAGAACGTGCGCGTGGTCGAAACCGAAAGAACGGACGAACGCGCGCAGCTCGGGGCACCCACCGAAAAAACGGAAAGGCCCGGCAGGCCCGAGAAGACGGACAAGTCCGACAAGCTGGAGAAGCCCGCTGAAACTCGCGAAGAGCCGGCCAAGCCTTCACCGGAAGACGGCCAGCCGCCGCCGCTGATTCCGCCGTCGCAGACCGCATCGCGGCCGCCGTCGCTTCCCGTATCGCTTCCCGAAGGATCCAAGGGCGCCATCACCGGGCTTCCGGATTTTTCGTCGATCGCGCAGGCGCTCGCGCCGTCGGTCGTCAACATTTCGACCGAATCGGAGAGCAAGGAGCCCGAGAGCAAGGGCGGCCGCTCGCAGGATCCGTTCGACGGGTTCATGGGGCCGCGTCGCAGTCTCGGTTCCGGATTCGTCTTTGACCAGGAAGGCTACATCATCACCAACGCCCACGTGATCGAGGACGCGACCAAGATCGTCGTGCGGCTGCATGACGAGCGCGAGATCGAAGCCAAGGTCATCGGCAGCGATCTCAAGACCGACATCGCCGTCATCAAGATCGAAGGCGCCGAGAGCCTGGTTCCGGTTTCGCTCGGAGATTCGGACTCGCTGCGCGTCGGCGAGTGGGTGCTGGCGATCGGCAACCCGTTCGGGCTCGACCACACGCTGACGGCCGGCATCGTCTCGGCCAAGGGCCGCCGCATCAGCCGCAGGAACCCGTACGACGACTTCATCCAGACCGATGCGGCCATCAATCCGGGCAACTCCGGTGGTCCGCTGGTCAACCTGGCCGGCCAGGTGATCGGCATCAACTCGGCGATCTTCTCGAGCGGCGGAGGCAACATCGGCATCGGCTTTGCGATCCCGATCAACATGGCGCGCGAGATCGTTCCGCAGCTCAAGCAGGAAGGCCATGTGACGCGCGGCTGGCTCGGCGTCAAGATCCAGCCGGTCGACGCCGACATCGCGAAATCGCTCGGCCTTGCCGAAGCCAAAGGCGCGCTCGTTGCCGAAGTGTTCCCCGACAGCCCGGCTTCCAAGGCCGGCGTGCAGCTCGGCGACGTGATCGTCAACTTCGACGGCAACGACGTCGTCAAGTCGCAGGATCTTCCGGCGCTGGTCGCGAGCACACCGGTCGGCAAGTCGGCCAAGCTCGTCGTGCTGCGCGGCGGCGACAAGCTGACGATCGAAGTCGAAGTCGCCAAGCTCGCCGACGATGCGGAGACGGCGAAACCGGTCAAGGCCAACGCGCTCGGGCTTTCCGTGCAGGACGTGACTCCCGAGATGGCGCAGGAGCTCGGGCTCGAAAAGGGCACGACCGGTGTCGTCGTGATGTCGGTGAGCAAGGGTTCGCCGGCGGCGGCGGCCGGTCTCGAGTCGGGCGACATGATCGTGTCGGTCGGCAACGAGCCGGTGACAAGCGCCGAAGCGTTCCGCAAGACGCTCGAGAAGGTCTCGCCGGATCGCGGAGTGCTCGTGCTCGTCAAGCGCGGCGACCAGACGCTGTTCCGCGTGCTCAAGCCGTCGGCGAAAGACAGCAAGCCCGACGAACAGGAAGAAGAAGAGGAAGGGCCGGGCCGGGTTCCGCACTTTCCGGGGGATGAGAGGTGAAGAGAGCCGTCGTCGTTCGTTTTGCAGTTGCACTCGCCGTTCTGACCGTCCGCCCGCTCGCATCTTCGGCCGCGCCCGTCGACGTCGCACCGCGTGCTCCGATCACGGCGCAGGTCTACGGCGCTTCGTACTCGGTGTTTCCGAGCCTTCGCGTCGATACCGACGCGTTTCGGCGGCGGCTCGAACGCCTCGGTTATGCGAGCGCCGGCGGCACGCCGTCGCGCCGGGGCTCGTACAGCTTTTCGCGCAGCAACCATTCGCTCGCGATCTATCTGAACGCGTTCGACTATCCCGATCGCCGCGAAGCCGGCCGCCTCATCGAAATGTCGCTCGATGCCGAAGGGCGGGTCATGTCGATCCGCTCCGACGGCCGCGAGATGGCGGCGTTCGATCTCGAACCGGCGATGATCGGCGGGCGCGGCATGACCGCGCCGCACTTCGTCGACTTCGTCTCGCGCGAGCTTTCGCGCCGGTTCCCGGCGCGCGTCGCCCAAGGCGGCATCGACCGCATCTTCACGACGCTCGATCCGGAAATGCAGGAAACCGCCGAAGCCGTCGTCGCCGACAACGTCGTCGAGATGGAGCACGACATCGGCGAAGCGCTCGCCAAAGCCGGCGAGCCGCTGCAGGCCGCCCTGATCGTGATGGATCCGCGCACCGGCGAGATCCGCGCGATGGTCGGAGGCCGCGACGAGAACGGGCAGTTCAACCGCGCGATCGACATGCGCCGCCAGCCGGGATCGACGTTCAAGCCGATCGTTGCGCTTGCCGCTCTCGGCAGCGAGCGGGTCGGCGCACAGCACTTCCGCACCACGTCGACCGTCATGGACGAGCGCATGCAGTGGGAGTGGCAGGGCCAGGTATGGTCGCCGCGCAACTACGAAGGCGAGTTCTACGGCCTCGTCACCGTGCGCGAAGCCGTCGAGCATTCGCTCAACTCTGCAGTTGCGCGCATCGCCAAGGACGTCGGCGTAAAACCGATCCGCGATCTCGCGGTGCGTCTCGGCATGACGCCGGACCTCGGCGTGTATCCGAGCATCGTCCTCGGCGGCCAGCCGGTGCAGGTTCTCGACATGGCCAAGGTCTTCAGCGTGTTCGCCAACGGCGGCATGCGCGTCACGCCGCATTCGATCACGAGCATCGTCGAGTCCAGCGGCCGTGTAGAGGAAGGGAGCGGTCTCGAGATCAGGCGCATCGTCCCCGCGACCGACGCCTATCTGGTGACGCACATCCTCGAAGGCGTCATGGAGCGCGGCACCGGAGCCACCGCGCGCCGCAAGGGTTTCAAGCATCCGGCCGGCGGCAAGACCGGCACGTCGAATGATTACAAGGACGCGTGGTTCGTCGGCTTCACGCCGGTGCTCGAAGCTGCGGTCTGGGTCGGCTTCGACAACAACTCGAGCATGGGTCTTCCCGGCTCCGAGGCGGCGCTTCCGATCTGGACCGATTTCATGCGGCAGGCGCTCGCCGATTCGCCGCACGACAGCTTTCCGATTCCGCCCGGCATCGCGATCGTCGACGTCGACAAGAAAGACGGGCTGATCGCCAGGCCGGAATGCCCGAAGCAGATCCGCGAGGCGTTCATCGAAGGTGAGGAGCCGCATTCGATCTGCAACGAGCACGGTGGCACCTGGCATTAGCAGCGCTGCCGTCCTGCTGTCGGCATCGTTCGCCGTCGCGGTGATCTCGGCGATGTCTGCGGGATGCGCGGTCGGACCGGAGGCGCGTCCGGACCGCGCGCCTCCATACGAAGACTCGCATCGAATCGCAGAGCCGTCCCGCCGTGAGTCGTCCCGAGTAGAGCCGTCCCACGCGAGACAGGCGCGCCCCGCGGCGCTCGACTTCCGGCAGACCGGCGCCGCTCTCGACGACGAAATCGATCGCCGCGCGAGCGATCTTGCGAGCGGACCCATCGGCAACCGTGCAGCCGAGCTTGCAAGCCTGCGGCTGGTCGCGAGCGCGCGCGATCTTCTCGACTCGGGCTCGCCCGACGGCGCCCGCGAAGCTCTCGAGCGCGCGGTTTCGCTTTACGGTCGCAACGGCTACGCGTACCTGTGGCTTGCGTACGTCGAACATCTGCAGCGCCGTCCGCACTGGGAGAATCGCGCTGCGACGTTGCTCGCCGATGCGCGCCGCGATCTTCCTTCGGCAAGGAAAGTGCGCGCCGAGCTCGAGGAGCTCGAGCACGCCATCGGCGCACGATGACGGCGGCTGCGCGCACGCAAGCCTGCGCAGGCATTTCCCGATGAAGATTCTCGCTATCGAAACTTCGTGCGACGACACATCGGTTGCGGTCCTCGACGGCCGCACCGTGCTATCGAACGTGACCGCCTCGCAGGACGCGGTGCACGCGCCGTACGGCGGCGTCGTGCCGGAGCTCGCGGCGCGCCGCCACCTCGAGACGATCGAAGAGGTCATGCAGCTGGCGCTCGCAAGGTCGGGCACCGCGCTCGCCGACATCGAGTTGCTCGCTGTCACGCGCGGCCCGGGGCTCGTCGGCTCGCTGCTGGTCGGAGTCTCTGCGGCGCGCGGCCTCGCGCTTCGCACCGGCCTGCCGCTCGTCGGCATCAATCATCTCGAAGGCCACGCGCTGTCGCCGCTCGTCAACGCCGAGATCGCGTTTCCGTTCCTGTCGATGGTCGTCTCCGGCGGCCACAGCTCGCTCTACATCGTGCGCGAGATCGGCGAGTACGAGGAAGTCGCCGCGACGCGCGACGATTCGGCGGGCGAGGCGTTCGACAAGGGCGCCAAGATGCTCGGGCTCGGCTATCCGGGCGGCAAGGTCATCGACGACCTCGCGAAGAAGGGTAACCCGCGTGCCGTCGCGTTCCCTCGCGGACGAGTGAAAGGCGATCCGCTCGCGTTGTCGTTCTCCGGGATGAAGACCGCACTGTCGGACTACCTGAGCACGACGGTGGAGTGCGCCAGCACCGAGGACGTCTGCGCGTCGTTTCAGGAAGCGATCGTCGACGTGCTCGTCATGCGCGTCCAGGTTGCGATCGAAAAGACCGGCATCGATCGCGTCGCCGTTGCCGGCGGCGTCTCGGCCAACAGCCGGCTTCGCCAGCGCATGCAGGAAGCCGCGCCGGGTGCGGTCTTCCCGCCGATGAGCCTGTGCACGGACAACGCCGCGATGATCGGCCACGCCGCGGCGAGGCGTCTCGAACGCGGCCTCGTCTCCAGCGACCTCGAAGTGCGCTCGCGGCTTCCGCTCGGCCGCCGCGTGAGTCTGACCGACCCGTCGCCCGTGCTGCGCGCGGCCGGCTGACGATGGGCTCGCGCGTCCGCTGGGGCCAGTGTTTTCTCATCGATCGCGACGCGGCCCGGCGAATCATCGACTGGGCCGCCATCGAAGGCCGCGCGGTCGTTGAGATCGGACCGGGCCGCGGCGCGCTGACCGGGCTGCTGCGCGAGCGCGCCGCTTCGCTGACACTCGTCGAGATCGATCCCGAGCTCGCGGCTGAGCTTACGCGCACGTACGCCGGCGATCCTCGCGTAACGGTGATCGAAGGCGACGCGCTGCGCGTCGACTGGATCTCGCGCGTCGAGGCAGGCTTTACCGTCGTTGCCAATCTTCCGTACGAAAGCGGCACGGCGATCGTTTCGTCGATCCTGAAGCGCCGCGATGTCGTGCGCGAGATCGATGTGATGCTGCAGAAGGAAGTCGTTGCGCGCCTCGCGGCCGCGCCCGGCAGCAAGGTCTACGGCGGGCTGTCGGTCATCGTGCAGATGCTTGCCGACGTCGAGCGCGGCATGGTCATCGCGCCGCGCTCGTTCCGGCCGCGGCCGCGTGTGGAATCGCAGATGGTGCGGCTGCGGCCGCGCGCCGAGGCGCGCTTCGAGATCGGGGATGAGGCCGAGTTCGTCGATCTCGTGCATGCGGCGTTCGGGCAGCGCCGGAAGATGCTTCGCAACAATCTGGGGCGCTACGTTGAATCGCGGTTTGGTGAAGGCGCGGCGGAGCGCGTGCTGGCGGCGGCGAACGTGCCCGGTGATGTGCGGCCGGAGGATCTTGGGCTGGCGGAGTTTGCGGCGCTGTCGCTGGCGGTCGTTCGCGGGCGTGATGCGCAAAGTCCCCGCCTGGAGCGCGCGGAGAAAGAGCTCGTCCACGAGGATGACGCCGGTGTCGACAGCGCACCGGAGAGGAAGGGGAGTGCCGGAGCTTCCTGAGGTCGAGACGATTCGTGTGTCACTCGATCCCGTCGTCGTCGGCCGGACCGTGGCGCGCGTCGAGCTTCGCACTGCGCGTCTTCGTCACGCGCTCGATGAGTCGCTTGCCGCAGCGCTCGTCGGCCGCCGCATCACGGCGACTTCACGCCGCGGCAAGTATCTGCTTTTCGAGCTCGACGACGGGCTCGCCTGGTTCTTTCACATGGGGATGAGCGGGCGGCTCCATTTCTCGGACGAAACGAGGGCCGGCGGCCTGCACGACCACGTGCTCGCGCACTTTCGTGAAGGCGGCACGTTGGTCTTTCACGATCCGCGGCGCTTCGGTCTGTGCGTGGTCGAGGATCCGGGCGCTTCGAAGCTGCTGTCGCTGATGGGACCGGAGCCGCTCGACGAGGCTGCTTTTCACGCCGCATACCTGAGCGAGCAGCGCCGCCGCACCGTCCGCACGATCAAGGACGTGCTGATGGACCAGCGCGTCGTCGCCGGCCTCGGCAACATCTACGTCAACGAGATTCTGTTTCGTGCGCGCGTTCGGCCGAGGCGCCGGATGTCAAAGATTACGATCGACGAATGCGCGAGAATCGTCGACGCGACGCGGATCGTGATTCGCGATGCGATCGAGCATCGGGGGTCGACGATTTCGGATTTTCTCGACGGGATTGGACGGCGGGGCGGGTATCAGGGGAGTCATTGCGTGTACGATCGGGAGGGGAAGCCTTGTTTCGTCTGCGGCGCGCCGATCAAGGCGGTGGTCGTGGGGCAGAGGTCGAGTTTTTATTGTCCCGCCTGCCAGCGGTAGTCAATCGGCGATTCGAATCGGGTATTAACCGCACAATCGTTGGTTCGTGAGCGTAATAATGGCCTCGCTAAGTAACTCGCATCCCGCGGCGAGTGTCTGACGTGTCGCCGTGCGCCACATGCCGCTGCGATTGCACACCGCCCCCTCGCCGGAATCGCAGACAGGCGAGTGGACGTCGGTATGCTGCTCGATGACGCTATTGCCTCTGATTCACGTCACCCGGCCATGAGACCTCTCCTCTGTCATTCCCACGAGCGGCGCCACTGTTGCGATTGATCGAGGGCTTCCGTCTTCTCTTCGAGAACGCGCAACTCCTGGCGGGCATCCGAAGCGCGCGAGCGGTGCCCGGTCAGCCTGGACGCAAGCTCGAACTGGCGCAGGCCGCGCATCAGAAAGGAGAGGTGGTCGGCCGTTGTGCCTTTGCGCAGCCGCTCGAGCCCCTCCTGCATGAGGGCGTATCCTCGCGAGATACTCTCTGTCACGATCAGACAGAAGCCAAGGTCGACCATGCCTTCGCCGGCGCTTCGTGAGTCGTCCCCGTGCCTTTCGATGCGAAGCGCAAGTGACCGTGTGAAATCGTCCTTCGCTTCCCACATTTTCGAGACGTAGCCGAGTCGAGCAAGCCGCATATAAGCGTGACCGCGGATGGAGCGGGACCCTTCCTCACTGGAACTGCCACTCTCAAGGGCTTTCGTCGCGAGCGTCGCAGCTTCCTTGTAGTGGAAGACCTTGCGCTCTCTCCGCAAGACTCTCCCTGCAATGGAGAAGACGGCGCTCGCACGCGGTCCGGCAGGATCGCGGATATCGGTAGTCGCCTTGAATGCGGGCTCGGTCGCAAACTTCTCCCGCAGGGCGGTTTGGCCGTTTACCGCGGCAAGAGGACTCATCCAGGCATGCCCATGCAGGCCAAACCACGAGGCCTTGCCGGCCCACAGTGTCCGTTACTCCGACGCCGCCGATGGTCCCGTAGGTCGCAGCGCCAGCGGCTCCGCCGGCCATGGTCGCCGCGGCTGCGTTTCTTACATCTTTACGCCGGAGTGTTGTCAACGTCGCAATGGGGCTCTCTCCGCTAAAATCGAGGGCTTTTCTGAAGCGGGAATTCTCAGATTTCAGCAGTATCATTTTGCTGCTCATCGCGTTGATTCCAGCATCAGCAGAAGCGGTACCGTTAATTTCGCGCTGCGTTTCCACGGCTACTGAGCCGGGCCTTTGTCCTTCGTCGGCTGCACTCACTCACAGCTGCACTGCTGGCTCGGTCGACGTGATAGCAGGCTCGGTCTTAAACTGTTCGGATATAGATGTTAGCGTTTCTGGTCAGGTCAATGTTGCCGACGGAGTCGTGACTTTACTCGCACGCAATCTGACCATCGGCCAGAACTACAAAATTCAAGCCGCTAGCAGTCAGACGTTGCTGACGGGGATTGACATCGAACTGACAGGGTCTCTGACCCTTTCTGGAACCTTACGAGCGCAAAATGCAGGTGGCGGGAGCTTCGTGGCAGTGGATGCTCAGGGGGCGATCTCGGTTAGCGGTACTTCGCCAGCGATCGATACACAAGGCGTTCAGCAGGCCGCCAACGGCGGGGACATCTATCTCTCCAGTGGCGGCACCGTCACGGTAGGAAGCGATTTATATCTGAATGGTCAGGATGGTGGGACAGATTCCAACATAAACTCCGGCGGGTCCTTGGCGCTACAAGCCGCCCAAAATGTGTCGATAAACGCAGAGGTCCGGGCGTTCGGACGCATGTTCTCCGGTGGCGATATCATGATTGCTACGCCCGGAATGATTTCCGTCAATTTCGATGCGGTATCGGGGGGACCGAAAGGAAAACTCACGGTTGAAGGGCACGGGATTTCGGGTTGGGGCGGAACTGTGGAGCTCTACGCCGGCGACGAAATCCTCATTAGCGGTCCGATCTCAGCCGCGGGCGGAATAGGAAACACGGGCGGGGATGCGCCCGGTGGTCAGATTACCTTAAACGCAGGGTGCGGCGGTATTGTTCTCGAAGATCTAATAGACGTCACCGGCGGGTCGTTCGATGGTGGTGATTTGGATGCGGAGGCTGCTGGGCCGATAACTGTCTCCTCAACGATCGATGCGAGCTCTCGGCGAGCCGGAGGTTACGGGGGAACTGTCGGGTTGGTTTCTGGACGATTGCTGACGCTCATTGAGTCGGCGAACGTCAACGTCAATGGCCATGATGGTTCTTCCGCAGACGACCACGGCGATGGCGGGCTGGCTCTGCTCGCCGGCTGCACTTTGGATGTTCGGGGAACTGCGAGCACACATGCGACAGTAACTGCCCTCGGAGCGCGCGGGGGCGCCATGTCGCTCGAGGCATCGCAATCTACGGTGCCGACCTCACAGCCTTCTTTGCGAATCGCTGCGAGCGCAGTGCTTGATACTACAGGATCGGCTTCCAGCGGCGCTATCAGCCTCCAAGCGGCCGTTAAAAGAGTCGGATATTGCAGCAACAACACGACCGTAGCCTGCACAGTCAACTCCCAATGTGTTCTGGGCGGCTGCAACTCCGGTACGTGCACGCTCCCACCGCCGAACCCCGATACGTCGGGCGTCGCTACTCAGTTCCACCCTGCGCCGACCATCCGACAGAACCTAGCCCTTTCGCCCTGTTCTGCGTGTAGCTGAGAAAGTCCGGAACGGGCGGTAGAAAGATTTCTCGAGCCGCGAGGTTTCCATGCAAGTCAAATCAAACCGAAAGATCGTCTGCGCTATGCTGCTCACGACATGTACCGTCTTAATGACACATACTGTCGTCTTTAGTCAGACGGTGACTCGGATCGAGTCATGCGCAACAAAAAACCGAAAAGCGACAGCGCAATTTTTTAAGTCGTATCTGTACTGCCATTCAAAAGCGTACAGTAAGGGCGTTGAGGTAGATCAGCAATGTTTGGATGCAGCAATCGCACATCTTCTCGCGACGATAATAGAGACTGCGTCGATTTGCCCAGCAGATAGCTTACTGTTTGACGATCTCGACAATTGTGTTGCAACGATGATCAATGACATTTCCGGCGACAACGATTGCGCAGGCCGATCCATGCGTATTGTGGCAAAACAAGCTAGAAATTTGATGAGATGCGCCGCCTCGGCAATCACGACGAATGGCGCGCTACAGCTGTGCAAGGCTAAGTTCCACGACGGAACTGTTGCGGGACTTCTCGATACCGCAGGCGGCTGTACGTCGCCCGACATTCTGCCAGATCTTGAACGGTACTGTATCGATCGCGTTCTGACCGAGCTCATGCCAGCACTCCTGCCGACTGAAGGCAGCCTGCCACCGCCAGAGGTCACCGTCGGAGTCACAGAGACCTTCGTTAACGGCAACACCACGTATCAGTATGAGGTCCGAAATTGCTCAGGCGAAGCGCTCGTGGGGTTGGAAATCGGCTATGACTACTACCATGGCATCACTGAGCTCGACGTCCCTCCCTTCAATTGGACCTACGCCAATGGTGCGCCAGCCACTAGCATGTTCGGTTCTACTGGATGGACATCGACCGCCGTCTCACAGGAAGAATCGCCGACAATGGCCGTTTCCTGGAATAGCAGCTCGTCGGCAAGCGATCTGCCTTCGGGAGGTGTGCAAAGCGGTTTTACAGTCGTCGTCCCTGGGACGGGTGACCCGAGCTATTCAAGCGGTCACTTTAATGCGATTCTCGGCGACGGTTTTCAGGTAGCGGGAGAGATCGCGGGGCAGGTGGCAACCGAATGTCCACCTCTGGAAACCGGGATGTCTGTCGCGTTAACAGCTGATGACCCGGTTCCTCCTGCGGTAAGCAAGTGGTCGGATGTCGGAATAGGTTATGTAACGGGTTCGGGCGACAAAGAATGGCACATTGGTCGGTGGGACACGGAGTATCCCTACGACGATCCGTTCTACAAGCCCGAGCTTCCTGGCGTTGAACCAGATGGCCTAAGCATGGTCGCCGTCACGATCGCTGTGAATGACGGTGGGATTCTTAACTTCCAGTACCGATCGGAATCTTACGATACTGGCGTTTGGGACTATTTCGATGTTTACATGAGCCCACCAGGTGAAGCGACAGTAACGGTTGTGGACCACCTATCGGTACCGGGTGAGGACTACGGGCATTATTGGGATAGCGGGCGTGTGGAAGTGTCGAAAAAACTTACGAAACCCTCGTGGAGAAATCAGACCGTAATCCTATTCTTCGCGGTGGAGCAGGATGGCTGGGGCGATCAATCTGTCGGCGAGATCTACAATTTACGCTTTGACACATGCCCGGTGTCTCCGCTTACGCCGCTATCGGACAGTGTCGCAAGTAGCCTCGAGACGCAGGCTATGGCCGGTCAGGATCCGGTAGATCTAAGCGGCCTCTCGCCAGATATCGCCGCCCACTTAACTTGCATGCAGTCGGCCATTACTGCCGCTGGCGGATCGTCACATGTCACTTCAGGATATCGACCTGCCGAATATCAAAACCACCTTGTGGAGGTTTGGGACAAGTGGAAACGGCTAGAGAATTTACGCACGCCGGAGTGTCAAGATCTAAGAACCGAACTACAAAACGAATTCTCGCATCATTTCCCGGGCCGATCTGATCGGCCGGTACCCACGTCCAATCATATGAGTGGAAATGCATTCGATCTGTCTATCAGTGGTCTAACCGACGCGCAGATTGCAACAATAGCACAACAATGCGGGATGCATCGTCCGCTACCAGTACGTGACCCGCATCACTTCAACCCAATCCCAGCTCAGAATTGACGAAATGATTCTAGCGTTTCTTATTATGCTGTTTGCGAACGAGGCATTCGCTGCTCCGTCAACTGTGAATATCGAGGTCTCCGAGACAGTCGACTCCGGGAACACCACGTACGAGTACACCGTCCGCAACACCAGTTTAGAAACGATCGTCAAAATCGAACTGGGATACCGCTGCGAATCGAAGCTCGCGGAGCTAGATAACGAACCCGTGGGCTGGACGTACGACGAACGTTCAACGAGTGCAGTAACGCAGCCGGAGGGGTGGACGTCCGATGTGACACCCATGGAGGAAACGGGAAAGCTTATCATCACATGGAGTAGCACCGACGAGAAATACGAGATTACGCCCGGCGCAACCCGTGACAGCTTTCGAGTTCGAGTTCATGATAAATCTTTCGTGTATGCGGCTGCGCCCTTTAGAGTGATAACAAACGGAAAGACCAATTACTTTTGTGGGACCGTTTCGCGGAAAGCTTCGGACGCTCCTAGAGGCGACGTCAATTGAGGGTTGGACCGAAAACCGAACGAGAGGCCATGCGAACGGTGCTGCGCATCGTGGAGCGCGAAGGAACAGTAACTCCTGGTACACCCCTTCGGTAGTTCTCGATTCGACGTCGCGCGTCGGCGACGTTTACAAACCAATTCTCGTTCAGGCACTCGTCTCGAAATTTGCCGTTGAAACTCTCGATGTAGCAATTCTGCGTCGGCTTGCCGGGCTGAATGAAGTGGAGCTCGACGCCGTTCTCGTGCGCCCAGCGGTCCATGGCCAGACTCGTAAACTCCGGGCCGTTGTCCATGACGATCTCGGCCGGCTTGCCACGCTCGGCGACGATCCGCTCGAGTACGCGCACGACACGCTGACCCGGCAGCGACGTGTCGACCTCCATGGCCAGCGCCTCTCTCGTGCACTCGTCGAGCACGTTTAGAGTCCGAAACCGCCGCCCGCCGGCGACGTCACTCAGGAAATCCATGCTCCACCTCTCGTTCGGCCTAGTTGCGATCCGCCTCGGGTTGCACCGCGCGCGGGCCAGCCGCTTCCGCTTCCTCTTGCGTACCTGCAGGTTTTCCTCGCGATACACGCGGTAAACACGCTTGTGGTTGCAGCCGGTCGAGCAGCCGCGGAAATCCGTACCGGGTCTTCTGTGCCGCCAGCTCACGCATGCGCGCACGCAACCCCTCGTCGCCCAGTCCCTTCGCTTCGTGTCGGTACGTCGAGCGCCACAGCCCGACCAGCCGGCAAGCTCGCCTCTGTGAGAAACCGGCCGCGACGATCTTCGCGGCCGCCTCTCGGCGCGCTGCCGGCCTTACACATTTTTTCCGAGGGCAACCTTGAGGGCGTCGATGTCGAGCGCCTGGTCGGCGACCATCCGCTTGAGCCGCCCGTTCTCGTCCTGGAGCTGCCTGAGCGTCTGCGCGTCGCTTACATCGAGACCGCCGTACTTCTTCTTCCAGCGGTAGATCGTGTACTGATTGACGCCGAGCTCCCGCCCGACGTCTGCCGCGCTCATGCCGGCATCGACCCGCTTGATCGCCTGGAGGATCTGTTCGTCGCTGAACCTGCTCTTTCGCATGTCCTCTCCTGACTCTGCTTAGCCCGGAGGACTGGCTCTTCAAGCGGTCGCTTCTGATGGGGGAACGTCAACCGGCCCGCATAACTGCTGCAAGACAGCCTAGAGAGTTACGCAGGCTGACAAAAAGGGCTCGGGTGAGTGCCGTCACAGGCGTAGACGGAGTCGTTCCGTTCGAGCCGAAGAGGTCTTATCTTCGACGGGGATTGATTTCCGGCGGTCGACGACGTCGTGAGTCCCGTTCACTGGGCGGACGCGATAGCCGGTGTGGATGAGACGGGGAAAGGCGTGGGGCAAAACCGCGCGCAGCGGCGTGCGGCCAAATGGGCGCTTAGAATGGGGACTCGCAGATTTCTCTCTGAGCACGCGAGTCCGGCCTTGCAGTTGGAACGTTGCATAGGGTCAGTCGCTGCTGCGCCCCTTGCCCGTTGCCATGACCCAAAATATGCGACAGAGACCGAACGCTGAAAGCGCGTCCGCTGAGTCGAAGACGTCGCGCTTTGGAAGAGGAATTCTGGATTGAGCGACGTCCCGACGACACACAACCCAACCGTAGCGGTCATCCTCCCGACCCACGCCCGCCCGCATACCATCGCCTATTCCATCCGCTCCGTGCTCCGCCAGACCTGGCCGCACCTCGAGCTCCACGTCGTCGGCGACGGCTGCGACGAAGCGACGGCAGAAGTCGTCCGCTCGTTCGACGACCCGCGCGTCATCTTCCACCCGTTCCCCAAAGCGCCCGGCTACGGTTACGCAAACCGCAACCTCGTGCTGCGGTCGCTCCGCAGCGATTACGTAACCCACGCGAGCGACGACGACCTGTGGTTTCCGGACCATCTCGAGCACGCGATGACGGCGCTCGACGGCGGCAGGCTCGACTACATCGTCACGCGCTCCGTGCACGTGCGAAGCAGCGGCGAGCTCGACCCGCATTTCTTCGCGTTCGACTGGCGACTGCCGCTGGTGAGCGGCTTCCTGCACAACTGGTTTGTCGGTGCGACCAATGTCGTCCTTCGCCGCGCGGTGCTCGACACGATCGGCTACTGGAACGAGGCCCTGATGCGTTTCGGCGATCGCGAGCTTTATGAGCGCTGTCGCACGGCGCGTCTTGCCGGCGAGTACCGCAACCATCCCACGATTCTGCGCTTTTACGCCCAGGACTGGGATCACCTCTACAAAGGCCTCGCCGAACCGCCGCAGGCACGATTTTTTGAATTGCTGGGCGACCCGGCATGGTGCAGCTTCGTACGCAGCCAAGCGGCGCCGGGCCGGCGCTCGCTTGCCGCGCGGCGGCGGCAGTGGCTCGACATGCTGCGGTTCACACGCGTATCGGGCCCGAAGTTTGTAAGGTTCCAGATCGAGCGCTGGAGGAAGCCATGCTGAAGGAGGCCGTAAACTTATCCGACGACCGACCTGGCGGCGCAGCGCCACGCCTACCCGCGGATACGACG
Source organism: Candidatus Limnocylindrales bacterium (assembly GCA_035571835.1). NCBI lineage: Bacteria > Bacillati > Chloroflexota > Candidatus Limnocylindria > Candidatus Limnocylindrales > Candidatus Limnocylindrales bacterium. The sequence continues at coordinate 148,017 of DATNBU010000039.1, read as the reverse complement.
CTGACGCGGCTCGCTGCCCATGCCGACGAGCGCGGCATGGTCGCCGAGATCTTTCGCGCGACGTGGCCGACCGGCATCGCACCGGTTCAGTGGAGCACCTGCATCTCGCGCGCCGGAATCCTGCGCGGCATGCACGTGCACATTCGCCACGACGATTACCTCTGCGTGGTCCAGGGTCGCCTGTTCGTCGCGCTGTGCGACCTGCGTTCCGGGTCGCCGACCGAGCGCATGCCCTCTGCCTTCGAGCTCAGCGGTGAGAATCTTTCGTCGCTGGTGATTCCTCACGGAGTCGCGCACGGGTTCTACGCGTGCGAGCCGACGACATACGTGCTCGGTACGTCGCATTACTACGACATCGATGACGAGCTCGGCTTTCACTGGACTGATCCGGGCCTCGACCTCGCGTGGCCGGTCGAGTCGCCCGAGCTGTCGCAGCGCGATGCGGCGCTCGGAACGCTCGAGGCCCTGCTGCCGAGGATCCGGCCCTGGCATCACCAGTAACGTCACCTTCGATTGCACTCGTCGGTTGCGGGAGGTGGGGTCGCCACATCCTGCGCGATCTGGTTGCGCTCGGCTGCGACGTCACGGTTGTCGACGTCGACGAGGCCGCTCGCGAGAATGCGTGCGCGAACGGCGCTCGCAAGGCCGTCCGGCATTTCGACGAAGTCCGCGCGGCCGACGGAGTGATCATCTCGACCCCGGCTGCCACGCACGCCAGGCTCGCGAGCGAAGCTCTCGAACGCGGCGCTGCGGTCTTCTGCGAGAAGCCGTTCGTACTGTCCGTGGCCGAGGCCGACATGCTCGCAGAAAAGGGCCGCGGCCGGCTCTTCGTGATGGACAAGTGGCGTTACCACCAGGGCATCGAAGCGCTGCGCGCCCTCGGCCGTACTTCGGCGGCCGGCGAGATCGTATCTCTCGAGACGACCCGCATCGGCCAAAGTCCCGACCAGGTCGATGTCGATCCAGTATGGACGCTTGCGCCGCACGATCTTGCGATCGCGCTCGAGATCCTCGGCGAGATTCCGGAGCCGGTCGCTGCCAGCGCCGAGGTCCGCGAGGGCAGGGCGGTCGGCCTCACGGCGACGCTCGGCGCGAGGCCGCTCGCCGTGATCGAGGTCCACGGCGCGTCACCGGTCACTCGCCGCGAAATACGGCTTACGTGCGAAGGTCTGGTCGCGACGCTTCCCGGCGCGATGTCCGATCATCTTCTGATCGCGGATGGTGAGGATCGAAATTCCGGCGGTGACAGCGTAGAAACGAGACTCGCGATCGGGACCGAAGCTCCGCTGATGCGTGAGCTGCGCGCGTTCCTCGGGCATCTGGCCGGCGGTCCTCCGCCGAAGAGCTCGGCGGACGATGCGGCGCGCGTGACGAGGGTACTCTCGAACTTGCGCGCGATGGCCGGCCTGGATCCGTGAGCGCGCATGGGAATTGCGAGAATGATGTCGTGCCGGGACGCCGCCGAGTGACGTCGTCTGACGAAACAGCCGACGCACAGTCGCTGACCGGCCGCCGCATTGCGCTGGCCGTCGCAATCGTGCTCGCGATCGTCGTACGCGTGCTGTTCCTCGACGCCAAACCGTTCTGGCGCGACGAAGCGTGGGTAGCGATGCTTGTCGACGAGCCGTCCCGTGCAATCGCCGACGGCCGCGCGGTGCCGTTCGGCTTCCTGTGGCTCGTCCGCATGACGCGGGCGCTCGTGCCGGCGCCGCCCGAAGTCAGCTATCGGATCATTCCGCTGCTGGTCGGCATTGCATTCGTGCCGCTGCTGTCACGCGCGGCAAAGACATTCGGGGCGCGTCCGTGGGTCGGTGTGCTGGCCGCGTGGTTCGCGGCCGGCCTTTTGCCGCTCATCTATTACTCCCGCGAGCTCAAGTCCTACGACATCGATCTTTTCGTGGCGCTCGCTTGCCCGATGCTCGCGGTGGCAGGCTTCGACGGCAGCGCACCGAAACGCGGGGCAAGGATCGCGCTGATGGTGCTCGTCATCGTTGCACCGTGGGTCAGCTATGCATGCATCTTTCCGATCGCGGCGCTGCTGGCGTGGGGCTGGCTTGCATGGGCGCTGCGCGCGACGCCGGAGCTTCGCCGCGACCTGTTTCTGTGCAGCGCGGCGTTCACGGCATCGTTTGCGGCAGCGTATTTCCTGACGATCTCGTCGCAGGTCGCCAGCCCGCGCCTGCTTTCGTACTGGACGCCTTACCTGCTCGGCGGTGGACCGTCGCTCGGGAGCCGGATCGTCAAGGGAGTTACCGAATACTTCCGCGCGTCGACGATGTATTTCTTTTCGAGCCAGTGGAAAGTGCTCGTTCCGATCGCCGCGCTCGGCGCGCTCACGTGGCCGCGCGCGCAGCGCTCGTTCCTTCTGTGGATGTACTTCGCTGCCGCTGCACTCTGCATCGTCGCTGCGCTCACCAATCACTACCTGATCGCGCACGGCCGGCATCTGCTGTTCGCACTTCCACCGCTGCTGCTATGGGCGGGGCAGGGGCTGTGGACGTTGGCGCGGCCGCTTGGTCCGCGATTTCGGCCTGCAGCCCTGGCCGTCGTGGCCGCGTTTGCGCTGTACTCGGGTTACGATTCGGTGCGCACGCGCATCGTCCCGTATCACACCAACCGGATGGAATTTTTCCGCCGCGACGTTCTTCAGGACGTCGACCAGGCGATTGCGGCGCTCGAGCCGCTCGTCGCGCCGGACGACAGGGTGATTCTTTCGCTGCGCACGGCGTACGCGTTTCAGTTTTACCGTCACGGCCGCCTGCCGCGTGCGATGTACTGCGAGCGCGCGTGTCCCGACTGGGACAGGCGCGCGAGAGACTGGCTGGCCGTGGTCCCGGGTCGCGCCTGGCTGATCCTTGCGGACGAGGAAGCCAAAAGCATGAAGGATTTCTTTCTGCTTACGACGTTTACCGCCGAAGAGCGCATCGTACTGCGCGGCGTGAGTATCTGGGAGCTGCATGAAGACCGGCCGCTCGCGGAGATCGCCGAGCGGCGCCGTCTCATCGATGAGGAGCGCATGAAGCGTGCGCTGAAGGAGCTTTCGCCGTCCGCCAGGGCCGCCTACGAAGAGCGGGCGAGCAGGAAAGAGTCGAACGCACCGGACTACGGCAGGGCAAACAGAAAGGTCGAACGCCGCGCCAAAAAGAATGCGGCCCGCCAGCCATAGTCCTGCGCCATACGGCAGCAGCCGGCGTTGCGGGAACGATGCCGTGCGATCGCACTCCGAGTTTCGGTTGCGCGCTGCCTGCGCTTGAATCAGCCGCATGGCCGAATCGAACCTGCCGGGTGAGGTGGCGGCCCTCATGGAAAGCGAACGGGTCGCGGTCGCGCGGCGCAGGCGCCAGCTGGCGATTGCTGCCGGAGCGCTGGTCATTCTCATGGTCGTCCTGTGGCGCCCGTTTGCCGGCGGCAGCGACGGCACCGTCAAATATCGCACGGAAAACGCGACAACCGACCGGCTGATCGTAACCGTCAACGCGACCGGGACGCTCCAGCCGACCAACGAAGTCGACGTCGGAAGCGAGCTGTCCGGCATCGTCGACACCGTCGAGGTCGACTACAACGACCACGTCACCAAAGGCCAGGTGCTCGCGCGCCTGGATACGCTCAAGCTCACGGCCGAATCGCTGCAATCCAAAGCCGAGCTCGCGGCGGCGGAGGCAACCCTCAACGAGCGGCGCGCGTCGGTCGTCGAATCCGAGGCCGAGATGAACCGCATGAGCGCCGTGCGCACGGCCAGCGGCGGACGGGTTCCGTCGCAGCAGGATTTCGATACGGCCAAGGCCACGCTCGCGCGCGCGAGGGCACAGGTTGCCAGCGCCGAAGCCGCCATCGACCAGGCGCGCGCCAAGCTCGATTTCGACATGACGAATCTCGCCAAGGCCGAAATCCGCTCGCCGATCGACGGCGTCGTGCTGACGCGCGACGTGGAGCCGGGCCAGACCATCGCCGCGTCGCTGCAGGCGCCGAAGCTCTTCCAGCTCGCCGAGGATCTTGCGCAGATGGAGCTCGAGGTCGACGTCGACGAAGCCGACGTCGGACAGGTCCGCGAAGGACAGGCCGCGACGTTTACGGTCGACGCGTATCCGGACCGGACGTTCCCGGCGCACATCACGCAGCTTCGCTATGCGTCGGAAACCGTCAACGGCGTCGTCACGTACAAGGCCGTCCTCGAAGTCGCCAATGCCGACCTCGCGCTGCGTCCCGGGATGACCGCGACGGCCGACATCGTGATCGCGACCATCGACGCGGCGCTTGTCGTCCCGAACGAAGCGCTGCGCTTCGTTCCGCCGGTCGAGGCACGCGACGACCGCGGGCTGCTGCAGAAACTGATGCCGTTCGGCCGCCGCTGGTCCGAGCCGCCGGCCAGTCAGGCGCGGCACGACAACCGGCGGACCGTCTACCGCCTCGAAGACGGAAAGCCGGTGGCCACGCCGATCCAGATCGGGCTTACCGACGGACGCCGCACGCAGGTGGTCGAAGGCGAAGTGCACGACGGAACGCCGCTGGTCATCGATGCGACGGTCTCGGGCGCGAAATGACGACCGCGCAGCGACCGGCGCCCGGCAGCACAGTGTTTCAACAGCCCGCTTCGCTGGTGCGGCTGCGCGGGGTGACCAAGGTCTACGGAAGCGGGGCGGCCGCGATGCATGCGCTGCGCGGCATCGACCTCGATATCGCAGAAGGCGAGTTCGTCGCCGTCATGGGACCGAGCGGCTCGGGCAAATCGACGTGCATGAACATCCTCGGATGCCTCGACACGCCGACGGCGGGCAGTTACTGCTTTCGCGACGTCGAGATCACGACGCTTACGCGCCGGCAGCGGTCCTTGCTGCGGCGCTCATGGCTCGGGTTCATCTTCCAGGGCTACAACCTGCTGCCGCGCACGTCGGCGCTCGAAAACGTGGAGCTGCCGCTGATGTATCGCGGAACTCCGCCGGCCGAGCGCGCCGCGATTGCGCGCCGCGCGCTGGCCGACGTCGGTCTTACCGGATGGGAAAGCCATACGCCGACCGAGCTCTCCGGCGGACAGCAGCAGCGCGTCGCGATCGCGCGCGCGGTGGTGTCGGGGCCCGCGCTGCTTCTGGCCGACGAACCCACGGGAAATCTGGACAGCGCGCGCAGCGTCGAGGTCATGGAGCTGCTCTGCCGCTTCAACCGCGAGCACGGCATCACGATCGTGATGGTCACGCATGAAAGCGAGATGGCCCGCTACGCGCGCCGCGTGGTTCACTTCGTCGACGGCCACGTCGCGTCCGATGAGGTGACCGGCTGATGTGGCGCGACGTGCTCGTGCTTGCGCTTCGCGAGGTCCGTCGCAATGCGCTGCGCTCGTTCCTGACGGTTCTCGGAATCGTGATCGGCGTCGCAGCGGTGATCACGATGGTGACCGTCGGCGGCGGTGCGACGGCCAAGATCCGCGCGGACATCGCGAGCCTCGGCAGCAACATCCTTTACGTGATTCCCGGCCAGCATCGGCGTCCCGGCCGCGGCTCGGGAGCATCGAAGCCGTTCGAGATCGCCGACGTCGACGCGGTGACCGATCAGGTGAGCTCGCTGCGGGTAGTGGTGCCGACCGCGTCGCAGGATGCGACGATCGTCTACGGCAACGCGAGTCGTTCGACCGGGGTCACCGGAACGACCGATGCGTTTCTCGATGCGCGCCAGTGGCCGCTTGCGAGCGGCCGGGCATTCAACGACGCCGAGCTGCGCGGCGGCAAAGCCGTCTGCCTGCTCGGAGCGACCGTGCGCCGCGAGCTTTTCGGCGGACAGGAGCCGGTAGGCGAAACCATCCGCGTCGGCAAGATTTCGTGCCGCGTCATCGGACTGCTCGCGCCGAAGGGCCAGTCGAGCATGGGCTCCGACCAGGACGATACGCTGCTGATGCCGCTGCGCACGGTGCAGCGGCGGCTGACAGGAAAGCAGGACATCAACGCGATCATGGTTTCGGTCTCGTCGGAAGCGTCGACCGAAAAAGCCAAGCGCGACATCACTCTGCTCATGCGCGAGCGCCGGCACATCTCCGCCGGCGAGGAAGACGATTTCACCGTCCTCGACATGAAGGAGATCTCGGCTGCGCTGACGGGCACGACGCAGATCATGACGATGCTGCTCGGAGCGGTTGCCGCCGTCAGCATGCTGGTCGGCGGAATCGGCATCATGAACATCATGCTGGTGTCGGTAACCGAGAGGACGCGCGAGATCGGCACCAGGCTTGCGATCGGCGCTCTCGAAGGCGAGGTGCTGACGCAGTTCCTCGTCGAGGCAGTCGTGCTCGCGTCGCTCGGTGGGCTCGTTGGCGTCGGTGTCGCGATGGTCGCGACGGTCGCGATCTGCCGCGCGATGGACGTGCCGTTCATCCTCAATCCGGGAATCATCGCGGTAGCCTTCCTGTTCTCGAGTACGATCGGCGTCGTGTTCGGGTTCTTTCCGGCGAGACGGGCGGCCAGGCTCGATCCCATCGAAGCGCTTCGCCATGAATAGGCGCCGCTCATCTCTCCCCGTGCTTAGCCGCGCGGCGTTCACCGTACGCAGCCGCGGCGCTGCTCTCGCCGTGCGCCTTGCGCCCGCGCTGCTCGCTTCGCTTCTTTGCGCTTCGTGCCTCGTCGGCCCCGATTACAAGGCGGCCCGGACGACGCTGCCGGCAGGCTGGAGTGCCCGGATGGAAAACGGGCTCGAGATCGGGAGTGAGGAATCGCTCGCCGTCGATCGCGCGTGGTGGCAGACGCTCGGCGATCCGCAGCTCGATGGTCTCGTCGCGCGCGCAGTCGAGAACAACCTCGACGTGCATCGCGCGATCGCACGCATCCGGGAGGCGCGCGCAGCGAGGCAGGTCGCGAGGGCTTCGTTCTTTCCGACGGTCGACACCGAGGCCGGCTACCAGCGCCGGCAGACAACCGGCACCCGCTCGTCGAGCGATGCTTTCTCCGCAGGCTTCGACTCGTCGTGGGAGATCGACCTGTTCGGCGGCATCCGGCGCTCCAGCGAGCAGGCCACGGCCGAGTTCGAAGCGGCGGGCGCCGACCTCAGCAATGTCCTCGTCAGTGTCGTTGCCGAAGTCGCGCGCAACTACGTCGACATGCGTTCGCTGCAGGCACGCGTCGCGATCGCCGTCGACAATGCGGAGAGCCAGAAACATACGCTCGAGATTGCCGAGTGGCGCTACCGGGCGGGACTCGCCGGCGCGCTCGACGTCGAGCAGGCGACGTACAATCTCGCGCAGACGCGCTCGCGAATTCCGGCCCTCGAGATCGACCTTGCGGCGGCGAGGAATCGCATCGCCGTGCTGCTCGGCGCGAGCGCGGGCTCGCTCGACGCAGAGCTCGCCGTGCGCAAGCCGGTTCCCGTGCCGACCGCGACGGTTGCGGTCGGGCTACCCGTTGATCTGCTCAGGCGCCGGCCCGATGTCGCTGCGGCCGAACGGCGCCTTGCTGCCGCGACCGCCGCGATCGGCGTGGCAACCGCCGACCTCTATCCGAAGCTTACGCTGACGGGAACGTTCTCGGTTGCCGCTTCCGACTTCGCATCGCTGGATTCGGCTGCTGCGCGCGGCTTTGCGGTCGGGCCCGCGCTGCGGTGGAACCTGTTCGATGCGGGCCGTCTTCGCGGCATCGTCAAGCAGCGCTCGGCGGAAGCCGACGCTGCGCTGGCCGACTGGCAGGCGGCTGTTCTCAGCGCCGGCGAGGAAGCCGAGAACGCGCTGGTCGCGTTTGCCAAAGAGCAGCAGCGTCGCGACCGGCTGCGCGAAGCCGAGCTCGCCGCGAGCAAAGCCCAGGACCTCGCGCGGCTCCAGTACCAGAACGGACTCAGTGATTTTCAAACGGTGCTCGAGGCCGAGCGCTCGCGTCTGGTCTTCGAGGAGAGCCTCGCGGAAAGCGAAGCTTCGGTCACCACCAACCTCGTGGCGCTGTACAAGGCGCTCGGCGGCGGCTGGCAGGTCGCGGACTGCACCGACACCGGCTGTCGCGACCTTGCGACCGACGTCGAGCCGGCGCAAATACGAAGCGCAACGCAGGCGACGCGAAGCGGAACGTAAGCAAGCGAGCTGGCCCGCCAGCGAGCGCAAACCGGCACGCCGGCGCGATTATGAACTGAGGTAAAGCTGCAGCGGCGCGCCGCGGTCACACCTGCGCAAAAAGCCGCGCGACCGCGAGCATCATGCCGACGAGGCCGCCGACCACCGCACCGTTCAGACGAATGTACTGAAGATCGGCGCCGACGCGGTCTTCGATCTGCTGGACGAGCCGGTCGGTCTCGAGCGCTTCGAGACTCTCGCGCACGGTAAGGCCGATCTGGTGGTGATGGCGGCTGAGCAGCTCCTGCGCGGTCGTACGCACCCACTGGTCGAACGTCGCACGACGGTCGGGATGGTCGAGCAGCTGCAGCACGCTGGCCTGGAGCTTCCGTTCGATGAGCTGCGACAGCGTGCCTTTGGGATCGCCGAGATCCCTTTCGATCTGTGCGCGCAATCGCGAGAGGACATCGCGCACGAGCGGGCCGGCTTCGAGGCTCTCGACCAGAGCCGCACGCACGCCTTCGATTCGCGCAAGCGCCTCGGGATCGCCGCCCTCGACGCGCTCGGCGAAACCTCCGAGCGTATCGAGCGCGTAATGTCGCAGCGGATGGTCGAGATCGTCGGCCGCGTCGCGAAGCTCGGCGGACGCAAACTCGCACGCGGCCTCGACGATCTTTTCGCGCACCGTCCGTCGCCGCAGCAGGAACGGCACGAAGCGGCGCCCGCGCGCATGCAGCGCGGTGGCCGATTGCTCGAGCCACCAGTGGAGCTGCTCGGACGTTCGCGGCCGCGACGCGATATTGGCAAGCGACGTCGCAAACGCCGTGAACGCTGCGTCCGCAGTCGGGCTTCGAACGATGCGGGCCAGCCACTTCCCGGCGGTCGCGTCGATGCGCAGGTCGGCGAGCTGACCCCGCAGCGTGCGCTCGGAAAAATCGACGACCTCGCGCTCGGTCAGCGTGCGCGCAAGACCGCGCAGAAGGTCGCGCAGCGGGGCGGCCACACGCTGCGCGTGCGACGCATCACCGAACCAGTCGACGACGGCTTCACTCGGCGACAGGCGCGCGAGCCGCTGGCCGATCACTTCCGGTGACAGCCATTCCTCCTCGACCATGTTCACGATCGCTTCGGTCATCTTCGCGCGGCGCGCAGGAATGATCGCGGTGTGCGGAATCGGAATGCCGAGCGGATGCCGGAACAGCGCCGTGACCGCGAACCAGTCGGCAAGGCCGCCGATCACAGCCGCTTCGAAGCCGGCGCCGACGATGGAGAGCCACGTGGACTGCGGCACCAGGCCGAGGCGCGGCCCGAAATGCGCCGCCAGCGCGCCAAGGATGGCGATCGAAAGCGAGATGCCTCCGACGCGGTTTCGCCTCGACGCTGCCATGCGCATGCAAAGTCGACGATGGTCCGCAGGAACTCAAGCCGGGGCCGGCGCTTTGGCGCCAGTGCCGGCTGGCTGCCGCCGCATCCGCGAGTTTTTCTTCCGGCGCGGCGAAGAAGCGGCGGGATCGAGCCGAAAGCATGTCCAGCCGCCCTCGCGGAAGCGCGGCATCTCCGACAGCGCGTAGCGGTGCTCGAGCCGCTTCAACAATTCTCGTTGGCGCGCCGACGTTTCGTCACTGTCGGCGTACGTCCACAGATATCCGATCCGGGTGCGGGCTTCTCGCAGCGATGCCAGCCTGACCATCGGGTCCTCGTAGCAGCAGCTGTGCGTGCACTTTGAGCGGCGAACGTGCGGAAACGGGCATCCGTACGGCAGATCGCAGAACCGGCAGGTCACGACGAGCTCGCGGTCGTTGTCGTAACGGCCGAAATAACGCAGGAACCTCGCGTAGAAGACCGATGGATCGGTATGGTTCTCGTCGGCTCCGCGCGGATAGTTCAAGACCAGGAACGCGTTTTCGTCGAAGCGCTGCCGGCGCATTTCCCGGATCCGTTTGTTGACGTCGTGGCGGACGACGCCGTCGGCCGTATCATAATCAAACACCGGCGTGTGATTGTGCTGATGGCTCACGCGCAACACGGAATAGACATAGTAGCCGTTGGACAGAGCCAGCACCGCAGCGAGCTGTAGGAAGAAGGAGCGCGGAACGATCCTGCGGATGCGTTGCCAGCTTTCGAACAGCGCGGCGACGGTGAGCGCGAGAAAGACCTCGCCGAGGAATGCCCGCTGGCTTTTGCTGCCATGGATCGCCGCAGAGTATCCGAGCGCAAGCAGCAGGCCCCACGCGCCCGCGCGCGCGATCAGCCGTGGGAACGAGGCTGTGCCTCTTCGCAGGATTTCCAGCGCGATCAGCCCGAGCAGCAGTCCGCCCTCGAAGACGAGGAAGAACGGAAAGAACCCGCCCGACGAGCGACCGTACGGCAGGCTCGACCCCATGGCCTCACGCAGAAAGCGGTGAGCCTTGATCAGCGACGGAAATGTCACTTCGACGCCCTGCCTATCGCGCGCAGTGCGCGACACGAGACCGATCACCCTGCGCAGATACTCGCCGGAAGATGCGACCTCGACGATGGCCATGCATGCGGCGATGGCCGCGCCTGCAATCAGGAAATTGCGGCGACGCGCGCCGGACGCTGCCGGCTCATCCAGCGCGAGCATCATGCTGCGCGAGACGAGCCATGCGCCGCAGTAGAGCGGCAGAAAGAACGTGAGCCCGTACGCCTGCGAAATCTGCACGAATGCGACGCCGACGAGGCCCGCACCGAGGATGGCCCGGCTGCGCAGGATGAATTCCACGCCCGCGATGGCGGTAAGGATCGTGGCAAAAGCCTGCGTATCGAACGCCGAAATCGACTGGAACGTAAGGAGCACGGGCGACATCGCCATGCACGCCCACGCCGTCCGCCGCGCATCCTCGCGGCGAAAGACCGACTGCACGATCACGTACAGCGCCGCGAGCAGAATGCAGTCGTAGACCGCCAGCACCATCGCATTGGACCAATAAGGAAACAGCCGCCCGATCGAGCCGTGCAGCAGCAACGACAGCACCGATTCCGTACCCGTGTTGTACGTGGGAAAGCGGAACGGCTGGAGGAAATGAACCTGCGGCAGCGACAGCAGCTCCCAGCGGCTGCGGAATGCCTGCGCGTTCAGGAGCGCGATCAGATCCCAGTTGTTGAACTCGTCGTTGTCGGCGATCAGGCGGAAAACGATCAGCGCGGCGAAATGAAACACCAGCAGCGGTTTGACCCAGCGGGCTGCGGCGCCACCGGACGCCGTGGGTTCATCCGCTCGCGAAGGTGGAGAAGCGCCCACTATTCGCGCACGTCCAGCGCGTCGCGAAGCGCATCTCCAAGAAGCTGAAGGACAAGCACGAACGCAGTGATCGCAAGGCCCGGCCCGACCACCAGATGCGGCGCTTCGACGACGAAGCTGCGGGCTTCGGCGAGCATCGATCCCCACGATGCCGACGGCAGCCGTACGCCGAGGCCGAGGAACGAGAGGCTCGCTTCGGCGACGACCGCGGCTGCGGCTCCGAACGCCGCCTGCACGACGAGCGGAGCGGCAATCAGTGGCAGCACGTGGCGCGTGACTACGTGGCGCGGCGCGACACCGAGCGCGACGGCAGCCCGCACGTGCTCGAGAGCGCGCACGCGGCGCACTTCGCCGCGCACCAGCCGCGCGTAGCCGGTCCATCCGAATGCCGAGAGCGCCACGATCACGTTGCCGATGCCGGGGCCGAGCATTCCGGCCAGCGCGATCGCGAGCAGAAGCCCGGGAAACGCGAGCAGCACGTCGACCATGCGCATGAGCAGCGTGTCGGTGATCCCGCCGAGGAACCCGGCGGCGGCGCCGACGAGCACGCCGATCGCGACCGACACGGTCACGCTCGCGAGCGCGACGGCGCACGAGATGCGCGCTCCGGCGAGCGTTCTCGCAAAGACGTCGCGGCCGAGCTTGTCCTGCCCGAGCGGATGCGCGAGCGCCGGCGGCCGGAGCCCTTCGGAGAGCTCGATTCGCGAGCCGGCTTCGGGCGCAATCACGCCTGCGGCCATCGCGACGAACGCGCCGCCGGCGAGCAGGCACAGAAGGACGACGACGCGCCGGCGAGGTCCGCTCACCGTGCGTCTCCCGCGTCACCGATGCGCGGATCGACGAGCGCCTGCGCGATCTCGGCTGCGAGGTTGGCAAGCACCGTCGTCGTTGCGACCACCAGCACGGCGCCCTGCACGACCGGATAGTCGCGAGCCTGGATCGACTCGACGACGAGCCGTCCGAGGCCGGGCCACGCAAAAATCGTTTCGGTAACGACCGCTCCCGCGAGCACCGCGCCGAGCTGGAGACCGAGCACCGACAACACCGGAGTAAGCGCGTTCGGCAGCGCGTGCACGAACAGCACGCGCATCGGCGACGCACCTTTGGCACGTGCCGTCCGCACGTAGTCGTCCGACAGCGTTTCCAGCAGCGACGCGCGCGTCATGCGGATCAGGATCCCGCTCATGCCCGCGCCGAGCGTGATCGCCGGCAGCACCAGGTGCGCGGGCGTTCCGCTTCCGGCAACCGGAAGCCATCCGAGCGCGACCGACAGCAGCAGCACCAGCATCGGCCCGGTCCAGAACGTGGGCGTAGCCACGGCGGCGAGGCTCGCCGCGAGCGCGAAGCGGTCGATTGCGGATCCTCTGGTCGCTGCCGCAGCAGTCCCGAGCGGAATTCCAATTGTGACCGCGACGATCAGCGCCGCCACTGCCAGCAGCGCCGTTGCCGGAATTCGCGCGGCGACGAGCGACGCCACCGGCTTCCCGCTGCGGATCGAGCTTCCGAGATCGCCGTGTGCGATCGCCCCGAGCCACCGGGCGTACTGCACGCCGAGCGGCTCGTCCAGGCCGAGCCTGGTGCGCAGCTCGGCGCGTGCAGCGGGAGCGGCGCTTTCGCCGATCATCACGTCGACCGGATCACCCGGTACGACGTGCAGCAGCAGGAATACGAGCGTGGCCACGCCGAACAGTGTCGGCACGAGTGCGCCGAGACGGCGCAGGATCATGCGCAGCAGGATCACCGGCGCCAGTGCCCTGCATACGATCTCGTGACGGATCTCGCGACCGATCCATGCGGCGGGATCAGCACGCGCAAAGCAGCCCCGCAGGATGTGTGCTCGCGGCACGCGTCCGGTTGCGAAAAGGCGCCGGTGACGGCTTAAACGCCGGAGGCATCGAAGTGCAGGGAGTATTCAAGCAGCTGAGGACGGCGCTCTGGTCGGAGCCCGAGGCCGAAATGCCCGTGTGGCGCCGCCGGCTCGTCCACGTCGGCCAGGTGCTCTGGCTCGCCGTCGAAGGCTTCGAGGGTGACGCGTGCTCGATGCGCGCATCGGCGCTCACGCTGGCCAGCATGCTCGCGCTGGTCCCGGCGCTGGCCGCGTCTTTTGCGTATGTGCGCGGCCTCGGCTGGACCGGCCAGCGGCTGGAGTCGCTGCTGCTCGAGCGCGCGACGATTCTGTCTCCCGAAGCGGTCTCCACGGTCGTCTCCTGGGTAGACAATATCAGCATTGCCGGGCTTGGTCTGATCGGCGCACTGATCGCGATCGGAAGCGCAGCCTCGCTGCTGATCCAGATGGAGGATGCGATCGACGCGGTGTGGGGAAGTCCGCACGGCCGCAGCGCGGTCCGGCGTGCGGCCGACGCGCTGATGCTGCTCATCTTCGCGCCGCTGATGATCGCCGTGGCGGCCAGCTCGGAGGCCGCTTTCCGAAGCTCGGCCGTGATGGTCTGGCTCGAAAGCTTCGGAGGCTTCGAGCTCCTCATCCGCATGGGCTTTTCCGTCGTCTGGTACGCGCTGGTCTGCATCGCGTTCGCGGCGCTGTACATGTTCCTCCCGGCGGCGCCTGTCGACCGCCGCGCCGCCTTGATCGGCGGCATCGTCGCCGGCGTCGCGTGGCAGCTCGCTCAGGGATTCTACATCGCGTTCCAGTTCGGTCTTCAGGGATACAACGCGGTGTACGGCACGCTCGCGCAGCTTCCGATGCTGGTCGCGTGGATGTGGACGAGCTGGGTCATCGTGCTCGGCGGCGCCGAGCTTTCGGCTGCGATCCAGAATCTTGCCGCGTGCGGGCGACATTACATTCCGAAGCTGGTCGGCGTGGCGGCGCGCGAACGCCTGGCGATCTCGATCGCGATCGAGCTTGCACAGGCCGCGCACGCGCGAAGAGCCGCGCCGACGCTCGCCGAGCTCGCCGTCATCCTGAAGACGCCGGTGCGAAGCGTGACGGAAATGTTCTGCGTGCTCGCCGAAGAAGGCCTCGTGCACATCGGCGGCCGCGACCAGCGCCAGTGCTTCCTGTCGCTGTCGCCCGGAAGCATTCCCGCCGACCGCGTCGTCGCCGCCGCCAGAGGAGAGAATCTCCTCGACGCCGGCACCGCGCGCCCGCCGGTCCTGCGCATGCTCGAGACATTCCAGCAGGCCCGCCGCGCCGCCCTCGGCAACGCCACCCTCGCCGACCTCGTCGATCCCGTCGCGTAAAAGGGGACAGGTACATTTAAATTTCCCCTTATTTTTCGCGGCGGCCATTTTGTTCTGGACGCCGTTAGAAAAATCCGATAATCAGATTTTCATGAGTGGCGCGAAGAAGCCGGTCGGCAAGGCTCGTAACTCAAGCCCGCTCCCGCCCAGATACGAAATCGCTGCATCAGGTTCGGGCCGCGTTGCAGCGCCGGAGCCATCGTATGTCTCGGCCTCGGCGATGTCCGTCGTCTCCGCAACCGAAGCGGCACGGAGCTTTTCCGATCTCGTCAATCGAGCCTGCTACCAAGGCGAAACGTTCGTCATCGAGCGCGGAGGGCGCCCAATCTGTCAGCTCGGGCCGCTGCAGGGCAGCCGCTGCACCGGCGCCGATCTCCTTGCGCTCTTTTCGAAGCTGCCCAAACCCGACGAAGAATTTCTCGACATCGTCGAGGCGCTGAGTCGGGCGCAGCCCGACGTGGAGCGGTCACCTTGGGACAAGTGATCGATTCGAGCGTCCTTATCGCAGCGGAGCGCGGGCTTCTCGACCTCGGGGCAGCGCTCGGCGATCATCGCGACGAAACGTTCGCCATCTCTGCCGTAACCGCATCCGAGCTGCTGCACGGCGTTCATCGCATCTCGTCCCGCAAGCGTGCAGCCACCGAAGCTTTCGTCGAAGGATTGATCGAACGACTGCCGGTGTTTTCGTTCGATCTGCGAAGCGCGCGCATCCACGCCCGACTCTGGGCCGATGCTGCCGTGCGCGGTGATCGCATCGGAGAGCGCGATCTGCTGATCGCCGCCACTGCGATTGCCCACGATTGCGGAGTCATCACGCGCGACGAACGAAGCTTCCGGCGAATCCCCGGCCTGACGGTCACTCGCTGGTAGAACTGTGAACGTCTCGCCGGTAAGACCATGATGATTGCCTCGACAACGTGCAGTGCATTTCTCGCGGCGCTGATTGTGATTGATGCCGGGAATCCGGGCGCCGTGGCGGCCTTCGAATGCCCGATAAGCCAACCAGCTGATACCGCGGCTGCGATGCCGTTCGTATGGGTATGGCTACAGGCGGCGAATTCCATAAATTCTGTGGTTGGCATTCAGCTGCGGACGCAGCCCATCGAAGATGTCCGAATGACACTCGACGAGGCGGAGACGCTAACGGACTGTGTCACGGAGCAACTTGTTTTGTACCAAAGCAGCAAGAACAAAAAAGTTGCAGAACTCTCGAAGACTCTCAGGGACAGCTCCATCATTCTGCGTGGGCTTGCCCAGCAGAATACTGCAATGTTTCAGAAGTACATCGGCGATCGCGGGTCGAAAGGCAGTATCTCGGCAGAGGAATGGAACCAGTTCTATGTTCAGGTTCCGTGTCTAACGGATGCGCTGGCCAACGCGACACTGGATCTTAGATCCGTGCTGGCGCCAATTGATAAGAACGATTTAGTAATTTCGCGAAAGGATCGAGACGAGCTCGTTAGTTACCTTTCGAGGGTAACTTGTTCTGGGAGTTATCAGGAGGAGCATCGGCTCCGCGCTAACCCACTTCGAGAATCAATGTGCAGTTTTTTGAGTTGGCTAAAGAGCGCGCGTACCCGAAACGTCGCCCGTCATATGTAGAGAGCTTTAAGACCGTAAATCAGTGTCTGTCCCCGATTTCACCGAGATGCGCGTGCGCCAGCGCGGACAGATCTCCTGACGGATGCGGCGTGAACCCTTCGAGCCGGCTCGACATCACGACCACGTTCTTCGGCCACCACATCGGAATGTACGGCAGCGCACGCGCCGACGCGCGCTGCACACGCGCATAGATCGCCGTGCGCCGTGACGGATCGGTTTCCGCGCGGCCGCGCTCGGTCAGCCGATCGATGCGCGCGTTCGCGAAAAATCCGCGATTGCTGCCGGCCGGCGGCGTCATCTTCGAATGAAAAACAACGCGCAGGAGATCCGGATCACGAATGCCGATCCACGCGAGCGAGTAAAGGTCGTAGTTCCCGCGCGCGATGTCCTGGAAGAACGTTCCCCACTCGTAGCTTTCGATCGAGATCTCGATCCCGACTTCGCCGAGCTCGGCAGCAATCACTTCGGCGATGCGCCGGCGAAGCTCGACGGTGCTCGTCGTGTAGCGCAGGCGAA
This sequence comes from Candidatus Limnocylindrales bacterium, assembly GCA_035571835.1. Lineage (NCBI taxonomy): Bacteria > Bacillati > Chloroflexota > Candidatus Limnocylindria > Candidatus Limnocylindrales > Candidatus Limnocylindrales bacterium. The sequence goes on along the minus strand of DATNBU010000039.1, from coordinate 131,425 downwards.
GGCGTGGAAGTGGACCGTCGCCGTCGGGATCCGGATAACCGGCCGCATCGAGAAGCCTCCGTGCACGTGCCGGATCATAGGCGTAACGGCGAACGTGCGGCTCGTAGCCGGCGTGGTGCGGTGGAATGAGTCCGCTTGCGACCTCGGCCTGGCCGGCGAGCACCCAGGTCACGATCGCATCGCGGTCGATGGCATGTGCGATCGCGCGCCGGACACGAACGTCGGCGAGCGCGGGATGGCGGTGATTGATGCCGAGATACTGGTAGGCATCGTACGGCGTGACCGACACGCTCAGCGCGACGCCGCGCTGTGAAACTCCGCCTCGTTCTCTCTCCTGCAGATGCCGAACGGCATCCGGCTCGAGCGCGTTCTGCACCAGATCGAGATCGCCGCTTTCGAGCTGAAGCGTGCGCATCACGGCGTCGGGCACGACGCGAAACTCGATCGCCGCAAGCGTCACCGGCCCGCCGAACCATCCGTTCACCGCACGAAGCAGGATCGAATGCGGATCGATCTCTGCGGCTTCATACGGCCCGCATCCGTTCGCACCGGTGGCCTCGTCGCTCTGCGGCCCGGCCGCGACGCGCGCGGGAAGGATTCCGACGGTCGCGCCGTCGAGCAGCGCCGCGTTGGCCGACGAAAGCTCGAAGCGCACGCGATGCTCGCTGTCGGCCGCGACGCGGGTCACCGACGACAGCGCGGCGCGCTTCGGCGACGCGGTCTTCGCATCGAGGACGGACCGGTAGGTGGCCACGACGTCGTCCGCAGTCACCGGATCGCCGTTATGGAACCGTGCGTCATTTCTGAGCTCGAAGACCCAGGTCTGAGCGTCCGGCTGGCTCCAGGCGGTCGCGAGCGCGGCCCGCCAGCCGCCGCGGTCGTCCGGTTCGACGAGCGAGCAGTGCATGAGGCCGGCGATGCGGCTGCTGTCGGCATCGGCCGCAAAACGCGGATCGAGGCTGGTCGGAGCAGCTTCGATCGCGATTCGGAGCGCGCCCGCAGCGTCTGCCGGGCCGTGGTGACCGCAGCCGGACGTCATCCGCGCAGCCAGAAGCACCGCGGCAATTGCCGCGCTGCGGCTGCGGAACGGCCGAAAAACGGCCTTTCCGGATGGCGGCAAGAGGCCGCCTTTGCTACCTTTAGCGTTCCTTTTGAACAGGCGAGGCAGGCGGGGAAGCCGTCCTGAGAGGTGAGGGATGCGGGAACGTGACAAGGTGGGAACAGAGGTGAGGTCGGTCCGCCCGGCGACGCGATCGGGTCGGAACACCGGGCTCCAGACACTGGCAACGGCCCTTTCGACTGCAGCGGCAGCACTGATCCTGTCTGCCGCACCAGCCGCACCGGTCGCATGCACCACAGCCGCAGCGCTGGTCCTTGCTTCCGCTTCGACGGCTGCCGCGACGCCAACTCCGGGCAACACGCATTTCCCCCGGTACAAAGAGCTCGAGCCCAACGTCGCGTTCTGGAGCGACGCGTTCACGAAATGGACGAGCCACCAGATCGCATTCCACGACGTCGAGCACTTAGAGCTTGTCTATTCGGTCCTGTCCATTGACGACATCGTCGCGCGCCTTCCCGAAGGACAGGTCGACGCCGCGATCCAGGCGCGCCGCAAAGCGGAAGGCGAACGCATCTCGGCGATGCTGGTTTCGATCTCCGAGGGACACGCGCGCACCGAAGAAGAACGCCGTATCCTCAAAGCCATCGCGAAGATCGGCTACGAGCCGTCGTACGCGATGACGCTGTCCGAGCAGGTTCGCTCGCAGCGCGGTCTCGGCGACAAGTTCTGCGACGCGGCTGCGCGCGCGCAGGCGTACCGTCCGATGATGAGCGAGATCCTGCAGAGGTACGACGTGCCGCAGGAGCTGCTCGCACTTCCGCTCGTCGAGTCCGGATACAAGATCGGCGCGCGTTCGTCGGCCGGCGCTTCGGGCATCTGGCAGTTCATGCCGGCCACCGGCCGTCTGTATCTCGAGGTCAATGGTTCCTACGACGACCGGCGCGATCCTCGCCGCTCGACCGAAGCCGCAGCAAAGATGCTGCGCAAGACTTACGAGAACCTCGGGTCGTGGCCGCTGGCGATCACGTCGTACAACCATGGTCCAGGCGGAATCGCGCGCGCGGTAAAGGACATGGGCACCACGCACTTCGGCGTGATCTCGAGCCATTACAAGGGAAAAAGCTTCGGATTCGCGTCGCGCAACTACTACGCCGAGTTCCTTGCCGCGGTCGACGCGATGAACCGTGTGCCCGAGCTCTGCGGGCAGATCAGCGCCCCGACCTACCAGCCCGACGAAGCGATGATCTCGACGAGCGCGTCGATCCGCGATCTGGCGCGCGCGGCGCGCACCAGCGTCGACCAGCTTGCCGACCTCAACCCGGCGCTCAGCGACGGCGTCCTGCGCGGCAGCGCGAAAGTTCCGCGCGGCTATCGCGTGAATCTTCCGCACGGCACGCGGAGCGAATTCGAAGTCGCGTTCGGCCACGTCGACCACAGCTCGCCATCTGCTCCGGACATCATTGCCCGCGATTCCGGCGGGTCTTCGGCTTCGGCTTCGGCCGAGACCGTCGAGGCAGAGGCATCGCCGCCGCCGAGCAAGCCGATCATCCATCGCGTGACTCGCGACGAGACCCTCGGGCAGATCGCGCGCCGCTTCGGCACCACCGAGACGACGCTGCTGTACATGAACAACCTGCGCAATGCCTCCGCGATGAAAGTCGGAATGAACCTGAAGGTTCCGGCGGACCGCGTCACCACCCCGGTCGCGATCGCAGCAGCGCAGGTCGAGCATCCGCCGATGTCGCGCAACATGACGACCAACGCCGGCATCATGGCGGCCAGCCAGGCTGGCCAGGCCGCAGCGCTCGCCGCACGCACGGCGGTGGCCGCAGTGCCGGCGGCAGTGATTCAGAAAGACGATGTCACGAAGCCGGATTCTCCTGCAGTCGTGCGCGTCGAGCCCGCCGTGATCGCATCGGTTCCGAAGGAAGCTCCGCCTGCAGCCAGCGCTTCGCCCGCGGCAGCTACCGCGAAGGCGTCGCCGGCGAACGACAAGAACGACGATGGGCAGGCCGAGCCCGAGCTCACCGCCGAGCACAAGGTCGGCCGCGGCCAGACGCTCGTGCAGATCGCGTCGATGTACCACACGACCGTCGACGATCTGATGAAGCGCAACGGCATCACCGATCCGACTTCGATCCAGTCCGGCCAGACGCTGAAGGTTCGCGCGAGCGGCAGCGAGATCGTCTCGGGCTCGACCGTCGGCCGCACATACAAGGTTCGCTCCGGCGACACGCTCTCGAAAGTCGCGCTCGCCAACGACACGTCGGTCGAGACGCTGAAGCGGCTCAATCCGAAGATTGCGTCGGAAGGTCTCAAGGCCGGTCGGACGATCAAGGTTCCGTCGGCGGGTGCGGTCGCGGTCGCGTCGGCGGCGCGCAACGACGACGACGACGACATGCCGAGGTCGGCGTCCACGTCGCGCGGAAAGTCGGCCTCTGCGGCTTCGGCCAAGACGGCGTCCGCGAAGTCGACCAAGACGTCTGCGAAATCGTCGTCTAAGACGGCCGTTTCGAAGTCTTCGTCGAAGTCGGCGGCGAAAGTTGCGTCGTCGAGCTCGTCACGGTCGAGCTTTCGCAGCCACCGCGTGCAGAAGGGCCAGACGCTGACCAGCATCGCCCAGAAGTACCGGACCTCGGTCGACACGCTGAAGCGCATCAACGGCATCCGTGACGCGCATAACGTGCAGGTCGGAAAGACCATCAAGGTTCCGCTCTAGCTTTCCGTGTAAACGCTCGGACGCCCTTCGGTTTCCGCGGCATCGCGTGATAGAGCCGAAGGGTGCGTGGCTACCCGGTCTTCCTCGATCTTGCGGGACGGACCTGCCTTGTCGTCGGCGGCGGAAGGGTCGGGCTCGGCAAGGCGCGTGGCCTCATCGATGCCGGGGCGACGGTTCTCGTCGTCGATCCGGCGCCTTCGGACAAGCTTCTCGATCTCGAGCGCGCGAGCGCGCTGGTGACCATCGCGGCCCGGCGCTTCGAGGCCCGCGATCTCGACGGCGTGCTGCTCGCGTTCGCATGCACCGGTGAAGCGTCGGTCAATGCGTCGGTCGTCGAAGCGGCCGCCGCGCGCGGTGTGCTCGTCTGCGACGCAGGCACCGGCCGCTTGCCAGGCGGCGGTTCTCCGGCCACCGAATTCGCCAGCGCCGCGATCGTTCGTCGAGGCGATCTCTGCGTCGCCGTCTCATCGGGCGGTACGGCTCCGGCGCTCGCCGCATACGTGCGGGACCGCATCGCGAGCCAGCTCGGCGACGAAGCGGGCGAGGCCGCGACGCTTCTCGGCGAGCTTCGCGAGCGCCTGATCGAAACCGTCGAGGACGGCGGCACGCGACGGCGTGCGATCCGCCAGGTGCTCGACAGCGGTTTCGTCGAGATGCTCGCCGCGGGCCGGCGCGTGGAAGCCGCCGCGCTCTGCGACGCCGCGGTCGCCGGCGCACGGACGCCGAGCGCCGCTCAGGACCACCGTACGAACGCAAAAGAGGACACATGCACTCGCTGATGCTTCTTGCCGCAGCCTTCGGCTACGTCGCCGCATCGATTGCGTTCGCGCGCACGTTTTCGAGCCGCACGGCGCCCGGCGAGAGCCGCGCGCCGATGTTCCTGCTTGCCGGCGCGTTCGCGCTGCACACGCTCGACCTTGCGCTCGAGATCGTCCACGCGGGCGTGCTTCCCGTGGCAACGTTTGCCGGCGGCTTCTCGTTCTTCGCGTGGCTGCTGGTCGGCGTATATCTCGCCGTACAGGGGCGCATGAGCCTTGCGGTGGTCGGTGTTCTGGTCAGCCCGCTCGCGTTTCTTGCGGCCATTGCCGACCTGCTGGTGCGCGGCGACGACGTTGCGGTGCCCGCAGCGCTGCGCAGTCCGTGGCTGACCGTGCACGTCACGCTCGCGCTTCTCGGCAATGCCGTGTTCGCACTCGCGTTCGCCGTGAGCGCCGCGTTCCTGCTGCAGCAGAACATGCTGCGTTCGAAGCGCGGTGGCGCGATCCTCCACCGGCTTCCGGCTATCCAGACGCTCGACCGCATGAGCCTGGTCTTCCTGCTGTGGGGCTTTCCGCTGCTCACGCTCGGGATCGTCACCGGCGGGTTCTGGTCGATGTCGGCAACCGGCCACTTCTGGTCGTGGGAGCCGCGCGAGACGCTCGCGGTGCTGACGTGGCTGCTTTATGCGGGTCTGCTGCAGCTTCGGCTTCTCGGCGGGCTGCACGGACGCAAGGCGGCCGAATGGACGATCGCAGCGTTCACGCTGCTGCTCGCGTCGTATCTGCTGGTGAACCTTCTCCAGCTTGGCAGCCGGCACGGAGGGAGTCTCGGGGAGCAGGCCGCCGAAAGCGTGCAGAGCGGCCAGGCCGGAAAGGAAGCATCGTCCGGGGACGGCGGGCGGTGAAGGGCATGGCGGAGCAGAAAAACGACACCGCTTCGCGCGAGCTCGTCGTCGTCGGCATCAGTCATCATACGGCGCCGGTCGAAGTCCGCGAGCGCGCGGCGGCGGCGTGCGCGGATGCTCCGGCCTTTCTGCGCTCGATGACGTCGATCCCGGGTGTGCAGGAAACGGTGCTGGTCAGTACCTGCAACCGTTTCGAAGTGGTCGCGTGCTGCAACGGTCAGCCGGCGACTGCCGATGCGATCGGCGGTTTCGTCGCCGGCGCGGCCGGGCTCGACAGCGGTTCGAACCTCGTGTTCGTGCTGCGTGGACGCGAAGCCGTGCGTCACGTGTTCCGCGTTGCATCGAGTCTCGACTCGATGATCGTCGGCGAGCCGCAGATCCTCGGCCAGCTCAAGCAGCAGTTCGATGAATCGGCCGCCGGAGACGCGGCCGGGCCCGTGCTGTTCCGGGTCTTTCACAAGAGCTTCTCGGTCGCCAAGCGCGTGCGTACCGAAACTTCGGTTGCGTCGAGGTCCGTGTCGGTTGCAGCCACGGCCGTCGATCTTGCCTCCAGCATCTTCGAATCGCTGCAGGGCCGCGTCGTGATGCTGCTCGGCGCCGGCGAGACCGGTGAGATTGCCGCGCGCCATTTCCTTGCGGCCGGAGTCGGTCAGATCATCGTCGTCAACCGCACGTTCGAAAGTGCGGTCGATCTTGCGCGCGAGCTTTCTGCGACGCCCGTGCCTCTCGATCGTTTCCGCAGCTATCTGCCGCTCGCCGACCTGGTCGTCGGCTCGGCCGGCGGCGGGCTGCTCGTGACGGCCGACGACGTGCGCACGGCGCTGCGCGAACGGCGCGGCAATCCGATGTTCTTCATCGATCTTGCCGTCCCGCGAAACTTCGACGCTGCGATTCCGCAGCTCGACGGTGCATACCTGTACGACATCGACGACATCGCGGCGGTCGTCGAGGACAATCTCGACGAGCGCCGGCGCGAAGCCGTTCGTGCCGAAGCCATCGTCGAGGCCGAAGTCGACCAGTTCTGGCAGTGGTTCGAGCGACTCGACGTGGTGCCGACGATCGTCGAGCTGCGCGAGTACGCCGACAGCATCCGCCGCGGCGAGGTCGAAAAGGCTTTGTCGCGCATGCCGTCGGTGACCGAAGACGACCGCGAGCGCATCCATCAGATGACGCGCGCGATCGTCAACAAGCTGCTGCACCATCCGACCCAGGTTCTTCGCGGCGAAGGATCGACTGTCGAAGAGTCGCGACTGCTGTCGGCCGTGCGGCGCCTGTTCGGCCTCGGAGACGGCGAGTGACTTCGCGAGCGCTGCGCGTCGGCACGCGCCGTAGCCCGCTCGCTCTTACGCAGACGCGGCAGTCGATGGACGAGCTCGTACGGCGCTCGGCTGGCGCAAGCTACGAGCTCGTCGAGATCACGACCACCGGCGACCGCATCGTCGACCGGCCGCTGCGCGAAGCCGGCGGCAAAGGGCTTTTCCTGAAAGAGCTCGACGAGGCCCTGGTTTCCGGCCGCATCGACTGCGCAGTGCACTCGCTCAAGGACGTGCCGACCGAGCTTGCGGCCGGGACGACCATTGCAGCCGTGCTCGAGCGCGCGGATGCGCGCGATCTGCTGGTTACCACCGGGGGACTTGATCTGTCGGCGCTGCCTACCGGTGCGGTCATCGGCACGACCAGCCTTCGCCGCCAGGCGCAGGCGCTGGCTGAAGCTCCGCATCTCAATATCCGCATGCTGCGCGGCAACGTCGAGACCCGGCTTCGCAAGCTCGCCGACGGCGAGTACGACGCGACTTTCCTCGCGGCCGCAGGACTCGGACGTCTCGGGATCGATCTGTCTGCAGGTGGACCTGCGCGTGCGGTTGCGCTCGACCCGTTCACGTTCGTTCCGGCGGCGGGGCAGGGTGCCGTTGCGATCACTGCCCGCATCGATGACCGGCCGACGCGCGAGCTGCTCGCGCGTCTCGATCACGCCGCATCGCGAATCGCTGCCGCCGCCGAGCGCGGATTCGCGCGCATGTTCGGCGGCGGCTGCAGTCTTCCGCTCGCGGCTTACGCCGAGTGTCGCGCCGGCGAGCTCGTGCTTGTCGGGCTCGTCGTGTCCCCCGATGGTCACGAGCAGATTCGCGACCGGACGTCGCTCGAGCTTCCGGACGGATCGCTTGCCGGTGCCGACGCGCGCGCGGAAGAGCTCGGCCGGTCTCTGGCACGCTCGTTTTTCGAACGCGGAGCGTCGCGCATCATCGATGCGGCGAACGCTGCCGAGATTCCGCGATGAGCGCGCGGTCAAGCAACCACGCGTCCGGCAAGGTCCAGCGCACGCGCGGTCGCGTGTTCCTCGTCGGCGCAGGTCCGGGCGATCCGGGACTGCTTACGCTTCGCGGCCGCGACGCGCTCGCTCGCGCCGACGTCGTTCTTTACGACGCGCTCGCCGACCCGAGACTGCTCGCGCACGCGCCGGCCGCTGCGGAAAAAGTGCTCGTCGGCAAGCGCCACGGCCGCGAGAGCATCTCACAGAAGGAAATCGAAGAGCTTCTGGTTGCGCGTGCCGCCGAAGGAAAGAACGTCGTGCGCCTGAAAGGCGGTGATCCGTTCATCTTCGGCCGCGGCGGAGAGGAGGCCGAAGCGTGCCGGCGTGCGGGCATCGACTACGAGGTCGTGCCGGGTGTCACGTCCGCAATCGCAGTGCCGGCGTGGGCGGGAGTGCCGCTGACGCACCGCGAGCATTCCTCGCTCGTCACGTTCGTCACCGGGCAGACCGGAAGCGAGCGCGACGACATCGACTGGGCCGCGCTCGCTGCAACCGGCGGCACGCTGGTGTTCCTGATGGCGATGACGCGCATCGAAGAAATCGCCGCGCATCTGATCGAGGCCGGCATGGCTCCGGAGACGCCCGTGGCCGGCATCCGCTGGGGCACGCTGCCGCGCCAGAAGAAGATCCTGAGCACGCTCGCGCGCATCGGCCGCGACGCCGGCAGCGACCTGGTTCGTCCGCCCGTCGTGTTCGTCGTCGGTGCGGTGGCAGGCCTTGCCGCTGAGCTCGAGTGGTTCGAGCGCCTGCCGCTGTTCGGCCGGCGCATCGTGGTCACGCGCGCGCGCCATCAGGCGGCCGCGTTGTCGGACCGTCTCGAACGCTCCGCGGCCGAGGTCGTCGAGTTTCCCACCATCGAGATCCATCCGATTGCTGTCGAGCCTGCCGTGTTCGATGCAGCGGGCGGCTACGACTGGCTGGTTCTGACGAGCGTCAACGGCGTCGAGAGCTTCTTCGGCCAGTTCCTTGCGGGCGGACGCGATCTTCGCGAGCTCGCCGGCGTGCGCATTGCCGCGATTGGACCGGCGACGCGTGCAGCGGTCGAGTCGCGCGGCCTCAAGGTTGCTGCGCAGCCCGGCGAATATCGCGCCGAGGCGCTTCTCGAAGCCCTCGGCGACGTAAGCGGACGGCGCATTCTTCTTGCTCGCGCGCAAATCGCCCGCGAGGTGCTTCCCGACACGCTCCGCGAGCGCGGCGCGGTCGTCGACGTGGTCGCCATCTACCGGACGACCGTCCCGGACGTGGACGGAAGCGGCGCGGACGCTGCGCCCGAATCGCGTCTCGGAGCGTTCGATATGATCACGTTCACGAGCTCGAGCACGGTGACCAACTTCGACCGGCTCGTCGGCGGGCGCGCACGCGAGCTGCTCGCCGGCAGAAGCGTCGCGGCAATCGGACCGATCACGCGGCAGACGCTTTGCGATCTCGGCATCGACGTCGACGTGATGCCCGACGAGTACACGGTCGACGCGCTTGCGGACGCAATCGAGTCGTTTTTTGCAAATCGGCAACCGCTCCCCTAGCATCGCGCCGTGGCATTCCCCGCAAGCCGGCCGCGCCGTCTGCGACGCACGGAAACGATTCGTCGCATGGTGCGTGAGACCCGGCTCTCGCGCGAAGACCTGATCCTTCCGCTGTTCGTCGTTCCCGGCTCCGGCATCGAGCGCGAGGTCGGCTCGATGCCAGGCGTCTTCCAGCAGTCGGTCGACCGCGCGACCGACTTGGCGGTGCGCGCCCGCGACCTGGGCATCCCGGCGGTGCTGCTCTTCGGGCTCCCCGAAAACAAGGACGCACGCGGCTCGGAGTCGGCACGCGAAGACGGTCCCGTGCAGAATCTCGTTCGCGCGATCAAAAGCATCGCGCCCGACATCTGCGTGATCACCGACGTCTGCCTTTGCGAGTACACCGATCACGGGCACTGCGGCGTCATCGAGAATGGCGATGTCGCGAACGATCCGACGCTCGAGCTGCTGGCCGCCGAGGCGCTGTCGCATGCGCGCGCCGGAGCCGACATCGTCGCGCCGTCCGACATGATGGATGGCCGCGTGGGGCGCATCCGCCGTGCGCTCGACGGCGACGGGCTTGTCGATGTCGCGATCCTTTCGTACGCCGCGAAGTACTGCTCCGGATTCTACGGTCCGTTTCGCGAAGCGGCCGATTCGGCGCCGCAGTTCGGAGATCGCCGCGGCTACCAGATGGATCCCGGCAACGCCGCCGAAGCGATGCGCGAAATCCAGGCGGACCTCGACGAGGGCGCCGACATGATCATGGTCAAGCCCGCGCTGCCTTATCTCGACATCGTGCGCCGCGCGCGCGAGCGGTTCGACTGCCCGCTGGTCGCCTACCAGGTCAGCGGTGAGTACGCGATGATCAAGGCCGCCGGCCGCGCAGGCTGGATCGACGAAACCAGGGTCGTTGACGAAACGCTGACGTCGATCCGCCGCGCCGGCGCCGATCTCGTCATCACGTACTTCGCGCTCGACGTGGCGGCGGGGCTGTAGCGATGAGGCCGGTGATGCCCATGCGACGAGCGCTCGCCGTCGTCCTCGCCACGGCAGTCGCGTGTCCGCCGTTCGTCGTCGCGACGGCTACCAGCGCGCTCGCGTCGGTCGCGGAGGAGAAGAAGCTCGGCGCCGAATTCGTCGACGAAGCGGTTGCGCACATGCCGCTCATCCATGACTACGAGCTGGCCGGGTATCTGCGCGACATGGGCAACAAGCTGGTCGTCGCGCTCGGAACCACGCCGTTCGAGTACGAGTTTTTCGTCGTGCGCGACGACGACATCAACGCGTTCTCGGTGCCGGGCGGAAAGCTGTTCGCGAACGCGGGGCTGATCTCGCGCGTCGACAGCGACGACGCGCTGGCGGGCGTGATCGGCCACGAGGTCGCGCACGCGGCCGCCCATCACCTGGTGCGGCAGCAGGAGAAGGGTGCGGCGGCAAGCTACGCGTCGCTGCTTGGGCTTCTGCTCGGAATCGTCAATCCCGGGCTCGCCATTGCGTCGCTGGCTGCCGGACAGGCGGCGCAGCTCAAATACCAGCGCGACTTCGAGCGCGAGGCCGACTATCTCGGCATCGGCTACGCGAAGAAGGCCGGCTACGATCCGGCGGCGATGATGGGCCTGCTGCACAAGATCAACGACGACCAGTCGCTCAATCCGACGCGCATTCCGCCATACTTCCTGTCGCACCCGCTGAGCGGTGAACGGCTGACCAACCTCGAGGCGGTCCTCGGCCGCCACGAGTGGGACCCGTCGAAATCGGTGCCGTCGCTGCGGCTCAAGCGCGCGCAGGCGATCGCCCGCGCGTATTCCCAGAGCCGCGACCAGTGCGTGCCGGAGTACGAACGTGCGCTTGCCGCGGCCAAGCCGGCCGACCGGCCCGAGGCGCTCGAGCTGCTTGGCATCCTCATGTCGCACGGCGAAGAGTACGTGACGGCCGACAAGTACCTGCGCGAAGCGGAGGCCGCGGGCCGCAACGTCGATCGCGAGCTCGGTCGCACCGCGTTTCGCCGCGGCAACTTCCCGGAGGCGAGAACGCGCCTGAACCGCGTACTCGTCAAGACTCCGGCCGACTGGGACACGCTCGCCGATCTCGCGGCGATGGATACGCAGGAGGGCAACTACGCGGCTGCTGCCGAGAAGCTCGAGCGTTCGGTCGCCGGGGAAGCATATCGCGCCGACGTGCTGCTCGCGCTCGGCCGCGCGCTCGGAAAGTCGTCGCGCGAAGGCGAAGGCTTCTACTGGGTCGGCCGCGCGAGCGAAGTGCAGGGCAACCCGCGCCAGGCGGTCGAGTATTTCAAGCGTTCGCTTGCCGCGCTGCCGAAGAACGATCCGAACATGGACAAGATCAGGCAGGACATGATCAAGCGCTCGGAAAGGCTCGGCGAGGAGATTCACGACAAATCGGTCGAAGCCCAGAAGCAGGGCCAGCGCACGGCTCCCGACGGCACTCCGATCGGCCCCGCGCCCCAGCCGCACTGATCCAGGCAGGCGCACGGATCCGACCGGCCGCGTGGATACAAAAGGAGAACCCGATCGATGGCACCATCCTCACGCGGACCGGATCTCGTCTCGCGCCGCATCCGCGAGACGGCGGGCTATACACCCGGCGAACAGCCGACCGACCGCTCGCTGATCAAGCTCAACACGAACGAGAACCCATATCCGTGCTCGCCGCTGATTGCCGAGGCGATCGAGACCGAAGCGCATCGGCTCAATCTCTATCCGTCGCCGATGGCCGACATGCTGCGCGTGCGGGCAGCCGAGACCTACCGCGTAAAGCCTTCGCAGGTGCTGGCCGGCAATGGTTCGGACGAGCTGCTCGCGATCCTGCTGCGTGCGTGCACGGAGCCGGGAGAGGCGATTGCGTACCCGGTGCCGACGTACTCGCTGTACCGCGTGCTCGCCAACCTCGAAGGCGTGCGCGCGATCGAAGTTCCTGCCGACGGCAATCCGATTCCGCGTGCTCTTGCCGAAGCGCCGTCCCGCGTGACGTTCCTTTCGACGCCGAATTCGCCGACCGGTCTCGCGCTGCCGCTCGACGCGATTGCGGAGTTTGCGCGAAACGTCTCCGGCGTCGTCGTCGCCGATGAAGCCTACGTCGACTTCGGCGGCGCGAGCGCGCTCGCGATTCTCGCGGATCATCCAAACCTCGTCGTCACGCGATCGTTCTCCAAGTCGTTCTCGCTCGCGGGGCTTCGCCTTGGGCTACTGTTCGCTCACGAGGATTTCGCAGCCGAGCTCGCCAAGGTGAAGGATTCGTACAACGTCTCGCGCCTCGCGATCGCCGCCGGAGTGGCGGCGCTCGAGGACATCGGCTGGATGCAGAACAACGTGGCGCGGATCCGGGCCACGCGCGTGCGCGTGACGGCCGCGCTCCGGCGCGCCGGCTACACGCTCGAAGACTCGCAGGCCAATTTCCTGTGGGTCGACTGCACGGCCAAAGGCGGCGGGCGCGGCGTCTACGAGAAGCTTCGCGACAGCAGCGTGCTCGTGCGGTTCTTCGAAGGCGACGGGCTGGCCGCAGGAATCCGCGTCAGCATCGGCACCGACGACGAGATGGACAAATTCCTCGACGTCATGTCGCGAATCTGAAATCGGGGACAGACACCGATTTCCGGAAATCGGTGTCTGTCCCCGATTTTCTCATGACGTCATTGCGTCCGCGCGACTGCCGGGGAATGTTCCGCGCCGTGCGACGCTTCCGTGCTTCGATTCTCCTGGCGATTCTGCCGGCCATTCTTGCTGGCTGCGCTCCCGAGCATCCGACGGTCACGCTGCTCGACGCGGTGCGCTCCGGCAACGCCGAGCAGGTCCGGTTGCATCTGTACTGGTGCCGCAAGGACGGCGGCTGCGACCTGAACTCGCACGTCGAGGCCGATGCGACGCTTGTAGAGGTCGCGGCGCAAAAAGGACGACCCGACATCGCGCGCATGATTCTCGACGCGGGAGCCGACGGCGGCGCGAAGGACTCGCGCGGATCCACGCCGCTCACCAAAGCCGCCGAGTCGGGCGCAGACGCTGTCGTCCAGGCTCTGCTCGATGCCGGCGTCGATCCGAACACGCGCGACGCTGCCGGGTGGCCGCCGCTGCGCTGGGCACTGTTTCGAAAACACGCCGCGATCGTCCGCATGCTGGTCAAAGCAGGGGCCGATGCGAAGATCCGCGACGAAAACGGAGGCACGCTGCTGGCGGAGACGGTCTATCGCGGCGACGTCGAGATGACCCGGCTCCTGATTGATGCCGGAGTGGATCCGAAGGCGGCGGACTCGAAAGGCTTTACTCCACTCTTCTGGGCGCGCAGCGCGGAGATGGCCGGGCTGCTCCTGGATGCGGGTGCGCAGGCCAATACGCGCAACGCCAACAACGACACGGTGCTGCACTTCGTGGCGTGGGTCGGAGAAACGTCAACCGCGAAAACGCTCGTCGACCGCGGAGCCGTCGTCAACGTTCGCGACAACGACGGATTCACGCCGCTGTCGTTCGCGGTGGGCAACAACAAGGTCGAATGCGCAGCGCTCCTCAAAGGTGCGGGCGGAGTCGAATAGCCGCAGAGCGCCGGCATCGTGGTGCATGCGCGGCCAGCGGCCGCGTGGTCGGCCGGATCCCGCTCAGAATCGCCAGGTGAGGCCTCCGCGAATGCGATAGTCCGCGACGATCTGACGCCCGGTGTTGTCCTGCTCGAGCGGCGCTTCGATGACGAGGCCCGCATGCAGTGCATCGGTCCACGTCACCGAAGCGCCGGGCCCGAGATAGACGGCCGTAATCGCAGTATCGTCCTGAAGCTCGCCGTGCTGGTGGTCGCGGCCCTTGTTTTCTCCGCTCGTCGCCAGCGCGAGAGAAGCTGTCCATCGGTCCGCCGCGACCACGTAGTAGCCGATGCTGGCTTCCCACGTCAGGTCGTTCGCATACTCGTAGGAAAAGTCGCCATTGCCGCGTACGACGTACTGCGCGGCGAGGTCGCCGAATAGGCGCTGCCAGCTGGCGTGCACCGACGCACCGAACAATCCGTCGACCGATCCGGAACCGAGCGTGAGATCGTGCCCGTGCACGGCGCTTTCCTCATGCTCCTCGTGCTCTTCGTGATGCGGCGACGGCAACGCCAAAGCCAGCGCTTCTTCTTCGTCTCCTCCGTCTTCGTGCTCGTGCTCTTCGCCGAGCCGGTGGCTGCTGCCGGTCGGAAGCTTGAGGCCCGCGAGCAGCTCGGTGTTCACCAGGAGCTGGCCGATCGCGCGGCTGAACGGGCTTACGCGGCCGACAATGGAAAGGTCGCCGAGCCCGCCCACGTCACCGCGCGCCTGGGACCCTTCCTCGAGCCGGCGGTACTGCCGCGAGATCAGCGGGACGTTCATCTGGACACCGATGCGCGGCGTGAACGTGTAGCCGACGAGGAGTTGCGTGATCGAGCTGTGCACCCACTCGTTGGCCTCGTTGGGAACCTTCTTGCCGTCGACGCGGACCGTCCCGAACAACGTGTACTGCTCGGCTACGCCGAGAAGCAGTCCGGTCTTGTGCTGCTGCAGCAGCGAGCCGGTGTAGATCGAGCACAGGTCGCACGCGCGCGCCGGCAATGGGCTGGCCAGAATGGCCGCAAGCGCGAACAGCGATTGCGCGAAAGCGCGTTGCCAATGGTGTGGGAGATGCATGGCGTGAACCGGGCGGACGTAACCCATGCATGAACGGACTGCGAGCCCTTCCATAAGCTGGACAAGGACCGGGTATCAGATCGGCATGATGCCCGCGCGGGGTTTTTCGGTGCCCCAGCTTTCGTCGGTGAGCGGGGCGTGAATCTCGCCAAGGGCAGCCCGCTGCGAAGCGATCGGGGTCTTGATGCAGAGCTGTTCGAACGGCGCGAGGGCCCGGAATCCGCCGGTGGCAAGAATGCGGTCGATGAGGCCGGCGGTTTTCGGCCAGCGCGACGCGTCGACGGCGTAGCGGCAGAACGCGGCGTTGCGGAAGAACACAGCGATCGAGATGTCGGCAATCGACAGCTGCCCGCCGAACAGGAAGCCGCCGTCCGGAGCCTGCGTCTCGAGATAGTCGAGCACCGACGGAATGTCTTCGTCGACAGCCTTGCGGACGACGTCCTTGTCGGTCGGGCGCCCCCAGACCGCCGGTCCGATCGCGACCTGGTTGAACAGCCGCCAGATGAACACGTCGCCCATGCGCGTATCGGCAAACTCCTCGAGCCAGCGTGCGTGCGCGCGCGCGGCAACGTCATCGGGGTAAAGAGCCTGCGACGGAAAGGCCTCCTCGAGGTACTGGCAGATCACCGACGAGTCGCACAGCGTGACGCGCTCGTCGATGTAGACCGGAACGCGCCGTATCGGACTTGCCGCAGCGAAGCGATCGTCACCGAAAAACGGCACGATCGGATCGATGCGATAGTCGATCCCTTTCTCGTGCAGCGCGACGAGAACCTTGCGCACATAAGGAGAAAGATAGCTTCCGACGATGCGGACCGGTTGGGACATGACGGGCTTTCCTGCCGCTAAGCGGGCTTTTTCATCGCGTGGTCGAAGAGCGACCGAAGCTCGGCTTCGGTCGCGATTTCGGCCGTCTCGAATCTTCGCAGCGTCTCGATCCATGATTCGGGCAGCCCGTGTTCGGCCGCACCGGAAAGCAGAAGCTCCATGTATCGCGCAGTGGGGCGAAGCGACGGATCCTCTGTGCCGGATGTCAGCGTTACGGCGCGAACCGTGGCGGCGCCGTCCTCGTCCCAGCGTTCCACCGGCTCGACCACGACTTCGGTTCGTTCGTAGTGGCCGATCTTTACGCCTTCGGTGAGCTCGAGATGCTCCAGGTCGTCCGCCGTGATCTCGTAGAGCACTCCCCAGACCTCCGAGGCGGCGTCGGCGATGATGTTGGCCATTGCGCCGGCTGCGCCGCCGAGCAGCGACGGCTTGCGGATCACGAGCTGCCAGCCCTTCGCGCAGGCCGCCGTCGCGCGTGACCAATCGATGCTGCGACGCACGCGAAGCGTCGAGCCGTCCATGTTCGAGCCGTATGCGAAGTACGCGACTTTCGGGGCCTCGGCCACGCGGCGACGCTAGCACGCAGGCCCAGCGGTCCAAGTCTTCGCCGCGGAGTTGTCCTTATTCGTCGTCGGGGTTGGACGGCGCCGCAGGCTTGTCGCCCGCGGCCGCTCCTTTCGCGGCGTCGGGCGCCTTGGCCGACTCGACGAACTCCGCGCGTCTGGTCGCGATGCGCGAGTACTCGTGCTGTGTCGCGCGAAGGACCGCCGTGCGGCTGTCGCTCTTCACATAGTACTTCGGTCCGCCCGGCTGCGTGCCGGGCTCGGGTTGTTCGGCGTTGGCAGGCCCGGGCGAGGCCGAGAGCGCTCCGCACGATCCGTTCGCACCGCCGACTTCGAGCCGTGCGACCGGAGCGTCGAGTCCGAACTGGTGAAGATTCGCTCCGGGCGGCGCGTCGGCGACGACTTCGTCGGCGCGCGCCGCTGCGAGACCGTTCAGTGCGTTGTCGACGATGCGCTGGTTCAGCACCTCACCGGCTGCAGGCGGGTCGATCGTCCACGGTTTGCCCGGCGCCTCGCGCGCGAGCGTGAACGTATCGCCGGCCATCGAAAACCGGAGGCTTCGTACTTCGTCGAGCTTGCACGAAAGGAAGCGCTTGTCGCGAAGCTCGGCCGCGCCCGGCATGAACTTCTGTGCAACCCAGTCCGGCGCCTTGACGACCTGGTGATCGCTCTCGCGCTCGAAATAGTTGCCTGCGGGCTGGTCGGTCGCGGCCTTGCCGATCGTGAATGCGATCTGGCTGCCGTCTTCGCGCTGCGCACGGAAATGGGTGGCGCCTTCGTCGAGGCCGAACGCCTTGCGGTCCACTTCGGCGCCGTCGTAAAAGCCGACCGCGTCGATGGTCGCGAGCGAGTCCAGCATCGACCGCATCGATTCCTGGTCGGCGGTGTCATTGACCGGTGACTTCATCTCCCAGGCGAACTCGCTCTTTCGCTCGACCTCGATTTTCTCGCCGGGCTTTTCGATCGTGACGGTCTTTATGCCGGTGCTGTCGACGCCGGGGAACATGGCCTTGGCGCGCAGCTCGGACGGAGTCTTCTTCGCGCTCGACTGCAGCAGCAGCGGGATCACCAGCACTTCGTCGCTGCCGTCGCGGCGGGCGAACGCCTGGTAACCGACGGGCGTCGCAATGCCGAGAAGCACGGCGGGAAGCGGCTTGCCGCCTTCGAGTGTGAGCTCGATGCGCGCCTGCGAGCCGTTCGGCCCTTCGAGGCCGTAGCTCGACAGCGCGCCGGCTTCGTTCTTTTCCAGGCGCCGCTCGATCTTCGCGTCCTTGACCGTGTTCAGGAAGTTTTCGACGACGGACTTTTCTGCCGGATACGCGACCGGTTTGGTCAGCTTCCAGTTGCCCGCTTCCTTGACGATCTCGATCTCGGGCTGATCGGTATAGACGAGATGGATCTTCTCGACGTCGGCGGGATCGACGTCGATCAGATAGTCCTTCTTTGCCTCGAGCAGCGCCTTCGGTCCTTCGACGAAGAACAGCCAAGCGCCGAGCGCGGCGGCGATCACGACGAGGATGATCGTGCGGACGAAGCTCACAGCGAGGAGCGCCTCCACCAGACGGCGATGCCGATAAGCAGGATCAGCTCGGGCAGGATCAGCACCGACAGATAGAAGACGGTGCGCATCTCGGTCTCGCCGAGCATCGCGCGCGACGCGCGCACGACGCGTGGTGCGATCGAGATCAGCTCTTCTTCTCCCGCGAGCCAGCCGACCACGCTCTGGCCGAGCGCGTCATTGTAGAGCTGCCGCAGGTACTGGTTGGTCAGGAAGCTCGTGTCGCCGAAGATCGCGAGGCGGAAATGCTTGGCGGCGTCGCCGCCGAGCACGGAGCCCGAGCCTTCGCCGGCCGCGCCGATGGGGACCGGCCCCTTGATGTCGTTGTCGGCGAGCTCGGCTTCGCCCTGGTTGAATACGCGATCGACGTCGGTCTCCGCCCAGCTCGTCGGAGAAGTGAAGCCGAGCGGTTTGAACTGCACCGGGCCGCCCGGCGCTTCGACCGGCGGCGAGACCGAACGCGCGAGCGACAGAATGCTGCGCTCGCTGAGGGGTTTGACCGACGGATGGTCGCCGTACTGTGCGACGATCGCATCGGTGCCGATCGTCGGCCCTTCGAACAGGCGTACCTGCTGGTCGAGGATCACGTCGTCGCCGACGCGCGCTCCGAGATCGCGCACGAACTGCACGAGCTCGCTGTCCTGGCGCGGCTCGAGCAGCACGAGGACGTTTCCGCCTTTCTTCATGTAGTCGCGGATCTTGTCGAGCTCGGCGGGGAAGTGGCTGCGGTCGCCGGTTGCGACCACGAGCACGGCGGCGTCGTCAGGGATCGGCGCATCACCGGCGAATACGGTCGCAACCTCGTAGTTCTGGTTGCGCAGCGTGTCGGCGAACAGACCCATCCCGTTCGGCTGTTCTTTCTGCTCCGGCGACGGCTCGCCGTGGCCGGTCAGGAAATAGATCTTCTTCTGCGCGCTGGTGACGACCTTGTGGATGCCGTTGGTGATCGACTCCTCGTCGATCTTGTCGACGGTGGTCGAGCGGTCGCCTTTCTTGATCTTGATCGTGGGGATCGCCTGGATGAGCTCGCGCTGGGCGATTTCGGGATTGACCTGCGGGTCGATGATCTTCCACTTCAGCTTGTTGCTGTAGTAGCTGTAGATGCCCGAGACCTCTTCGACGAAGTTCTTTTCCTGCGGGCCGACGAACGCGAGGATCTCGACGTCGCCGTCGAGCTTGTCGATGACCTGCTTGGATGCATCGGTCAGGCTGTTGACGCCCGACAGCGACATGTCGAAGCGGTGGTTGTAGCGCGCGCCGAGGTAATTGAGCATCACGACGACGGCCACGAACACGGCCGAATAGACGATCGCGTTGGTGCCGTAACGCGTCGAGCGGCGCTGCAGGAACTCAACGAGCGAGCCCGAGCCCGACGCGAAGAACCAGACGATGCAGACGAGGCCGGCTGCAATGTGGACGAGCGAGAACCAGCCGAAATCCCAGAACCCGATCATCGGGTTCATGGTCATCACGTGCTCGGCCAGACCGAACAGAAGAAAGATCAGGCCGGCGATTCCGAGGATGGGTGCACGCTTGCCCATGGTTATTTCCAACGACTCGATTCCACCGCGCGGTGGGTCAGGAACAGGAAGACGGCGGTGACGCTCGCAAAGTAGATGAGGTCGGTCGTTTCGATGACGCCCTTGGCCATCTTGTTGAAGTGATTCGAGACCGACAGGTACCCGAGCACTCCGGCAACTTTCTCGCCGGCACCTTCGGCCGGCCAGTTGATCACGAACAGCAGCAGCAGGATCACCAGCGCGCTGATGGTGGCGATGATCTGGTTCGACGTCAGCGCCGACGTGAAGTTGCCGACGGCCACGAACGACAGCGCCGTCAGGTACAGCGCGAGCGCCCCGGCCAGCATCATGCCCGGTTCCGGATTGCCGTAGACGAACAGCAGTGCGGGGAACAGGAACGACAGGAACACCATCAGCGTGACGAGCGCCGCCCCGGCCAGGAACTTGCCGATCACCATCTCGCTGATGCGCACCGGAGACGTGAACAGCAGCTCGAACGTCGACTGGTTCTTCTCCTCGGAGAAGCTTCGCATCGTGATCATCGGAATCACGATCAGCAGGACGAAAAGCAGATTGTGGAAGAGCGGGGCGATGACGGCGTCGTTCAGGTTGAGCCAGGTCGTGTCCATGCCCTGGAGCATTGCGTACTGGTTGGCCAGGCGGATGAACTGTCCGAGCATGTTGAAGAAGAACCACCCCGAAAGCAGCGTGAATCCGGTCAGCACCACGTAGGCGATCGGGGAGACGAACACGGCGCGGATGTCGCGCCACGCGATCGCAAGGACGTTACGCATGGGCGCCTCCTTCCGCAGCGGCCGCAGCGGTGGCGCCGTACTGTGCGTCGCCGGTGACGTGCCGCAGGTAGACTTCTTCCAGGCTTCGCTCGCGCCCGAGGTCGGCCATGTCCATTTCGAGCGCGATGCGTCCGCCGTTGATCAGCACGACCTTCTGACAGATCTGCTGGACCTCGGGCAGGATGTGGGTCGACAGGATCACCGTCCGCTCGGCAGTGAGACCGCGGATCAGCGCGCGGATCTCGATGATCTGGGCCGGATCGAGGCCGACCGTCGGCTCGTCGAGGATCAGCACGGCGGGCTGGTGGATCAGCGCCTGCGCAAGGCCAACCCTTTGGCGGTAGCCTTTCGACAGGTGGCCGCAGAGCCGTCCGGCCACGCTCTCGAGGCCGCACTCCTCGATCACGCGATCGGCCGCAGCCTTGATCTGCGAGCCGGCGATGGCCTTGAGCTTGCCGACATGCCGCAGGTAGCTGCGCACGGTCATCTCGAGGTAGAGCGGGGGAGTTTCGGGCAGGTAGCCGATCCTCTTGCGGACCTCGAAGGAATCCTTGAACACGTCGAATCCTTCGACGGTTACGGTTCCAGACGTCGCCGGCATGAAGCCGGTCAGGATGCGCATCGTGGTCGTCTTGCCGGCGCCGTTCGGTCCGAGGAAGCCGGCGGCCTGCCCGGTGGCGACCTGGAACGAGACGTCGTCGACGGCGGTGATCGACCCGTAGGTCTTGGTCAGATGTTTGACTTCAATCATGCGTGCCCGGCCGGCTGCGGTGTCGCGGCGGATTGGAAGACGGAAGGAGAGAACACAGCGGGGAGTGCCATGCGTGAGCTTTTCGGGAACCGAATCGAGCGATTTGTATTGAGCCCCATGACGGGTGTCAAAGTGGGTTTATTCGCAGGCGGGAACGTTTTTTTCGCGAGATCCGAAGATGCGGGCGGGTCCGGGCGGGATGCGAGTCACGCCGTGGTCAGCGCCAGTCGAACGGCCTCGGCGACGGCGAGATCCGACGTGCCGGCGGACAGGTCGGGCGGCTTCGGCCACGCGCGGTCAATCCATTCGACCCCGAACAGTCCCTTCGGCTTCGCATAGCGGGGGATCACGTGGAAGTGGACCTGCGGGTCCACCATCATCAGCATCAGGTAGTTGATCTTGTCGTAGTCGCAGACGGCTTTGAGCCGGCCTTCCATTTCCGCAACGACAATCGCGAGCTCGGCATTCTCTTCGGCCGTGACCTCACCCCATGCCGGGCACGGCCGGTTCAGCGACAGGACCGATGCGCCGGGCGTGCACTGCGTGGGCCGCACCGACCAGGTCCAGAACGCGAAGCGGCGGACCGTAAGCTCGGCAAGCTTGAACTTGGTGGCGAACCACTCCGGGGCGGAAGTCACGCTGGCCTTCCTATCTTCATCGCAGGTCTGACACCACGACTCATGACGCCCGTGGCATTGACAAGCCATGCTTGTCAGGGCCCGTTGAGCCATGATAGTGAGCTTCCGACATAAAGGGCTCAGGCGACTCTACGAACGCGGCGAGTCCCGAGGGATCAACACCGAACATCTGGAGAAAATCGAAAACGTCCTCGCTCGACTCGACAGTGCTCGTGAGCTTCGCGACTTGAGTCTGCCCGGGTTTCGTCTTCATCGGCTGACGGGAAGCCTCGGTGAGTTCTGGTCAGTTACGGTGCGCGCAAACTGGCGAATCATTTTCCGATTTCGCGATGGTGACGCTCATGATGTCGATCTGGTGGACTACCACTGATCGACTTTCGGTAGGTAGAAAGATGCCGATGAAAAATCCCCCCCACCCTGGAAGAGTCGTCCGGCAGGAATGCCTGGAGCCGCTGAATCTCACGGTTACCGAGGCGGCCCGCAGGCTCGGAGTGACGCGGCAGGCCCTGAACAATCTTGTGAATGAGAAAGCAGGGATTTCGCCTGAGATGGCGATTCGGCTGGCCAAGGCTTTTGGTGGGGGAGCGGAAGTCTGGCTCTCCATGCAGATGCAGTACGACCTGGCCCACGCGTCAAAAAATGCTCATCACATCAATGTGCAGAGAATCAGGATGCCTGCAGCAATGGCGGGGAAATCGGCCGGGCCGCACCGCTGACGTGGCCGCCTTGCGGTAATTCCGAAGATGCTGTCGAATCCGGCTGAGCGATGAGTGGAGGAGGATTGACCATGGACGAGAACGCCGCGCGCGCCAGCTTCACGACGATGGAACAGAGCACCGCCGAGGATTGGGCTATCATCGGCTCCGGCTTCGTCGAGTTCGCCCAGGGCCTGCCGAACCGCGTGCTCAGCCATCTTCGGCTGCTCGACGGAGATTACGGCGGGTTCGCGATCGACCGTCTGGCGCATTCACTGCAGACGGCCACGCGCGCGCACCGTGCCGGCGAGGACGAAGAGTACGTGGTCTGCGCGCTGCTGCATGACATCGGCGACACACTCGGCTCCTTCAACCATGCCGACATTGCAGCCGCCGTGCTCAAGCCGTTCGTCAGCGACGCCAACCACTGGATGGTCGCGAAGCACGGCATTTTCCAGGGCTACTACTTCTTCCATCACCTCGGGATGGACCGTAACCAGCGCGAGCAGTTTCGCGGCCACGAATGGTTCGAACGCACCGCGCTGTTCTGCGAGCGCTACGATGGCCCGGCGTTCGATCCGAAAGGCGAGACGCTGCCGCTCGAGTTCTTCGAGCCGATGGTAAAACGAGTCTTCGCCGCTCCGCGCCAGACTCTCTACATTGCGGCCGCCTGAGGCCCCGGGTCCCGGCTCGCGGGCGATCGAGCGTCCACCCGCGGACTTGCATCTTGGAGGTGCCTGTCCGACACGTGCCGCGTGGCGAGCAAGGGCACCGTCTATCTCCTCGACACGAGCTTCTTCATCTTTCGCGCGTACCACGCGCTGCCGCCGCTGACGACGTCAAAGGGGCTCCCGACCGGCGCCGTACACGGCGTCTCGACGATGCTCGAAAAGCTCATCCGCGAGCGCCGGCCGACCCTGATGGGAGCCTGCTTCGACATCGCGAAGAAAACTTTTCGCCGCGAGCTGTACCCCGACTACAAGGCCAACCGCGTTGCACCGGACGAGGCGCTCGCCGTGCAGATTCCGTACGTCCGCCGCCTGATCAACGCGCTCGAAATTCCGGTGCTCGACTGCGACGGCTACGAGGCCGACGACATCCTCGCGACGATCGCGAAGAGCTACGAAGCCGACGACTACGACGTGATCCTGGTGACCGGCGACAAGGACCTCATGCAGTGCGTGACAGCCCGCACGCTGCTGATGGATCCGGTGCGCGACCTCGTCATCAATCGCGAGCTCGTTCGCGAGAAGTTCGGCGTCGAACCCGAAGCGGTGCCCGACGTGCTCGGCCTGATGGGCGACAGCTCGGACAACATTCCCGGCGTCAAAGGCATCGGACCGAAGACCGCGTCCGCACTGATCGCGCACTTCGGAAGCATCGAGGAAATGCTCGCGCGAAGCGCCGAGATCGAAAAGCTGCCGCTGCGCGGCGCGGCGTCGATCCGAAAGAAAATCGAGGAGGGCGCCGACATGGCCCGCCTCTGCCGGAAGCTGGCCGAGGTCTGCATCGACGTTCCGATCAAGGTGACGCCGGAGGGGCTCAGGCTCGGAAAGCTCGCGACCGATGCGCTCGGCGAGCTTGCCGAGGAGCTCGAGATGCAACGGTTGATGGCACGCATGCGCACGCTGGCCGGGGAGGAGCCGGAGGCGACGCCACCGCGTCGAATCGAGTCCGCAGCGGGCCTTGCAGCTGCGGCGTCGCAGCAGGTCGGAGCACAGCAGGAGCTCGCGATCGGACCGGGCGTGCGCGTGGTCGCAGCGACCGTGGCCGTAGTCGTCGAGGAAGGTGACGTCGATTTCCTCGAACGCGTTGCAATCATGGGACGCGATCGCGTGGCGATCATGGGACGCGATCGCGTGCTTGTCGCATCGTGCGATTCCGGCACACCCGGAGCTCCCGATCTCGCGGTAGCGATCTCAGACGGCAACGATCGCACGGCGTCGCGCGATGCCGCGCAGATCCGTGCAGCTTTTGCCGATCTCGCCGCGCGTGAAGTTTCGCTGGTGGGATTCGATCTGAAAGCGCTCGTCCGCGAGTTCTGCGCGGTTCCCGGAGCGCACGGGCTCGACCTCGGCGTCGCGTCGTATCTTTGCGATCCCGAGGCCGGGGTGCATTCGCGCGAAGACATCTGCGAGCGTTTCCTCAACTGTCAGGCAACCGATGCGATGCTCGGCGACGAAGCGTTCGAGCTTATCCGGCGCGCCGCCGAAATCCTCGAGGCACAGCTCGAAGCGCGCGAGCTTTCGCGCCTCTACCGCGACCTCGAGCATCCGCTGATTTCGGTCCTCGGCGCCCTCGAGGCGCACGGAGTCCTGATCGACAGCGCCGCCCTGAAGGAGATGTCCGACCTTCTCGAGCGCCGCATGTCCGCGCTCGTCGCGCGGATTTACGAAATGGCCGGCGGCCCATTCAACATCCTTTCGCCTGTCCAGCTTCGCGACCTTCTGTTCACGAAGCTCGCGCTGCCGTCCAAGGGCGTCAAGAAAACCAAGACCGGCCTTTCGACCGACAGCGAAGCGCTCGAAGCGCTCGCCGACCTGCACCCGCTGCCGGCGCTGGTTCTCGAGTACCGGGGCATGGCCAAGCTCAAGTCGACCTACGTCGACTCGCTTCCGAGGCTCTGCGACGCCGGTGGCCGCATCCATACCCGGCTCAACCAGACCGTCGCGGCCACCGGCCGGCTGTCGTCGAGCGACCCCAATCTCCAGAACATTCCGATCCGCACCGAAGAAGGGGCGAAGATCCGGTCGGCGTTCGTGGCGGCGCCCGGGGCGGCACTGGTTTCGGCCGATTACAATCAGATCGAGCTGAGGGTGCTCGCGCACCTGTCCGCCGACGAGAACCTCATCGAAGCGTTCCGCTCCGGCCAGGACATCCACACGGCGACCTCCGCCGATATGTTCGAGGTGCCGCTGGACGAAGTTTCCCCGTCGATGCGGCGGGCGGCGAAGGTCGTGAACTACGGCATCATCTACGGGATGGGCCCGCAGCGCTTGTCGCGCGAGCTCGGGATCAGCCGGGTGAAAGCCGAGGAATATATAAAGCGATACTTCGAAAAATTCCCCAAAGTGCAGCGTTTCTATACCCAGATGCTCCAGCATGCCCGGGACCACGGTTTTGTCGCCACGTTGATGGGCCGAAGGCGCTACCTGCCGGACATCACGAGTGATCACGGGGGCCGCCGGCAGCTCGCCGAGCGTGTGGCAACCAACACGCCGATTCAGGGCAGTGCGGCCGATATCATCAAAAAGGCCATGGTGGATCTGGACACTGCCATCGCAGAGGCCGGTCTGGCGTCGAGGCTGGTTTTACAGATTCATGACGAGTTGTTACTCGAAGTCCCTGCGGGCGAGATCGAAGAAGCTTCCAGCCTGGTTGTACGCGTCATGGAGGGGGCCGCGGCGCTCCGCGTCCCGATCGTCGTGGATGTTGGCTCGGGCAGTAGCTGGGCCACGGCCCACTGACCGCAAAACTTCTTTTGCCCAGGGCGGCTTCCGTCCGTGCGGCGAGCGAATAAGCAACTACCTGTAGCGTCTATGGCCCGTGACTATGGAGACAGACGGGTGGACTCTGCCGATGGCGACCTGGTCGCCCAGGCCCAGGCCGGGGACCGGGACGCCGTCCAGACCCTTCTCGAACGCTACGAACGGCGCCTTCTCTCCGTCATCATCGGCATGGTTCGAAACCCCGAGGATGCCAAGGAGATTCTCCAGGAAACTTTCGTGCGGGCCTTCCGCAACCTCGACGGCTTCAAAGGCGAGTCGTCGTTTTACACATGGATCTACCGAATCGCGATGAACCTGGCCATTGACCACCAGCGCCGGGGCGGCAAACGTCCGCTCGTCGAGTTCGATGACAGCATCGGCATGAAAGAAGATGCGGTCGGCGAAGGCTCCGCGACACTCGGAATCGATCCCTTCAAAAGCGTGCGCAGTCGCGAGCTTGGCAAGAAGATCTTCGAGGCGATCGAAAGTTTGACGCCCGATCATCGCGCCGTCATACTCCTGCGCGAAATCGACGGCCTGTCCTATGAAGAGATCAGCGAAGTGCTCGAATGTTCGCTTGGGACAGTCATGAGTCGCCTCCACTACGCACGCAAGAAGCTTCAATCCCGCCTTCAGGAGATGCTCTAACCGTGTCGATCTCTTCTGGAAATCATCCGGAAATGACCTGCGCCGACTTTGAACAGTCGTTCAACCAGTACGTGGACGACCTTCTCGAGCCGGCCGTAGCTTCTGCCGCGCGCCGGCATGCAGCGAAATGTACGGCGTGCAACCGCGAGGTCATGCGGTGGCAGCAGACCAGGATTCTACTTTCGACGGCCGTGGCAGACTTTGCCTCGGCCGTTGATCTTTCGAGCGTCCGCAGCGGCGTCGAAGCCGCGCTCGGACTGGCGTCGAGCGATGGCGGATCCGAAGAACGGCCGAGCATCGGCGCGCGCGAAGCCGCGTACAATCGCGGGCGCAGCGCGCGGCCGGCCGTCATGCGGCGCGGCATGCGCGGCGAACGCCGCGGTGCAGGCGGCGAGCGCCGCGGCCCGCTCGTGGCCGCATTCCGCTATGCATCGGCAGCCGCTGTTTCCGCAGCGGCCGCAGCCGTTGCCGTCCTCACACTCATGCCTGCGCAGCAGGGCACGCTCTCCGTCGTCGCGAGCGCGCCGGCATCGTCCTCCGCCCGTTCCAGCTCCCGTTCGATGTTCCAGCCGGCTTCGTTCCGTCTCGGATCGCGTGGTCTTCCCGAAGCGGCACCGGCAACGTATGCGCCGCCGCCGCTTGCCAGGCCGGAGACTCCGCACGTCGATGGGCTCGAAGCGGCCGCAGGTCACACCGCGTCCACGTGGGTTCAGCCGCGCACCAACGCTCGTGTGATCTGGGTCCAGGATCGCGGACTCGGTGCGCCGATCCGCACAGCCGGCCTCGACAGATGAAACGCCGTCTGAGGCTGGCCGCCACCGCGGCCTTCCTGACCTCGCTCGTATCCACTTCGGCTCTGGCCGAGAACCGCACGACCATCCAGATTGCGACAGTGCTTGCGTCCAACGACGGACGCGTGTTCGACTCGCGCCTGGCTTCGCTCAAGAACGAGCTGCGCCAGCTTCGCTTCAAGAGCTACAAGCTCGTCAGCAGCGAGACGCGCGTGCTGCACGGCAACGGCGGGCAAAGCGGCATGGAGCTTCCGCACGGCCGCTACCTGCACATCACGACGCGCGAGCACACGCCGGATCATCTGCGGCTGCACATCCTGCTCAACGAAGACAACCGACCGGTCGTCAATACATACGTCAAGCTCGAGCTCGGCTCGGTCGTTCTTCTTGGTGGCCCGCGCGATCCTGACGGCACGCTCGTCATTACGATCGGATCGCGTCCGTATCGCGAGGACGACGGCGACGAGGACGCACCCAGGAAGTCCGCTGATCTGGAGGACAAGCCCACGCTGTCTCCGAACGCGATGCGCGACCTTCCTCCGATTCCTCCGCCGTCACCGGCGCCCGCCGTCTCGGCGAGCTCGCCGGCTCACTGAAGCAACGCGCATGCCGTCGGACTACGCCAGCGGACCTTTCGCAGGGTTCTTCGGAACTACCGACGGCGGAAACTGGTCGGCCGGAGGCCAGGCCGGCGCCGAAGAACCCGGATTCGGAACGCTGTTCGCGCCGATCGCTCCATTCAACCGCTGGCCGTTTCTGTCGCCCGTGATCGCCGTTGCCGGCGCCGCCGCCGTGTTCGTTCTTACGGGCATTGCAGCAGCATCTCTCGTCGTGATGAGCATTTCGCTGCTCATCGTCGTGTATCTGCTCAGTGAAGTGTTCGGATACGAGATCGTGCTGCCGAACATGGCACGCTGATCTCCTCGCTGTTCGAACACCGCGCCGCTCTCCGGGCAATCTCGCTCGTTCTTTGCATGCCCGCGGTCGTATGGACCGTGGATCTGCTGGCCAGCACTCCGCCGCTCATACTTTTCGCTGCTTCCGCACCGGCACTGTTGCTGGCAACGCTCGTGCTGATTGCTCAGCGTGGTTATCGTCGGACGCCCCGCGCGCTGGCACTCGCCCTGCTCTGGGGCGGAATCGGCGCTGCGTGCCTGGCGTCGATCGGGAACGAGTCGGCACGTCCGTGGATGGCGACGCTTGCTGGTGACGGCGCCCGAACTGCAACGGCATTGCTCATTGCACCAACTCTCGAGGAAAGCGCCAAGGCGCTCGGGCTGCTGCTGCTTCTCGCAGTATTTCCGGGCTCGCTGCGCAACGCGCGGGACGGAGTCGTCTATGGTGCGCTGATCGGCGTGGGCTTCGTGTGGACTGAGAACTTTCTGTATCTCGGCGTGTCGATGCTGCAGGGCGGTGAGCAAGGTCTGGAGCGTGCGCTCTACCTCCGGGGAATCCTCGATGGCATCGCGCACATGGTCTTTACGGCCTCGAGCGGCGCCGCGCTCGGTTGGTGGTTCGCTGGCGCGCCCGGTTCGACTGCGGCGCGGATCGCGCCGGCCGCGGGTCTCCTGCTGGCCATCGCCCAGCACGCGCTGTGGAACGGACTTGCTGCGCCGTCGATGGTGAGTGTGCTCTGCGGTGCGTCCGCAAGCGGCGGGGCGTGCACCGACCAGCCGTCGGGAATCGCGGTATTCGGCGCTTCGACACTGATTGCCGCCATCTTTCTCGTTCCAGGAATCGCGCTTGCGCGAGTCGCCTGGCGATCGGGCTCCCCGGACGCAACAGGTCTCACCTGAACGTCACGTTTCGGAGCTGCCGCGTTCGAGGCACGTTCCCGGAACGACACCGTGATGTGCGCTGGAAATCCCGTGAGTCGATCGCGAAAGCCGTGATATTTGACGACCGCTTGCGAAGCCTTCGACGTTGATCGATCGATCGGCGAATGCGCAGCCACCGGAATCGACGACATCGATGCAATCTCTCGGCCGCTCGCATCGTGATCCGCAACGCCATGCTACGAAGTGCGCATGTGGCACGATCGCTGCATAGCAACTCCGACTCGAGGCGATCGCGTGTACCGCGCTGCAAGCCTGCCGCGCATCCGCAGGAGGATCACGATGACAATCTCCATTCAGGACGACTTCACCGAAGTTCCGCAGGCTTCGCCGGCGGGTCCCGACGAGAGGTTGTCCGAAACCGTAGCGACGATGGTCGCGCGCCTGCGCAGGAACTCGCGCATGGAGATCGAGACTTTGTCCGATCGATCCGGCATTCCCGTCGAAGTGCTGCGAGACATCGAGGCTGGTCGTGCGGTGCCGGCGCTGCGCACGCTCTGGTCGCTTGCGCACGTTTTCGAAGTGCCTTTCCGGCGATTGATCCTGGGAGCCGACTATCACGAAAGGGACTTCCGCGTTCTGCGTGCCGACGGAGGCCGTACGCTGGTGTCGACCGATGCGCGCTTTCGTTCCCGCGCGCTTTCGACAGGAGCCGATCCGCGCGAACCCGAAGTCTATGAGATCACGCTCGTCCCGGGCTGCATCGAGGAGGCGCCGGGCCATCCCGAGGGAACATACGAGCACATCGTCGTCGTGCGCGGCAGGCTGCGCGTTCGCACGATCGATGCCGACGACACGCTGCGCGCCGGCGACACCCTGTTTTTCCGCGCGGACGTCACGCACTGGTACGAGAACGCCGGTCCCTGCGAGACCATTGCCGTTCTTACGATGACGAATGCCGGCGACTGGGTCGTCGGCTAGTTGACGGGACTCAGACCTCGAAGATCTCTGCCGATGCCCGGTGGGGAAGGCGGAGGAGGATCGCGCAGGCGAGCGACGCGACATCGCATGCCGCTGCATCGTGTCCAGAGGCTGCCCGGTCTGATTTCGCCGGCGCGGTTTCCTGCTGGGGAAGCTCTGCGTCGGGATATGCGCCGCTCTCGAAACCGTTCTCGCCGAGCGCGTACCAGCACACCGGCCGCTTCGACTCGATCAGCTCGCGTCGAAGCCGGGAGTCGAGCGACGCGGCATCGGCCGCGATCGCAAGATCGAACGCTCCGTCGCTCGTGCTGTTCGTGACACGGATACCGGCGGCGCGCAGATAGAGCGCGGCCTGCGCGCAGCCCCGCGGGTTTCCCACCACCAGTACCGTCGACGCGAGAAGCTTCTCCTGTCCCGCGGCGCCGACGGCGGGAATGACGATCTGGCGCGCGTAGCGCGCTATCGCATCGTCGTCGAGCACGGTGTTACTCGATGACGTTCTTCTCGATCGGCTCGACCTTGACGCCCTGGTCGGCGATCCATTTTACGGCCGAATCGATCTCGTCCTGATCGCCGTCGAGCTCGAGACCGACGATCCCGATGTGGTCCGACACCGATGCGGTGCGGATGTTGGTGATCACGCGGAACTTCTTTCCGACCGAGTAGATGATCGGCTCCTTGATCTTTTCCTGGCTGTACGTGAGGTAGAAACGCTGGATGGCCATGAGGGATTCCTATTCGATCCTCGCCCTCGCGGGCTGTGGATCTTGCGCAGCGGCAAGCTGGTGCCGGTCGCGCCAGCCGAGCCACAGATTGGTGGACAGATAACGGTCGCCAAGGTCCGGAAGAATCGCGACGATGCACGCATCGGCATTCGCCGGAAGATCTCGTGCGACCTGGAGCGCGCCGACGACGGCCGCGCCGCACGACTGGCCGCCCAGCAGTCCGTCGTCGGCCGCGAGGCGATAGACCATGTCGTACGCGGCGTCGGTGGCGACGCCGACGATGCGGTCGACTTTTTCCGGATGCCAGATCCCCGGAACGATCGACGACTCCATGTGCTTGAGACCTTCGATTCCGTGGAACGCATCGTCGGGCTCGACGGCGACGATCTGGACGTGCGGATTCTGTTCCTTGAGGTAGCGGCCGGTGCCCATCACCGTGCCGCCGGTACCGATCGTGGCCAGCAGGTGCGTGATGCGGCCGCCCGTCTGCTGCCAGATCTCGGGTCCGGTCGTACGGTAGTGCGCCTCGGAGTTCGCTTCGTTGTTGTACTGGTCCGGCTTGAAGTATCGCTCCGGATCTTCGGCATAGATGTCGCGCGCGAGCAGGATCGCGCCGTCCGAGCCTTCGAGCGGATTCGAGAACACGATCTCCGCGCCATAGGCCGCGAGCACGCGCTTTCTTTCGCGCGAGACGTTCTCCGGCATCACGAGCCGCACCGGATAGCCAAGCGCTGCGCCGATCATCGCGAGCGCGATGCCGGTGTTGCCCGACGTCGAATCGAGGATCGTCTTGCCGGCGCGAAGCTCGCCCGAATCGAGGCCCTTGCGGACCATGTTCCATGCGGCGCGCGCCTTGACCGAGCCGCTCGGATTGGCGCCCTCGATCTTGCCGTAGAGCTTCACACCGGGGGCGAGCTTGTCACCGAGACAGCGCAGCTCGACCATCGGCGTGTTGCCGATCAGGTCGACGATGCGAAGGCGATCTTCGGTCGTCGCGAGCCGCGCCGGTCGGTGCGGCGTGGCAGCGCTCATTTTCCTGCGGGCGTCACGCCGCCGGCAATCGCCGGAACGATGCTGACTTCGTCGCCGTCTTTTACCGGCGAGCCGGTGTTGTCGAGGAAACGGATGTCGTCGCCGTTGACGTACAGGTTCACGAAGCGGCGCACGGCACCGTCGGCGTCGCAGATGCGCTCCTTCAGGCCGGGGCAGGTGCGCTCGAGATCGTCGAGCACGGCGGCAATGGTTGCGCCGTCGGCCGGAACGGCATCCTTGCCGCCGGTGTATTTGCGAAGGGGTGTCGGGATTCTTACTCGAACAGACATTTCTCGTTCTCCTGTTTGCTGATGGTACGTCGTCTCAGGCGATCTGACGCGCGGCCGGTTTCTGCTGCAGCCCTTCGTAGAGCGTGTCGAAGTCCTCGAGCCGCGCGCTGATCTCGTGCGGCACCGGCACCGCATCGGTGACCGCTTCGATGGTCTTGTAGCCGTTGCCCGTCACGCAGATCACGATCGACTCGTCGCGTGGAATGCGGCCGAGCTCGATCAGCTTCTTCGTGACGGCCACCGTGGTTCCGCCGGCCGGCTCGGTGAAGATGCCTTCGGTGCGCGCGAGCAGGCGGATGCCGTCGACGATTTCCGCATCGGTCACGGCTTCGCCCCAGCCGCCGCTCTTGCGTACGGCGCCGAGCACGTAGTAGCCGTCGGCGGGATTTCCGATCGCGATCGACTTGGCGATCGTCTGCGGTTTGACGGGCTCGATCAGGTCGCCGCCGCGACGGATCGCGTTGACGACCGGCGCGCAGCCGGCAGCCTGCGCCGAGTAGATCTTCGACGGCGTATCCTCGACGAGGCCGACGTCGACGAGCTCTTCGAATGCCTTGGCGATCTTCGGGAGAATCGTTCCGCCGGCGGTCGGCACGACGATGTTCTGCGGCAGCTTCCAGCCGAGCTGCTCGGCCACCTCGAAGCCGTAAGTCTTTGCGCCTTCGGTGTAGAACGGACGCAGGTTGATGTTGACGAATGCCCAGCCGTACTTGTCCGCGATTTCCGTACACAGCCGATTGACGTCGTCGTAGTTGCCCGAGATTGCGACCGCGGTCGGATCATAGATCGTCGAACCGATGACCTTGCCGCGCTCGAGATTGTTCGGGATAAAGATGAAGCATCGAAGCCCGGCGCGGGCGGCGTGCGCGGAAACCGAGTTCGCAAGGTTGCCGGTCGACGCGCACGAAACCGTATCGAATCCGAACTCGATCGCCGCGCTGATCGCGACCGACACCACGCGATCCTTGTACGAGAAGGTCGGATGGTTGCACGAGTCGTCCTTGACCCAGAGCTCCTTTACACCAAGCACCTTGGCGAGCCGGTCGGCTTTGACGAGCGGCGTGAAGCCCGAATAAAGGCCCACCTGCGGATCGTCGCTGCACGGCAGCAGCTCACGGTAGCGCCACAGGTTGCGCGGACGCGACTCGACCAGCTCGCGGGTCAGTACCTTGGAGATCGCGGTGTAGTCGTACTGCACCTCGAGCGGTCCGAAACACAGCTCGCAGACGTGCAGCGGGCTCCACGGATAGGCTTCGCCGCACTCGCGGCACTTCAGTCCGGTTGTAAAGCTCATGATCTGGTCTCCTCGAAACGTAGTTCCAACGCCGCGTCTGCGGCGAGTGTTCCTGGTAAAATTTTGCTTCTCGCAGCGCGGCATCCGCACGCATCGTCGATCGGAAAATCGATGTGCCGCGAGCGCGCGCCGGTCAGCTCGTAAAGGTGAAGCCTTCCCGCCACCACGCTGGCCGGGTCGTGAAGGAAGGCGAGGGCAGTGATCGCCTGCATTGCGCCGACAAATCCCGCGACCGGTGCGAGGATGCCGAGCGCGGCGCAGCCTTCGGCATTCTGGGATTCAAACGCCCGCTTCGGGAAAACGCATTCCAGGCACGCGGATTTTCCGGGCACGACGAGCATCCACTGGCCGCCGGTGCGGGCGACGCCGGCATAGACCGACGGCGCTCTGCTTGCGGACGACAGGCGTGCGATCAGGAATTTGGTTGCGGGATCGTCGGTCGCATCGATCACGAGATCGGCGCCGGCGACGAGCGCCGCGCCGTTTTCGTCATCGAAGCGTGCATGGACCGTCTCGATGGTGACGCCGAACTCTTCGGCGAGCCGCGCAGCGGCCGCGGCGACTTTGGAGCGGCCGAGATCTTCGTCGTTGTAGAGGACCTGGCGCTGCAGATTCGAAAGCTCGACGTCGTCGAAATCGACGAGGGTGATCGCAACCGAGCCGTCCTGCGCGAGCGTGCGTGCCGCCGCGCAGCCGAGCGCACCGGCGCCGACGACGAGAACGCGAGGGCGTTCCCGGGAGCTTTCGTGCTGCTTTTCGAGCGTCGGGTACAAAAAAACCCCTTCCGTCTGCATGACAAGGAAGAGGTGCCGCGAGAGAAGGCAGTCTCGACCTTATCTTCCACTCCTCGGACAATCCGGGAGTGAGGGACTTAGCACCAGCACCAAGTCTTTCGACTGGCCGGTTGCTGTGGCATCGCAGGGCCCTTCCCTCCGCCACTCTGAATAAGGTGAGGTGGGTATAGCGGGCAGGGGACGTGTGGTCAACCGCAGAACGGCCGCGCCGTCTTTTGGTGATGCCCCCGCGTCCATGGAACATTCCCGCAGTGACCAGCACCCGCATTCCCCTCGAAGGGGCCTACAACTTCCGTGACCTCGGCGGGCTCGAGGGCAAGGATGGTCGGCGGATTCGCCCGGGCCTGGTCTTCCGTTCGGATCGCCTCACGAACCTGACCGCGGCCGATGCAGAGGTTCTCGAGACGTTCGCGATCGGCCGCATCTACGATCTGCGCAGCGACCTCGAGCTGACCCATCATGGCGCCGGCGACTTTGCGGCCGCTTCCGACCGTCATCGTCACACGCCGCTGGTGCGCGTCTCGCTCAGCATCACCGACTCGCGCATCGACTGGGAGAAGGTCGATCTGCAGAGCCGTTATCTCGAGATGCTGCAGGAAGGCGCGCCGGTCATTCGCGAGATCTTCGAGCATCTCGCGGCGCCCGATGCCCCGGCCACCGTCTTTCATTGCACGGGCGGCAAGGACCGCACCGGTGTAGTCGCGGCGGTGCTTCTGCGCGTGCTCGGCGTGGACGACGAAGTCATCGTCGCCGACTACGCGATCTCCGAGCGCTACCTCGCGCCGTTCGTCGAATCGACGCGTGCGATGATGGAAAGCGAAGGCTTCGATACCGAGCTCGTTCTGTATCTTTGCGGCAGTCCGGCCGAGCGCATGCGCAAGATGCTCGCCGACATGGACGCGCGTTGGGGCTCGGCCGAAGCCTATCTGGAATGGACGGGAGTGAGTCCGGCGACTGTGGCCGCGTTGCAATCGCGGCTGCTGGAGCCCGAGCCGCGACCGTAAAATCTGAACCGTACGATTTCGCTGACTTACGAAATTGTACCTGTCCCCATTTAATAAGTTGCGGTCTGGCCCGCGGCGCCAGGGGTTCCGGTGGTGGCCGGCGGGGTGCCGGATGCGGGGGATGCGTTTCCGGTGACAGGAGCGGGCGGGAGCGGGGCAGTCGACGGCGTCGACGTCGTCGGTGTCGTCGCATCGCCGGGCCGATCGGGCTTGTCCGGTTTGCTCGACGACGCGATTTCGACTTCGAGATCTTTCAACCGCGCAGCCGCGCGCCCGGCGTTTTCGGTCGTCGGATATTCGCTGACGACGAACTTGTAGCGGCCGATCGCCGCGTCGAATCGCTTGCGCTGGCGATAGTAGTCGCCGACGACGAGCTCGTGCGCGGCGAGGTTCTCGCGCGCCTCCTGCTCGCGGAAGACGGACAGGTCGGCATAGATCGTGTTCGGGAATTCGCCAGCGACTTTCTGGAACTGGCGCAGCGCTTCTTCCGACGGCGTCGGATCGCGCTCGCCGTCGCGCGCCTGGTCGAGCCAGCACATGCCGATCGTATAGCTTACGAACGGAAGCAGCGGGCTCACCGGATAGAGCCGCTCGAAATCGTTGAACGCGACGATCGCTTCGCTGAACTCGTCGTTGAGGTAGTGCGCGAGCGCGATGTTGATCGCTGCGATCTCGGCCTTGTCCGAGAACGGGTATTCCTCGAGGAGCTTCTTGTAGCTGCTGATCGCGGTCGTGTAGCTCTCGTCTTCGAGAGCCAGCGATGCTTCGCGGTAGAGGTCGCCTTCGGGAATGGTCGGCCCCGCGCCGCATCCGGTCATCGCGATGATGTCGGCTGCTGCGAGTGTCCAGAGGACGGCGAGGGCGGCGGTCGCCGGCCGCAGGCTGCGAAGGCCGCGCCCCGCCCGCTCGAAAGCATTTCCGGCGTTTCGAGCATTTCCGGCACTTCGTAGTGAAGACATGGTCCGAGCGTATCGTCGCCGGTCGCGGGGGCAAGTCGAAGCCTGCAGAGACCCCGCCCGACTCACTGCCCGATGTAGCCGAGCGAGCGCAGGTGCTCGAGCATCTTCTGGTCGACGTCGGCAGGGAGCTCGGGCGATGCACCGGCCCCCGTTCCGGCGGTATCCCACGTGTCGATGATGCGATCGGGACGCGCGGCAAGCTCCCCGTCGAACATGTCGTTCAGCACGCGGCCGTCCATGTCTTTGCCGATCGGCAGGCCCATCGCATGAAGGATCGTCGGTGCGATGTCGTAGATCGTCGCGCCTTCGATCGCCTGGCCCTTTCGAATGCCCGGCCCGCTCGCGACGACGATGCCGTCGATGCGATGCGACCCGGAAAGATGCAGGTACTCGGGCACCTCGACCTGGTAGTCGCCGACCGCCGGTCCGGCGCCATGGTCGGAGCACACGATGACCAGCGGCGGACTTTTCGCGTAGTGCGCGAGAAGCTTTCCGACTTCCTCGTCGATCCACTGCCAGTAGCGCTCGATCACTTTGCCGAATGCAGCGACGTCCTCCGGTGGAACCTCGGTGGTGCCTCCGAGCTGTTTGCCGTTCGGCCCGGGGCGGGGAGCGAATGCCGCCGGATCCATGAACTTCCAGAACCCGTGCTGGACGTCGTCGGTGCCGCGCAGATAGAGGAAAAAGGCTTCCGGAAGCGGGCCGTCGGAGAGCGTCCGGTTGGCCGCCTCGAGGTAGTAGCGATCGCGACTCCACGCGCGCACGAAACGGTCGTAGACGAGATAATCGAGCGACGGCTTCTCGCCCTCCTTCTTGACGGCCTTTGCAGGGTCGTAGGCGAAGTTCATGAAGCGCGGCATTGCCGCGATGGCGTCTTTCTCCGACACCGGCGGCAGCTCCCACAGATAACTCGGCGGCCAGCGCGATGCTTCGATGTTGCCGAAATGCGCGAGGTCGGTGAGCAGCCGGCCGTTGACGTGCTCGGCGGGCCACGTGACGTACCAGCCGAGCACCGCGACATCGATGCGCTCGCGGCCCATCATGTTCCAGAGCGTGCTCGTCTTGAGCTCGCGCCGGTCGACGGGAACCGGCTTTCCCGGTCCGTTCGGAAAACGCACGAACCACGTGATGCCGGTTTTTTCCGGGACCTTGCCGGTGGCGATCGACGTCCAGATCACCGGAGAATTGCTCGGCTGCGTGGAGCGAAGCACGCCGTGTGCTCCGCCGTCGCGCAGGCGCGCGAGATTCGGCAGCAGCCCGCGCTCGATCCACGGATCGAGAAGATCCCACGTTCCCGCATCGAGGCCGAGCACGACGAGCGGCGCACGAGCGGCCGGTCGAGCCTCGCCGGCTTGCCGGGGGCGATCGCATGCTGTGACGATGGACATCGCCGCGAGCGCAATTGCGCAAACGTACGCAGGCGGCGAAAAAACGCGCGACATCCCGGACGAGTCTGAACGAGCGGTGCCGGATTGCCAACGCGAGATGTGGCGGGCACGCTCGCCCGAGCGATGGACGTGCCTCTTCAGTTCGTGGTCGGCAAGGGCGGTGTGGGCAAGTCCACCGTGACGGCTGCGCTTGCGCTTCGTGCTGCGTCTCGCGGCCTTCGCACGCTCGTCGTCGAGTTCGGAGGTGCAGGCGGCGTCGCGCGCCTGTTCAACCAGGAAAGCCTTGCGACCGGACAGCTGTCGATCCTCGCGCCGCGCCTTACGCTGCTCGCGCTCGCCGGAGACGAGGCCCTCGCGGAATATCTTCGCATGGTCGTGCCGATCAAGCGCGTGCTCGCACTGGTATTCCAGAGCCGCCTTTACCGCGTGTTCGTCGACGGTGCGCCCGGCCTGAAGGAGTTGATGACCGTCGGCAAGGTCTGGTACGAATCCAATCGGCGGATGGCCGACGGCGAGCCGGTCTGGCAGCGCATCTTCGTCGATGCGGGCGCATCGGGACACAGTCTTCAGTATCTGCAGATGCCTGCTGCTGCGACGGCAACGTTCCGCAGCGGGCTCGTGCACCGTGAGGCAGCGCGCGTGCAGTCGATGCTCGCCGACCCGTCGCGCACGTGCGTGCACGTCGTTGCCACTCCCGAAGAAATGCCCGTTACCGAAGCGTGCTCGATCGTTGCGCGCCTTCGCGATTCGCTGCACCTGCCGATCGGGACGCTGTTCATGAATCGCACGAGGGATGCGGTTCCGGACGGTGCGCACGACGCTCTGGCGAGGCTCGATCGATTGCCGCCGCCCGCGAATGGACGCGATGCGCTGCGCGACCTGCTGCGGCAGGCGGTCGATGCGGCGATCGAATGGCAGGGAGTGCAGTCGGCTGCGATTGCACGCATCGAAGCCGAGACCGGACTTCCGGCATTCCGGCTGCCGCTCATTGCCACCGAGGAGTTTGGTCGCGCCGAAGCCGGGCAGCTGGCCGCGATGCTGCCGGACGATTCGCCCACCGCGCCGGACGCCGCAGGAGTCGAAAAGTGACGTTCGCAGAGCTCCTCACGGGCAGCCGCATCGTCGTCTGCGTCGGCAGCGGCGGCGTCGGCAAGACCACCATTGCCGCAGCGCTCGCGCTCCGCGGCGCGCTCGAGGGCCGGCGCTCGATGGTGCTGACGATCGATCCGGCGCGCCGCCTCGCGCAGTCGCTCGGCGTCGGGGATCTGAGAACCGGCGGCGAACAGATCGATGCCACGCGTTTCGAAGAGGCCGGGCTTCATCCAAAGGCTTCGCTGTCGGCCGGCATGCTCGATCAGACCAGCGCGTGGGACCAGTTCATTGCGCGCCATTCGCCGACCGCTGAGGTGCGCGAGACGATTCTTGCGAATCCGTTCTACCAGAACCTGTCGCGCTCGTTCGCCGGCTCGACCGAATACATGGCGATCGAAGAGCTTTGCCGGATCGAAGAGACCGGCGAGTACGACCTGATCGTGCTCGACACGCCGCCGTCGCGCCACGCGCTCGATTTCCTCGAGGCGCCGCGCCGGCTCGAGGATTTCTTCGACCGCAGCGTGCTCGGCTGGCTGGCGCGCCCCGCATCGGCCGGATGGATGGCCTGGAAGACCGCGAGCCGCGGCGCGCGCTTCGTGTTCGAAAAAGTAGAGGAAGCGACCGGCCTGCAGACGCTGACCGAGATCGCGGCGTTCTTCGCAGCAATCGAAACCCTGGTCGACGGCGTGACTGCCCGCAGCCGCAAGGTCCGCGAGCTGCTGCAGGCGCCGTCGACAGCCTTCGTGCTGGTCACCGGGCCGGACGAACAGGTGCTCGAGGATGCCGAGGGCCTTGTTGCCCGCATGCAGGAGCTGGGCGTCCGCCTGCGCGGCGTCGTGATGAACCGGGTGCATGGCGGGGAAGGCCTCGACGAGCCGGAGGAGATCAAGACCCTCGCCGGCCTGGAGGAGTGTGGCCCGGCCGACGGTCTGGGCGCGGAGCCCCAAGGCGGCCGCCGCGGCCGCTGCGAGCGTCTTCGCAACGCGCTGCTCGATGCCGGGTTCGCCCCGGACGTCGCCGGGTGGATGATCGATACACTCGAGGGGTTTCTCGTCCAGGCCCTTGCCCAGGCCGTACGGCGCGAAGCGTTCGAGGCCAACCTTCCCGCCGATGTGCCGGTCATTGCCGTGCCGGAGCAGCGCCACGACGTGCATGACCTGGCCGGTCTGGCGGTCGTCGCCGGTCATATCGAAGGCTGACGACGACTTTCGTGCCGGGTTTTCCCGGGACGCTGACCAAGAAAATCCTTTGAATTCCGCACGAAAGCGGCCCGCCCCCCTTGTCCTCTTGGGGAACGCGTGCGAAAAAAGACCCAGCGGCCTGAGGGATCGTAGAGCCGTCAAAGAGGGGTCCATGAAGAAAATCTCGATAGCTGTAATTCTTGCGGTGGGTGTTTTTGTGACCTCAGGCGTCGCCCAGGCCGGCGGCAAGCCGGACGGCGCGACCTGTCACGTTCACAAGAGCTGCCAGAGCAAGCTCTGCCTGCGCCAGACGCCGACCGACAAATTCGGCAAGTGCTGCGAGCAGCAGGACTGCGCGAGCCTGAATGCCCAGTGTGGCGAAATCGACAACGGGTGCGGCACGCCGATCCAGTGCGGCGACTGCGGCCCCGGCAACTTCTGCGACAACAACCAGTGCGTGCAGGGCACGACCACGACGACTCTTCCTCCGGGAAGCTGCTTCGGCCAGTGCGGAGGTGAGAGCACGAACTGCTTCTGCGACCAGCTCTCGTGCATCTACAACGACGGATGCGCCGACCGCGATTTCTATTGTCCCAACATCTGCAACCCGACGACCACCACGACCACCACGACCAGCACCAGCACGACGACGACGACCAGCACGACGACAACCACTGCCGGCTGTGTAGGGACGTGTGGGCCCGGATTCGCTTCGTGCGGGGGGGATTGTTTCATCTTCCCGACCGCGGAAACCGCGTGTGGCGAATGCATGCATGAGGCCGTTTGCGGCACGGCGTGCTCAGCAAGCACCGACTGTGGCGTCGGCGAGCGCTGCGTCGTCAACACGTGCTGCGGATACGGCAACTGTGTCCCGGCGTGCCCGCCGCCGACGACCACGACCAGCACGACATCGACGACGATACCGGGCCCGTAAGGTACGCCGGTACGTCGGCCTGACGTAAAGCAGAAGGGCGCTCATGCATTGCATGAGCGCCCTTTCTCGTTTGGCGCCGTGGCCCGTCGTGGAGCGCGAACCGAGTCGGCCGGGTTGCCGTAGTCGCTGGTGCATGAACATTCCGCGGGGAATGTGACCCAGGTTTCGTCCCGACGCATCAGCGCTCAGAGTGATCGGTGTGGCGTCGTGCTGCGCATCGCAACAACAAGTCCATCGCCCGTAGCGGCATCGAAACGAGCGGTGTCGGGCCGCATGAATCAACGCTCGACGCGGCCGGCGAGCTAGCCGCAGCTCAGCTCGATATTCCCGCCGACCGCCTTCTTGAGGATCAGCAGCGCATCGGATGCTGCAATTGTTCCGTTGCCGCTCACGTCGCAGACCGCGAGATCGCAGGTCGCCGTGCCGACGGCGGTTCTCAGCGCGAACAGCGCATCGCTTGCCGTCAGCGATCCCGAATCGTTGGAATCACCGCACGCGACAAGAGTGCACGTTGCGCTGCAGAGCTCGCCCGGCGACCACTCCGTGTCGCCGTCGTCGCATTCTTCCGGCGATGTCGTGGCTCCGTCGCCGCAGACGTCCGGCACGTCGACCGAGCTTCCGATGTAGACCGCACCCGCGCCTGCAAAGCCGTTCGGCGATTCGCCCGGTGCTCCAACCGCAGCGATGCCGGCTGCGACCGAAACCGAAGATCCGAATCCGCTCGCGGCCGCAGGGAAGCCTGCCGGCGGAAGATACGGACGAACCGGCTGCCACGACGATGCTGCGCGGACGGACGCAGCCTCGGCAGGAAGCTGGAACAGATACGCCGCGACACCGGGCGCACCGACGACGATCGCGTTGGCGCGAATATCGACCGACGAGCCGAAGTGTGCGCCCGCCAAGGCTGCTGGGAATGGATTGAGCAGGTTCGTGACGTCCCACGCGCCGCCGGTCCGCGTGACGACGTAAGCGATGCCTGCATCGGTCGCTCCGACATCGTAGGACGGAGCACCGACGACGCCCGTGTTGCCGTCGAGCGCGACGACCGCGCCGAACTGCGTGAAGCATTCGTCGCCCGGCCTTTCGATGGTGTCTTCGAGGCTCCAGCCGGAAACGCCTCGATGGAACGCCAGCACTTCTTCCCCGGCAGCGCAGGTGTCGCCGGACGTCGCACCGGGAGCGCCGACCAGGATCGAGTCGCCCGAAACATCGACGCTCGCTCCGAAGCGCGTTCCTGCCGCGCCGTTGAGTTGATCCGCCAGCGACCAGACTCCGCCCGCTCGCTCGAAGACGAGCGCACAGTCACCGCCCGGTGCGCCGAGGACAATGGTGTCGCCGCTGATCGCGACGTCGCTGCCGAGCCCGATGCAGAGGCCGCTCGCATCGACGAGCTTCTGCTGGAGATCCCACGCCGTTCCGTTCCAGAAAAAGACCGAAGCCGATCCGGACGACACGGGCTCGCCGGCAACCACGTCGGACGGCGCGCCGACGACGATGGTGTTCGCGTCGGCATCGACCGACGTCCCGAAGTCGGCGCCGCTCGCGGCCGTCGCGTCGGTAAACGGTACGGCGATCGGAGCCTGCTGTGTCTGCTCGACGTACGACTCGCCGGACGGAACGAACACGTGCACCTTGCCCGATCCCTGGTTGCCGGACGCCGGCGCACCGACCACGAGATAGTCCGCAGTCAGCGCCGTGGCCGCGCCGAACGCATCGCCCGGCGCCTGGCCGATCGGAAGCAGCGGACAGTCTGCGGACGGCTCGGACACGCACGTGCCGGCGCTGCACTGGTCGCTCGAACAGATGCTGTCGTCGTTGCACGCGCTTCCATCGGCCGCCGAGTTGCTGGCGCAGGTGCCGCCGCCGTCGCATTCGTCCGGATCGTCGCATTCGGTGTCGCCCGAATTGCCGCAAGTCGACCCTGCGGGCTTGAACGTATTGCCGGGGCAGAACTGCGAGGTGCCGCTGCAGCTCTCGGCGACGTCGCAATCGCCGGCGGCCGCACGGCAGAGCGCCGACGACGGCGCGAACACATTGGCCGGACACTGGATCGCCGTGCCGGTGCAATGCTCGGCCACGTCGCAGATTCCGTTCGGTGTGCGGCAGACGGTCGTCGTCGGTGCGAATGAGTTCGCCGGACACGCCGCCGAGGTTCCGTCGCAGTGCTCGGCCGCATCGCAGACGGCCTGCGATGACCGGCACGTCGTTGCCGACGAAGCCAGCACGTCGGCCGGACAGTCGGTCGAGCTGCCGGTGCACGTCTCGGCGCTGTCGCACGCGCCGCCCGACACGCGGCACGTCGTCTGCGACGACGCGAAGCCGTCGGCAGGACACGCGGCGCTCTCACCCGAGCAGTTCTCGGCGGCATCGCAGATGCCGCTGGCCGCGCGGCAAAGCGCCGACGATGCCGTGAACACATCGGTAGGGCATGTCGGTGTCGCACCCGTGCAGTGCTCGGCGACGTCGCACACGCCGGCGACTGCACGGCAAACCGTGGACGACGGGCCGACCGAGTCGGGCGGACAATCCGAAGATTGTCCCGTGCAGCTCTCGACCACGTCGCAGACGCTCGCGCTCGCGCGGCAGACGGTCGAAGACGTCGCGAGCGCATCGCCCGGACAGACTCCGCTGGTTCCGGTGCATCGTTCGGCGGCATCGCACGGCCCGGTTGCCGTGCGGCACACGGTCGATAAGCTCGCGAGGACGTCGGCCGGGCACGAAGCGGACGATCCGGTGCACGTTTCCGCCGAGTCGCAGATCGCGCCGCCGGAGACGCGGCAGACCAGCGTCGAGCCGGCAAACGAATTGGCGGGACAGCTCGGCGAGCTCCCGCTGCACGTCTCGGCAACGTCGCAGACGCCGGCAGCCGCGCGACACGTGGTCTGCGTCGAGACGAATCCGTCGGCCGGGCACGCGCCGCTGCTTCCGGTGCAGAGCTCGCCGACGTCGCAGACGCCGGCGGCCGCGCGGCAGGTCGTTGCGGACGATGCGACGACATCCGTCGGACACGAAGAGCTTGCGCCGGTGCAGTTCTCGACGACGTCGCAGCTGCCGGCTGCGGCGCGGCAGACGACGTTCGTTGCGGAAAGCGAGTCGGCCGGACAGATCGCGGACGCACCGGTGCAGTTTTCCACCGCGTCGCACGGACCGGTCGCGATGCGGCACACGGTCGTCGAGCTTGCGAGCACGTCGCCCGGGCACGACACGCTCGCGCCCGTGCAGTGTTCGGCGCTGTCGCAGATTGCGCCGGCCGATGCGCGGCAGACGACGGATGTCGAGGCGAGGTCGTTCGCCGGACATGCTGCCGACGCGCCCGTGCAGAACTCGGCCACGTCGCAGACGCCTGCGCTGCCGCGACACATCGTAGAGGTCGGCACGAACACGTCCGCGGGGCAGCTCGCGCTGGTTCCGCTGCACTGCTCGGCGACGTCGCAGACTCCCGCCGACGCGCGGCACGTGACCGCCGAAGATGCGACGATGTCGGCCGGACACGCGGTACCCGTCCCGGTGCACGTCTCGGCGGCGTCGCAGGCGCTGACCGCTGCGCGGCACGTCAGCGACGACGACGCGAGCGAATCGGCAGGACAAGCCGGGGAGCTGCCATTGCAGGCCTCGGCCGTATCGCAGACGCCGGCCTGGCCGCGACAGATGGTCGTCGTCGCGGCCAGGACGTCGCCCGGACACGACGCGGTCGAGCCGCTGCAGC
The DNA here is from genome assembly GCA_035571835.1 of Candidatus Limnocylindrales bacterium. NCBI lineage: Bacteria > Bacillati > Chloroflexota > Candidatus Limnocylindria > Candidatus Limnocylindrales > Candidatus Limnocylindrales bacterium. Next base: position 87,097 of record DATNBU010000039.1, on the reverse strand, counting down.
GCTCGGCGCTGTCGCAGATGCCGCCGGAGGATCGGCAGACGACCGACGACGCTTCGAACGAATTGGCCGGGCAGTTTGCCGACGCACCGGTACAGAACTCGGTGGTGTCGCAGACGCCCGTCGACGCGCGGCACGACGTCTGCGACGACACGAACGAATCGGCCGGACAGGCGGCGCCGGTTCCGTTGCACTGCTCGGCGACGTCGCAGACGCCGGCCGACGCGCGGCACGTCGTCGTGGACGACGCGACGATGTCGACCGGACACGCGGTGCCTGTGCCCGTGCATTTTTCGGCGGCGTCGCACGGACTGATCGCCGCGCGGCACGTCACGGTCGACGCGGCCAGCGCATCCGCAGGGCAGACCGATGTCGAGCCGGTGCACGTCTCGGCGGCGTCGCATACGCCGGTTGCGGTGCGGCAGACCGTCGTCGACGGCGCAAGCACGTCGGCGGGGCACGACGTCGAAGTTCCCGTGCAGGTTTCGCTCGAGTCGCAGATCGAGCCGCCCGACGTGCGGCAGACCACGGACGATGTCGCAAGCGCGTTCGAAGGACACGCGGCCGCGGACCCGCTGCAGAACTCGGCCACGTCGCACACGCCTGCGGTGCTGCGGCACATCGTCGAAGTCGGGACGAACGCATTGGCCGGGCAGCTCGCGCTGGTGCCGTTGCACTGCTCGGCCACGTCGCAGACTCCGGCCGACGCGCGACACGTCACCGACGTCGATGCAACGACGTCGGCCGGGCACGCGATGCCCGATCCGGTGCAGGTCTCAGCCGCGTCGCACGGACTGATCGCGGCGCGGCACGTCACGGTCGACGCGGCCAGCAAATCGGCCGGACAGCTCGAAGTGGAACCGGTGCAGGTCTCGACCGCGTCGCACGCGCCGGTTGCAGCGCGGCAGACCGTCGACGAAGTCGCAAGGACGTCGGCCGGGCACGCCGTCGACGTTCCGGTGCAGGTTTCGCTCGAGTCGCAGATCGAGCCGCCCGACGTGCGGCAGACCACGGACGATGTCGCGAGCGCGTTCGAAGGACACGCGGCCGCGGAGCCGCTGCAGAACTCGGCCACGTCGCAGACGCCTGCGCTGCTGCGGCACATCGCCTGCGTCGGCACGAACGCGTTGGCCGGGCAGCTCGCGCTGGTTCCGTCGCACTGTTCGGCGACGTCGCAGATTCCCGCCGACGCGCGGCATGTGATCGCCGACGATGCGACGATGTCGGCCGGACACGCGATGTCCGCTCCGGTGCAGGTTTCGGCGGCGTCGCACGGGCTGACGGCGCCGCGGCAGACTGCGGTGGAGCTCGCAAGCGCGTCGGCCGGACACGCAATGCCCGAACCGGTGCAGGTCTCGGCCGTATCGCAGACTCCGGCCGCGCTTCGGCAGACGGTGGTCGAGCTCGACTGCGTGTCGGCCGGGCATGCGGCCGTCGAACCGGTGCACTTCTCGACCGAATCGCAGATTCCTGCCGACCCGCGGCACGTCACGGTCGACGGCGTGAACGCGTTGGCGGGGCAGCTCGCGGTGCTTCCCGTGCAGTGCTCGACGAGATCGCACGTGCCGGCCGCGTCGCGACAGGTCGTCGACGACGGCACGAACGCATCGACGGGGCATGCCGGGCCGGTGCCGGTGCAGAGCTCGGCGACGTCGCACGTTCCGGCCGAGATGCGGCAAACCGAAGACGTCGGGAGCAGCGTATCGGGCGGGCACAGTGCGCTGGTGCCGGTGCATTTTTCCACCGTGTCGCATGCGCCGGCCGACCCGCGGCACGTCAGCGACGTCGTCGCGAGCACATCGGCCGGACAGCTTCCCGAAGAGCCCGTGCAGTTCTCGACGCTGTCGCACACACCGCTCGAGCCGCGACAGACGACTGCGGGAGAAGCAAAGACGTCGGCAGGGCATCCTGCGCTCGAACCCGTGCAGCGCTCGGCCGAATCGCATACGTCACCGCCGCTGCGGCACACCGTCGACGACGGCACGAACGCGGCGGCAGGGCACAAGGAGGAAGTTCCGGTACAGTTTTCCGCGACGTCGCAGACGCCTCCCGACGGCCGGCAGACAACGGAAGTCGGCGCGACGATATCGGTCGGACACGACAGCGCCGTGCCGGTGCACTGCTCGGTCTGATCGCATGGGCCGACCGATGCGCGGCAGGTCGTGGCGGTGGTGGCCAGCACGTCCGGCGGGCACACGGCACTCGCGCCGGTGCACCTTTCGGCAGCGTCGCACACTCCGGCCGTGCTGCGGCAGGTCGTCGTCGATGCCACCAGCGTATCGGCCGGGCAGGTGGCCGCCGAGCCGGTGCATTTTTCGGCCGAGTCGCAGACGCCGGCGGAAGACCGGCACGTGACCGTCGTTGGCGCGAACGCGTTGGCAGGGCACGCAGCCGACGATCCCGTGCAGGTTTCGGCGACGTCGCAGTTGCCGGCTGCGCCGCGGCATTCGCTCGCGGCGCTGACGAATCCGTTGCCCGGGCAGAACGCGCTCGATCCCGTGCACGTCTCGGCAACGTCGCAGACTCCGGCCGCGCTGCGGCAGACCGTCGTCGACGGAAGAAACGCAGTCGACGGACACGTCGCCGTCGATCCGTTGCAGGTTGCGGCCTGATCGCACGGCCCCTGCTTCTCGTGACAACTGGTTCCGGCGCTTGCGAGCTGGCAGGTCGTCGCGTTGCAGCAGATCGACGACGGCGCGGCGACCGGATCGCAGGTCTCGCCGACATCGACGGTGCCGTTGCCGCACAGGCCCGTATAGAAAAGGCCGATGAACGAAGACGCGGTGCCGCCGGCCGCGCGAAAATCCCCGCCCACGTAGAGATCCGAGTTGACCATCGCGAATGCGGACGCGCTGTCGCTCGTGCCGCTGCCGAGCGCGTTCCATGCGACGCCGTCCCATCGCGCGACCGAGTCGGCGGGCGTTCCGCCCGCGTCCGAGAACAATCCGCCGGCGTACAGATCGGTTCCGAAACCGGCAAGCGAGTAGACGAGGCTGTTCATGCCGCCGCCGACCGCGCTCCACGCCACTCCGTTCCACTTCGCGATGCGAAGCGCCGCAACGCCTCCGGCGGTCGTGAAATTACCGCCTGCGTAGAGATCGGTGCCGACCGACGCGAGCGCGAAGACGTCGCTGGCGGTGCCCGCGCCGAGCGCGGACCACGTCGTCCCGTTCCATTTCGCGACGTGATTGGCCGGCGATCCGCCGGCATTGAGAAATGCTCCACCGGCGTACAGATCGGTTCCGATCGCGGCAAGAGCGCTGACGACGTTGTCGACTCCCGAGCCGAGCGCGGACCATGCGGTCCCGTTCCAGCGTGCGATCGAATCGGCGTTCGTGTTGCCGGCCCTCGTGAACACTCCACCGATGTAGAGGCTCGTTCCGATCGCCACGACGGCATAGACGTCGTCGTTGGCGCCGCTTGCGAGCGCGGACCACGTCGATCCGTTCCACTTGGCGACGCGATTGACCGATATGCCGCCGGCCGTCGTGAACGCACCGCCGGCATAAAGATCCGAGCCGATCACAGCCAGCCCGTAGACCTCGGCGTTGGTTCCGGTGCCGAGCGGAGCCCACGTCAGACCGTTCCAGCGTGCGATGTGACTGGCCGCTACTCCCCCGGCGCTCGTGAAGTATCCGGCCGCGTAAAGATTGGTTCCGATCACCGCCAGCGACAGAACGGAGTCATTCATGCCGGATCCGCTGTCGCTGCCGAGTGTGGACCACGAAAGGCCGTCGAACTGTCCGACGGCGGTCGCCGACTGGCCGCCGATGATCGTGAAGAGGCCGCCGGCGTAAATTCTCGTGCCGATCGCAGCGAGCGCATTGATCGCGTTGTTGGTGCCCGATCCGATCGCCGACCACGCCGACCCGTTCCACCTCGCGACCGTGTCGGCGGCATTTCCTCCGGCGGTCGTGAATTCGCCGGCTGCATAAAGATCGGTGCCGACCACCGTGAGCGCGAATACGTCGCTGTCGGTGCCGCTGCCGAGCGCCGACCACGAAACCCCGCTCCAGCGCGCGATGTTGTTTGCCGACGTACCGCCGGCCGACGTGAACGATCCGCCGGCATAGAGGCTGGTGCCGATCACGGCCAGCGACAGCACCGGGCCGGTGGTGCCCGTCGACAACGCCGACCACGCAGTGCCGTTCCATTTGGCGATGCGATTGGCGGCGGCGCCGCCGGCGGTCGTGAAGTAACCGCCCGCGTAGACATCGGTGCCGATCGTCGCGAGCGAAACCACCGAGCCGTTGACCCCGACGCCGAGAGCCGACCACGTGCTGCCGTTCCATCGGGCAACGCGGTTGGCCGCGTTGCCTCCGGCCGTCGTAAACAGCCCGCCCGCGTAAAGATCGGTGCCGACGACGGTGAACGCGCGGATGTCCGAATTGGTGCCGCTGCCGAGAGCCGACCACGCCGAGCCGTTCCACTTGGCGACGTGCGCCGCCGGAACGCCGCCGGCGTTCAGGAAGAAGCCGCCGGCATACAGATCGGTTCCGATCACCGCGAGCGCGTGAACCTCGGAGTTGACGCCGGTGCCGAGAGCCGACCACGACGATCCGTTCCATTTCGCGATGCGGCTCGCTGGGACGCTGCCCGCCGTCAGGAAATCTCCGCCCACGTAAAGGTCGGTTCCGATCACAGCGAGTGCGCTGACCGTGCCGCTGACGCCGGGCGGGCCCGCAAAACGTGTATCCCAGTTTCCCGAGCCGGGCAGCGGTGCGGCGGCCTGCGCGTCGGAATCCGCGGTCGCATCGTTCGTCACCTGGTCGGCGACGAAGCGCGGCGAGCCGTCCGGCGCGGTCTCCATGCGGAAGCCTGCCAGGCTGACCGTTCCGTTGTAGCCCGTACCGAGGTCGAGCGTGCCGTCGTCACGCAGCAGCTCAGCGACCGGCTTCGTGCCGGCCGCCGCAGTCGCGAACGCAGGCGCGGAGAAGGCCGCGAGCCAGGTCAGTGCGAGAGAGCAGACTGCGAGGATCTTCGGGCGACGAGACCGCCGCCTGGCGCATGCAAAGCTGTTCGACATTCCACCCCTGTGTTCGCTGCCGGCCAGGCGAACGAGACAGGCGGTTCTACTGAGAGGCGTCGCTCTAACGCAAGCGCCTATCGGGGCGGAAAAGCGTTCCTTTTCGGGTGTGGCCGAGTATTGCCGCCGCGGCGGTTCGTGGGTTGAAGCGCCGATCGGCCGGGCCGGCGCGCGCCGGCTTCAGGCCTCGAGCGACTTGTCGAGCGCGCGCCGCAAGGCCTCGTTGACCCCGCTCGAATCCGCCTGTCCTTCGAGCATTTTCGCGCGCAGGCTTTCGGCGACTGCCGCATCGCGTCCAACCAGCTCGCCGAGCTCGCGGATCAGCGTCGCGGCCTCGACGGTGCGGCCGAGGCGAATCAGCTGCGCCGCGTGGTGCAGCGAAATCTCGCTGCTGTGGGGGTGCGCGCGTCCCAGCCTGCGGTACAGGCGCAGCAGCTGGCGGCTGCCGCCGTCTTCGAGCAGCGCGTCGAGCGCGCGCAGAGTCTCTTCGGCGGGGCGCCTTTTGGCCGCTCGGAAGAGAACCCGGACCGCTGCGCGCTTCTTTCCCTGCGCGGCCAGCATCGACGCACGACTCGTTGCCGCCGCAGGCCACGACGGATCCATGGCCAGCACGCCGCGCAGCGCGGTCTCGCGCTCGCCGGCGTCGCCGGACTCGGCAGCCTTCATGCGGATGTCGATCAGGCGCTGCTTCTCGTCGGGATCGCCGGTCAGCAGATCGACTACGCGCTGCTGGGCGGCTTCCGCGCGCGACCACCATTCGAGGTCGACGAGACAATCGCGGCGCAGCGTATGCAGCGCCACGCTGGCCGGCATTTCCTCGACCGCACGGTCGAGGGCCGTGACGGCGGCGGCGTGGTCTCCGACCGCGCGGCAGCAGCGCGCGAGCGAGTAGAGCAGGCGAGGATCGTCGCCGAACTCGCGGCGTGCGTCTTCGAGGTGGGTGCGGCCGTCGGCGGCCCGTCCTTCAGCGAGGAATGCTTCGCCGAAGTCGACCGCATCGTCGATCACGGCGGAGGCTCCGCTGGCGGTTTTGGCAAGAAGGGTGCGAGCCTTGGCGTGACGGCCCGCAAGCACCGAGGCGCGCGCTTCCGAGCGGCGTCTGGCTGCGCGCTCGGACGTGCGCAGCGCGCGCAGCAATTTCCATTGCCGCATCGCCCAGTGTCCTTCGCGCGCCAGCATCGCGATCGAAACCAGCGCGGCGCCTGCAACGGTCGACGCGACGATCAGCCATGCCAGTGGCAGCGTCGTCTCGTGGGTCGGGCCCCAGCGAAACGTCGTCGGCTGCGAATTGAGATAGACGAGCGACGCGACGGCGCCGATGATCGCGACGGCCGCGACGAAGCTCACAGTACGACGAAACATGCTCAGACCCGGGCGCTTCGCTTCGGTCGATCCGGATTCTTGCGTGCCACCGGACGGGCAGAAGAATCCTCATGCTCCCAGTGCGGTGCATGGCTCCAGAGACGCTCGAGGTCGTAGATTTCGCGCACGTTCTCCTGGAATACGTGAACGACCACCGAACCATAGTCGAGCAGTGCCCACTGTGCGTTCTCGAGCCCTTCGACCGAGATCGGCCTGGCGGCGAGCCGCTCCTGGATTCCCTCGACGATGCGATCGCAGACGGACTCGACCTGGATGTGCGAGTGGCCGCTTGCGAGCACGAAATAATCGGCGACCGAAGAGACCTCGCCGAGATCGAGGACGATGATGTCGAAGGCTTTTCCGTCGGCGGCAAGATCGGCTGCCGCCGTCGCGAGGTCACGTGGGGTGTACTGGTTCAATCCTTGCCTGCTCCCTGGCTGGATTTTGCGCTGCCGGCCGGCGTTGGGGTGCCGCCGTCAGCGTAAAGACGATGCTGGTGAATGTATCGGGCAACGGCGTCGCCGGTCAGATGTTCGACCGGGAGCCCACGGCGCACTCGGCTGCGGATTTCGCTCGAGGAAACCTCGATGCCCCGAATGCGGTGACCATGAATGGTATGGCCGCTCGTGTGAACGTACACGCCGATAGCCGGATCATAACGGGCATCTTCGCGTGCGGCAACGGGAGGAAGTGGGGGCGACGCCTCGTCGTGCACATGGCCGCGGCGGTCTGCTGCCGAGACTGGCACATCCGCTCGCGCATCCCGGCTGGCGTCTGCTCCCGCGATTCCGCTCACATCCGCGTTCGCGTCGCGGCTCGCATCCGTTCCTGCTGCAACGGGCCACCCGGGTCGCGTGGTTACGATGATGTTCGCGAGCGCAGGAATCTCGCCCGGCCGGCTCCACGAATCGATCTCGGCGTACGCGTCGGCGCCGAGGATCAGGAACAGATCCGAATGAGGGTGACGCCCGGCGATCTCCTTCAGAGTGTCGACGGTCCACGACGGCGCGTCGCGGCGCATCTCGATATCACACGGCTCGAAGATCACATCGGGCGAGCTCGCATTGGCCTTGGCCGCTGCAAGCTCGAGCATCTGCCACCGGTCGGCGGCGGGTGCAGCTTCGCCGGCGGTTTTGTGCGGAGGCCTTGCCGAAAGCACCAGCAGCACGCGCGTCAGTGCAAACGCGCGCGCGATTTCGCTCGCGCTCGCGATGTGGCCGAGGTGAACCGGATCGAATGTACCGCCCAGGATGCCGAACCGCACGCGGTCAGCGCACATGCCCCTGCCCGCGCACGATGTATTTGTAGGTCGTCAGCTCGCGCAGCCCCATGGGGCCCCGCGCATGCAGCCGGTTGGTGGAGATTCCGACTTCGGCGCCGAATCCGAACTCGAAGCCGTCGGTGAAACGCGTCGATGCGTTTTCGTAGACCGTGGCCGAGTCGACCTCGCGCAGGAACCGGTCGGCCGAATGCCTGGAGCGCGTAACGATGCAGTCCGAGTGACCCGAGCCGTGCTGGTTGATGAACTCGATCGCTTCGTCGAGCGACGAGACGATTTTGATCGAAAGGATGAGGTCGAGGTATTCGGTGTGCCAGTCGGCGTCCGTCGCCGGCGTCGCATCGGCAACGATCGCACACGTCTTGTCGCAGCCGCGCAGCTCCACTCCGGCTTCGCGCAGGCGCGGTGCGATGACCGCGAGATATTCACGCGCGACTTCGTCGTGCACGAGCAGCGTCTCCATCGCGTTGCAGACGCCGGGCCGCTGAACTTTCGCGTTGAACGCGATGTCGGAGGCCATCTCGAGATCGGCGTCCGCATCGACGTACGTATGACAGATGCCTTCGTAGTGACGGATGACCGGCACGCGCGAATGCTCGGCGATCGCGCGCACGAGGCCGGGGCCGCCGCGCGGAACGATCACGTCGATGGTGTCGTCGCGGCGAAGCATCGCTTCCGTCGCGCGGCGGTCGGTCGAGCGGATGAGCTGGACCGCATCTTCGGGAAGCCCGGCGCCGGCAATGCCGCGCGCGACGACGTCAGCGATCGCCGAGTTCGAGCGGATCGCTTCTTTTCCGCCCTTGAGGATCACCGAATTGCCGGACTTGAGGCAAAGCGCGGCGACGTCCGCCGTGACGTTCGGGCGCGATTCGTAGATCACGCCGACCACTCCGATCGGGATCCGCACCTGCTCGATGAAAAGGCCGCGTGCCGTCGTCCACGCGTCGATCGGCGTGCGCAGCGGATCGGGAAGGGCGGCGACCGCCTCGACGCCGGCGGCCATCGCTTCGATGCGCGGCGGCGTGAGCGTCAGGCGATCGAGCATCGCGCTCGAAAGCCCTGCGGCGGCGCCGGCGCCCACATCGACGGCATTCTCGGCGAGGATCCGGTCTGCGCTCTCCCGCATGTGCGACGCGATCGCACGCAGCGCATCGCTGCGCCGTTCGTCGCCTGCCTGCGCCAGCACGCGCGACGCGCGTTTGGAGCGAAGGCATACGCGTTCGATCTCGCGTTCGATCGCGTCGGAGTCGGTTGCGGACTGCTGGGTCGACGTGGTCATCGCGTCTTCTCGGCGGCCGCCGCTTCCGCGTACAGGTCCGCGCCGGAGCCGCCGTCGGCGCCGGCATCCGCAAAATCGGCGAGCACGGCGAGATCGTCGCGATGAATGACTTCGTCGCTCTCGTGATAGCCGAGCGTGCTTTCGATGCGCGAGCTTGCCTGTCCGCGAATCTGGCGGCACTCGTCACCATCGTAAGCCACGAGGCCGCGCGCCCATTCGCGCCCGGCGCGGTCGACGCAGCGCACGCAGTCGCCGCGCGCGAAGTCGCCTTCGACGCTCGCGATGCCCGCCGGCAGAAGACTGGAACCGTTCCTGGTCACTGCATCGAGCGCGCCGGCGTCGAGCACGAGCGTGCCGTGCACCGGCAGGCCGTGCGCGATCCAGTGCTTGCGGCTGCGCATCGGCGTCGAGCGCGGCAGAAACAGCGTTCCGGCGCTGTCGTCCGCATGAAGGATGCGCGCGAGGATGCCCGGCTCCATGCCGCTTGCGACCACGGTTGCGATGCCGCGATGGGCGGCGCTGCGCGCCGCCACGAGCTTGCTCGCCATGCCGCCCGTGCCGACACCGGAACCGGCTCCGCCGGCAACGCCGGACGCGATGTGCGCGTCGATGTCCTCGACGAGCTCGACCAGCGGTACGTCACCGCTGCGCGGATCGCCTGCGTAAAGCCCTGCGACGTCGGTCAGGATCACGAGCAGCTCGGCACCGACAAGACCGGCGACGAGCGCCGACAGGCGATCGTTGTCGCCGAACTTGAGCTCGTCGATGGCAACCGAATCGTTCTCGTTGACGATCGGCACGACGCCGTGGCGCAGCAGATGATCGAACGTCCGCTGCGCGTTGAGGTAGCGCGTGCGGTCCTGCAGGTCGTCGGCCGTCAGCAGCACCTGTCCGACGTGCTTGCCGAAGTCGCTGAAGTAGCGCTCGTAGAGCGCCATCAGGCGGATCTGTCCGATCGCGGCGGCGGCCTGCTGCTCGGGAATCTTCTTCGGAATACGCGTGAGGCCGAGGTGCGCGAGCCCGGCCGCGCGCGCACCGGACGTGACGACGACGACCTGGAAGCCTTGCTCGGCGAGCGCGCACAGCTCGGCGCTGATGCGGCCGATCTGCTCGCTGTTGACGCCGGACGCGGTTGCGAGCACCGAGCTGCCGATCTTGACGACGATGCGGCGCGCACGCGACAGGATTTCGCGCTTGTGTTCGACGTGCGTCATGTCGGTTCCTGGCCGCCGGCGGCGAGCGCTGCGGCATCGGCCTTCGCGGCTTTTTCTTCCTGCCGGTCGCGGCGATTCGATTCGACCGCGTGACCGATGCGGGTCATCAGCTCGCGGCAACCCTGTCCGGTCGCCGACGAGATCGCGAACACTTCGTAGCCTTCCGCCGCGAGGCGGCTCGTGAGCCCTTCCGCTTCGGCGGCGACGTCCGGCAGATCCATCTTGGTCAGCGCAACCAGCTGCGGACGTGCCGCGAGCTCGGCGGAATAGGCCTCGAGCTCACGATTGATCGTGCGGAAGTCCTCGAGCGCGGCGTCGACGGTGCGATCGGACGCGTCGAGCAGATGCACGAGGACGGCCGTTCGTTCGACGTGCCGCAGAAAGCGATCTCCGAGCCCGTGGCCTTCGTGCGCGCCTTCGATCAGGCCGGGAATGTCCGCGAGCACGAAGCTTTTCTCCGGTGCCCACGCGACCATGCCGAGCACCGGCGCGAGCGTCGTGAACGGATAGTCGGCAATCTTCGGCCGCGCGGCGCTGACGCGGGCAAGCAGGCTCGATTTCCCGGCATTCGGAAGACCGACCAGGCCTGCGTCGGCAAGCAGCCTCAGCTCGAGCCGCACGTCGAACGATTCGCCGGGCGTTCCCGGATCCGCGCGGCGCGGAGCCTGATGCGTCGGCGTTGCGAAGCGCGCATTGCCGCGGCCTCCGCGTCCGCCGGCCGCAAGCAGCGACGACTGTCCGTGCTCGACCAGGTCGGCGAGCACTTCGCCGGTTTCGTCGTTGAACAGCACGGTGCCTACGGGAAGCCGCAGGATCGTATCCTCGCCGGCCTTTCCGTGCTGGCACTTGCCGCGGCCGTTCTCGCCGCGCTGCGCGCGAACCGTGTGACGCGATCGGAAATCGAGAAGGGTGGAGACGTTTTCGTCGGCGATCGCGACGATCGATCCGCCGTTGCCGCCGTCACCGCCGGACGGCCCGCCGTGGGGACGATATTTTTCGCGCAGGAAGGCGGAGCAGCCGTCGCCTCCGTCGCCGGCGACGATGCGCATTCGCGCTTCGTCGACGAAATTCACGGGGTATGAATCAGGTGGTGGGCAGGACGTGGGCTCGTGTCTTGGCGCCCTTGCCGAAGGTGTCGTACTTGACGACGCCGTTGATGAGAGCGAACAGCGTGAAGTCGCGGCCCATGCCGACGCCGCTTCCCGGGTGCACCTTGGTGCCGACCTGGCGAACGATGATGTTGCCGGCCACGACCGGTTCACCGCCGAACTTCTTCACGCCACGACGCTGGCCGCGGCTGTCGCGACCGTTCTTGCTGCTTCCCTGGCCTTTCTTGTGTGCCATCGGCGAATTTCCTGTAGATGCGCCGCGGAGGCGCGTTCGCTAAAGATCGCGGAGCCTGCCGGACGCGTCAGTCGATCGAGGTGATCTGGACGGTGGTCTCGTACTGGCGGTGGCCCATGCGCCGCCGATAGTTCTTGCGGCGCTTCTTCTTGTACACGAGGATGTGCGGCCCGCGGTCCTGCTGCAGAATCACTGCGCGAACGGCGGCGCCATCGACGAGCGGCGCTCCGATCTCGATACGGTCCGCGTCGCCGCGGAGCAGTACCTCGAGGAACTCGACCTGCTGGCCGGGATCCCCGACAAGTTTCTCGACGGTGAGGCGGGCGCCGGGGCTGACCCGGTACTGCTTTCCGCCGGTTCGGATAACCGCATACGACATGATTCTTCCCTCGAAAGCCGGCGACTTTTACCGGAGCAGGGCGGGATGTCAATTTGCCACGTGGGTTGTGGCCATTCGTGGCGCGTGCCAGTTCTCGCCGGATGCCGCCGGTGCGCCGACTGGTCTATGTGATGGCAAAAGCGCCGGTTCCGGGCCGCGTCAAAACCCGCCTGTGTCCGCCGCTCGAACCTCGCCAGGCCGCCGAGCTGGCCGCCGCGTTCGTCGAGGATCTGCTGGCGTCGCTGGCCGGCGCCGGCGACTTCGACGTGCGGCTCGCGCTCGAGGAGGATTCGCGCGCGAGCGATGCCGGCCGCGATGGCGATCCCGGCGACGAGGGCCAGATCGGCACGGCCGATGCCGCTCGTGAAGCGGCTCTGCGGCTTCGCCGGCTGGCCGCCGCGAGCTCGGTCCGCGTCGAAGGGCAGGGCGAAGGCGACCTCGGCCGGCGCATGTCGCTGCTCGTCGACCGCGGTCTTGCCGAGGGATGGGCCACCGTGCTCGTCGGCGGCGACGTTCCGGACCTTCCGCTCGCGACCGTTCGCGCGGCGTTCGAGGCGCTCGAGCGCACCGACGTCGTACTGGCCGCATCGCGTGACGGCGGATATGTGCTGGTCGGCGCGCGGCGTCGCCACGACGCGCTGTTTTCGATCGATGCCGCATGGAGCAGCCCGGACGTTTTCTCGGCAACCTGCACATCGCTCGCGAAAGCCCGCTGTTCCTATGCGACGCTTCCGGCATGGGAGGACGTTGACGATGCGCCAGCACTCGGCAGACTCGCCGGCAGACTGGACGGAGGCGGCGATGCGGTAGCCCCGGCGACCGCACGATTGATGCGACGATGGCGAAGAGAGGGAGTCCGGTTCTGACAAAACACACGGTCCAGAGGTGGGATCTCGACAAGACCTACCTGGTGACCGACACGGAGTCGCTGCGCGGCCTGCTGCGCATTCCGTTCGAGCGCGCGCGCCACAAGCGCGCGCTGCCCGGTGTCGCCGTGCTCATCAACGAGCTGCGCCGCAGCGCGGCCGACCGGGGATCGACCACGTCCGTCAATTTCGTCACGGCGTCTCCGCCGCAGATCGGCCGCGCAATTCGCGAGAAACTGCTGCTCGACGGAATCGAGATCGACGAGATCCGTTTCAAGAACCAGATGCATCATCTGATGCGCGGTCATTTCGATGCGCTTCGCGAGCATGTCGGCTTCAAGCTTGCCGAGCTGCTGCAGAGTGTTCGTGCCGGGCAGCGCGACGGCGTCGAGCTCCTGTTCGGCGACGACTGGGAATCCGATCCGCTGATCTATTCGCTGTACGCCGACGTCGTCGAAGGTCGTATCGACTGGCCGCGACTGGAAAAGCTGCTCGAACGCGCCGGAGTGCAGGAGAGCGGTTATCTGCACTCGATTCGCGAAAGCGCGGCGCCAGGCGGACCGAGGCGCACCATCGATGCCATCTGCATCCTGCGCGCGCGTCCGCGCGCGAGCACCGAATTCGAGCCGTTCGGGCCGCGGCTGTTCTGGTTCGACAGTTATCTGGAGTGTGCGCTGATCCTTCATGCGCTCGGCTATCTCGACGCACGCGGCGTCATCGAAGTCGCATCGGCCAGCGAGGCCAACGATCAGGCGGTAACCGCTGCGTTCGAGGCGGCATCGTCGAGGTGGCCGCGCCTGCGGCGCGAGCACCTGACCATCGTGCGGCAAGCTCTCGTCGAAGCCGGGCTCATGCAGCCGGTGGAGGCGGGATCACTGTGGCTTCGCGCGCGCACGCGCTGGCGTGCGATGCGAAAGCAGAGCCCGCTCCCACCGCTCGCGCGCGCTCCGCAGATGCCCGATTACGACGAGCTCGTGCAGGCGTGGGGTCACCGCACGCGCAAGGAAAAGGAAGTGGTCGTTCCCTATGTCCACCCGTAACGATCCGTCAGCCGGCGATGAAGTGATCGTCGTGCTGACGACCACGGCCGATGACGAATCCGCAGGCCGCCTTGCGAGAGCGCTGGTGGAAGAGCGGCTCGCTGCGTGCGTGACGCGCATGGCCGCGCAATCGGTCTATCGGTGGCAGAAGACCGACGCCGGCGATCCGGCGACAGGGCCCGCGAGCTCCGAAGTCTGTGAAGAGAGCGAAGTGCTGCTCCTGATCAAGAGCGCACGCTCGCGAAAGCACGAGCTCGAGCAGCGCATACTCGAGCTGCATTCGTACGAGTGTCCCGAGATCGTCGTTCTCGAGCCGCAATCCGTCGCGCCGCGTTATCGCGCGTGGCTGCTCGCCGCATGCACATGATCGGCAAGCGGACGGGGGGATGGCTTTCTAACGGATGACGGTGGTGGCCCTGGTGGGGCTGGTTTCGGAGCGCGTGACGTCCTGTCCGGCTAGAGGTTTGGGCTCTCCCGCGAGCGGCTTCTGCGGCCCGGCGGCGCGGTTTGCCTCCTGCGCGAGAGGCTTCTTCGGCTGAGCGGCCGCCGGCTTCGGCAGGCCTCCGCGCGCAGCCGGCGATTTTTTGACCGCAGCGGCGCTCTGGTCGGCGCGCGTCAGACCTTCTTTTTCGAGCGAGGCTTTGAGGCCGACGCGCTGCAGCCGGCTGGCTGCGGTCCGGGCTTTCTCCTCACAGGTAAACGGTCCGAAGCGGACCCGGTAGTCCTGCGCCTGCTCGTCCGGTCCCTTGACGTAGTAGAGGCCGGCGGTTCGCTGGCCGGCCGTCATCGCTTCGAGGAAGTGATTGGCGTCGGTCTCGGTCTTGAACCGGCCGACCTCGAGAGCCCAGGTCTCGTCCGGCCAGTCCGTGTCCTCGACGTCGACGAGCCGGAGCTCGACCTTCGCCGTGCCCTTGCCGACGATGTCGAGCGAGGCGGCGGCGGCGTAGGACAGATCAAGGATGCGGTGCTGAGCGTAGGGACCGCGATCGTTGATCCGTACCCGGACCTTCTTGCCGCTGCGCACGTCGGTGACCTCGACCTGGCTCCCGAACGGCAGCGTCGGATGGGCTGCCGTCAGAGTGTGGGTGTCGAAGACCTCGCCGTTGGCCGTCCGCCGGCCATGAAAGCCGGGTCCGTACCAGGAGCAGGTTCCCTGCTGGAAGTAGGATGACGTGCCGTTGTCGGCCGTCTCGCTGATGGAGACGCCGTCAGGCGGCAAGCCAACCTGCGCAGCAAGCTGGGGATTGAGAGGATAGGTGGATGCTGCACAACCGGTGGTCAGCATCACCAGCATCGGGATCAAGTAATGTTTTTGACGCATCTTTCCGTTTTGGTTCGTTGGGGTGCGTCCCCGCATCGTTCTCGGCGCCGCCTCGGTTCGTTGGGGAACTGGGGCCTCTCTCCGGCCAGCTGCCGGCGCCTTGATCTTTGTTTTGATCGGAACCCACTCCGATCCGGTCCGCAGAGTGGACCCTAGTTCGGCATGCTGTGCAACCTTCGGGCGACGTTTACAGCCTGTCGGTGGTGTGGTATCCGTGCAAAAAAGAGGCGAATGTCCGAGGCCATAAGGCGAGCTTCGGATTGTATCCAAGCCTGGCTCGGTGCCGTTGGCGAGGGCCTGCGGCAAAGCCAACTGTTCGAATTCATTAAGTTTCGCATTGCGCACGGCCATTGGCGAGCTCGCCGGCCGGGCGGCGGACAGAGGCAGGCGGCCACGCCGGCCGTTATGCACAGATCGTCCCGGAGGCGGGTCCGGGCAAGGGGAGAGCGGCTTGCGGGTCCTTGGCGTCGATCCTGGAACGGTGCGTTGTGGCTGGGGAGTGGTCGATTGTGACGGTCCTCGCCTCCTTCATCTGGATTCCGGCGTCATCGATGCGGGTCGCGGCGACATCGCAGTGCGTCTCCTTCAGATCTACAGAGAGTTGCTGTCGGTGATGTCGTCGCATCAGCCGGACTGCTTCAGTCTCGAACGCAACTTCGTCGCCCGTAATGTTCAGAGCGCGTTCCGACTCGGCGAAGCGCGCGGCGTTGCGATGGCTGCCGCCGCGGCGGCCGGCATCACGCTGGCCGAATACACTCCAATGATGATCAAGAAGTCGGTGGTCGGTTACGGCCGCGCCGACAAGGTCCAGGTTCAGAACGCCGTCCAGCGTCTGCTCAGCCTTGGCTCGCTTCCCGAAAGCGATGCGGCCGACGCTCTCGCCGCTGCGATCTGCCACGGACTTTCCGGAACCGTACTGCACCGCGTCGCGGAAGCCGTCAGCCTGCGCGGCGTCACTCGCGGGCGCGGGCGGAGCTGGCGGTCGATACGGGCATGACGGTCATCGCCGCCGGGGCGGTTGCAGGCATCACTCTCGCGGGCCGTCGCACTGGCATGCTGCCAGCGAGCCTCGCCGAAAGCCTGACGAGGATCCCATGATCGGACGGCTGCGCGGCATTCTCGACTCGCGCGAACCCGGCGAGGTCGTGGTCGATGCCGGCGGTGTCGGCTACCAGGCGGCCATCTCGCTTTCGACATTCTCCGCGCTGCCGCCCGTCGGTCAGAACGTCCAGCTCGAGGTCGTCACCGTGCTGCGTGAGAACGCGCTCGAGCTGTTCGCGTTCGCGACCGCCGCCGAGAAGGTCGCGTTTCAGCTGCTGCGCTCGGTCTCCGGCATCGGACCGCGCATGGCTCTGGCGGTCCTGTCGGGCATCTCGGTGGATGAGCTTGCCGCAGCGGTCGCCGCCGAGAACGCGCAGCGCCTGACGGCGATCCCGGGCATCGGCCGCAAGACTGCCGAGCGCATGCTGATCGACCTGCGCGGCAAGCTCGACGCTCCGACCAGGCCCGCGACGTCCGCAGGCCGCATCGAAGAAGATGCGGTGTCGGCCCTGGTGGGTTTGGGGTACAAGCGCGGCGAAGCGGAAAAAGCCGTTCGTGCAGCAACGGGCGGTGACGCGGCGAGTCTCGAGGAAGTTCTCCGGCGTGCGCTCGCCGGTCTCGTCCGCGATCCCGGCGGCTCCAGGTGAGAGTGGAAACCAAGACCAACGAGTTCGACGCCGCGACCGAGGAGACCGCCCCGGACGTCAGCCTGCGTCCGGAGACGCTCGACGACTACGTCGGACAGCCGGCCGTTCGTCGCAATCTCGACATCGCGATTCGCGCCGCGCGCGCGCGCGGCGAATCGCTCGATCACCTGCTGCTGGTCGGCCCGCCCGGTCTCGGCAAGACGTCGCTCGCGTACATCGTCGCGCGCGCGATGGGCGGGCGGCTGCATCCGACGAGCGGACCCGTCATCGAAAAGGCCGGTGACCTTGCGGCCATCCTGACGTCGCTCGAGCGCGGCGACGTGCTGTTCATCGACGAGATCCACCGTCTCGGAAAAGCCATCGAAGAGATCCTCTATCCGGCGATGGAGGACTACCGCATCGACATCGTGATCGGCGAAGGGCCGTCGGCGCGCTCGATCTCGCTCGCGCTGCAGCGCTTTACGCTGGTCGCCGCGACGACGCGCTCCGGCATGCTGAGCTCGCCGCTGCGCGGGCGCTTCGGCAACACGTACACGCTCGAGTTCTACAGCGAAGAGGAGCTGGCCGAGATCGTACGGCGCTCGGCCGCGCGCCTTGCGCTCGAGATCGAGCCGGCCGCGACGCGGCTTCTGGCCGAGCGCGCACGCGGAACGCCGCGCGTCGCGAACCGCCTGCTCAAGCGTCTTCGTGACTACGCCGAGGTCAAGGCGTCGGGCCGCATCACGCGCGACGTCGCGGCCGCCGGCCTCGACATGCTCGGCGTCGATGCCGCCGGCTTCGACTCGATGGACAGGCGCCTGCTCGTCGCGCTCGTCGAAACTTTCGAGGGCGGGCCGGTCGGCATCGACACGCTCGCCGCCGCGCTCGGCGAAGACGCCGACACTATCGAAGAAGTCCACGAGCCGTACCTGATCCGCTGCGGCTTCCTGCAGAAAACCCCGCGCGGTCGCGTCGCGACGGCGCGCGCGTGGAGCCATCTCGGCAAACAGCCGTCGCGCGAACAGCGCTCGCTGTTCGACTGAACCCGCCATGGCCGGACTCGCTCGCGAAGCGGTGCAGCCTTCCGCGACAGGCCCGGAGGTGAATCCGCCGGGTTCGTCTTCGCAACGGCTCGACGACGAACGCCGCACGTTCCAGGAAGTTGCCCGCCGCGCGGCCGAGAGCACGCGCCGCCGCCGCGAAAGCTTCGTCGTGCTGGCTGCGGGGCTTGCCGTGGCCGTCTTCGGCCTGTGGAGCACCGGCGGTCCGGAAGTGCGCGGCGCCGGCGGCAACGCGTTCTCGTTCCTGCTGATCAACCTCAACATCGTCCTGCTGCTGCTGGTCGCGTTCCTCGTCGTGCGCAACGTGCTGCGCCTGGTGCTCGAGCGCCGGCGCGGGATCATGGGGAGCCATCTTCGCTCGCGCCTCGTGCTCGCGTTCGTGACGATCGCTCTGTTTCCGGCGACCGTGATGGTGATCGTCTCGTACGAGTTCGTCAGCAACGGCATCGACGACTGGCTCGGGCGAGAAGTGGAGGAGTCGCTCGACGCGGCCTACAGCCTCGCGCAGATCTACTACCGCTCGAATGCCGACAAGGCGCTTTCCCATGCCAAGGCGATCTCCGACGAGATCGCTGCCGACGATCTGCTCGCGCCCGACAAGCGGCCGCTGCTTCAGAAGGCCGTCGCCAACGAGCAGCAGCATCACAACCTTGCGACCATCGAAGTGCTCGACGTCGAAGGCAACCCTCTGGTCGCAATGTTTCGCGGCGAGCCGACGGTTGCAGTGCGGAGCCCGTCGGACGGCGACATGGTCAGCGCCGTGCGCCGCGGCGAGTTCCCGACAAGGGTCGACACCGAAGGGGCGACCGACGTGATCCGCGGCGCCGCCAGCATCAAGGCGCCCGACGGGACGGTCAAAGGCGTCGTCATCGTCGATACGACGGTGGCCGAAAGCCCGCGCGCGTGGAGCGCGCAGATCCTGTCGTCGTTTCGCGAGTTCCGCCGCCTGACGCTCAGCAAGCAGCCGTTCAAGAACCTTTATCTGGTGACGCTCCTGCTCGCGTCGTTCGTCGTCGTGTTCTCGGCGACGTGGCTGGGCCTGTATCTCGCGCGCGGCGTCACCGAGCCGATCGGCCGGCTGGCCGAAGCGACGCGCGACGTGGCATCCGGCCGGCTCGACGTGGCGCTTCCCGAAGAAGGCGGCGACGAAGTTTCAACGCTGGTGCGCGGCTTCAACACGATGATCGCGCAACTCGCGCGCGGCCGCGAGGCGCTCGAAGAGCGACGCGGGTACATCGAGAACGTGCTCGCCAACATCGGGGCCGGCGTGGTTTCGATCGCGTCCGACGGCCGCGTCGGCACGATCAATCCGGCGGCGCTCACGATGCTCGATCTCAAGGAAGAGAACGTGATCGGCCGCAACGCCGAAGCGGTCTTCGAAGAGGCCGGGATGCCGAAAGTGGTTGCGTTGCTGCGCGACGTGCGCGCCGGCACCAGGGCGTCCGGCAGCGGCGTCAACCTGCACCGCGAACGCGAGGACCGCACGCTCGTCGTCACGGCGACCAGCCTGAGCCGCGCCGGCATGATCTCCGGCTCGGTGCTGTTCTTCGAGGACGTCTCGCAGATCCAGCAGGTCCAGCGCATGGAGGCGTGGCACGAAGTCGCCCGCCGCATCGCGCACGAGATCAAGAACCCGCTGACGCCGATCCAGCTGTCGGCGCAGAGACTCGAGCGCCGCCTGTCGGGCCGGCTCGTCGAGCCCGAAGCCGAAGTCGTGCGCGAGTCGGTCGCGACGATCGTCTCCGAGGTCGACGGGCTCAAGCGCCTCGTCAACGAGTTCTCGCAGTTCGCGCGCATGGGAAGCGGCGACAAGAGCGTGCAGGACCTGAATCCGATCGTCGAAGAGGCGCTTCCTCTGTACCGCCAGTCGCGGCCGGACATTGCGATCGAGCTCAATGCGACCCCGAACCTGCCGCCCGTGCGCATCGACCGCGACGCCGTGCGCCGCTCGCTGACCAACCTGGTCGAGAACGCGATCGCTGCCGTCTCGTCGATGCCGGACGAGCCGCGGCGCATCGACGTCTCGACGCGCTTCGATCCGGCGCTGTCGCGCGTCGTGCTCGAAGTCGCCGACACGGGCGCGGGCATTCCGAAGGACGTGCGCGCGCGCATCTTCGAGCCGTACGTCTCGACCAAGCCCGACGGGACCGGCCTCGGGCTTGCGATCGTCGCGTCGATGGCGGCCGACCATCACGCTTACGTGCGGGTTCGCACCAACGAGCCGCGCGGCACCCGCTTCCTGATTGAGTTTCCGGCCACGCACGCGCAGCATCGCGCCTGAGCGGCACGCAGACGGAACTCGCAGACGGAAGATGCAGACGGACGCCGAGACTGAAATCGAAGATTGAAGCCGAGATGGAAGCCGAGAACATCCTTATTGTCGACGACGACGCCGGAGTGCGCGACAGCATCGGCGCCGTGCTGTCGGACGAAGGCTTTCGCGTTCGCTACGCGGTCGACGGTGTCGAAGCGCTCGCGCGCGCCGGAGAGGAGCGGCCGGATCTCGTGCTGCTCGACGTCTGGCTTCCCGGAATGGACGGCATCCAGGTCCTCGAAAAGCTTCGCGGCGGGCACGAAGGGCTTCCGGTCATCGTGATCTCCGGGCACGGCAACATCGAAACGGCCGTGCGTGCGACCAAGCTCGGCGCGGTCGGCTTCATCGAGAAACCGTTTACGATCGAAGGTCTTCTCGAAGCTGTCTCGGGCGCGCTGCAGCGCACACCGGCGTCGAAGGATTCCGGATCAGCCGCCACCGACGCGGACGGCGGCGATGCGTTCGTGCCCGCGTCGCATTCGACGTCGATCGGCGCCGGCCGGCGCTCGCGCCAGCGCACGGTCGCGCGTCCCGTGGTCGGCGCAGGCCTCGGGCTTCACAGCGGCGTGCGCACCGGCATCATCCTGCAGCCGATGCCACCGGGAAGCGGAATCGTCTTCAGCGGCGTCTCCGGCGGCGGCACCGTCGAAGCCGACGTTGCCAACGTCGATTCGACCGGTTACGCGACGACGCTGTTCAAGAAGGGCTTCGCCGTGCGCACGATCGAGCACCTGATGGCGACACTCAACGCGTACGGCATCACCAACCTGCTGATCAAGATCGAAGGCGAGGTGCCGATTCTCGACGGCTCGGCCGTCGAGCTCTGCGAGCTCGTCGAGCAGGCCGGCATCGAAGAGCAGGACGCATCCGTCGCATCGATCGTCATCCGCGAAGAGATCCGTATCGATTCGGGGCCGGACCAGTTCCTTGCGCTGCGCCCGTTCGACGGCCTGCGCGTCACGTACGAGCTTTCCTATCCGGCGCCGGTCGGCGACCAGACCTACGCGTTCACGATGCGCGACGCGCGCGACTTCCGCCGCGAGATCGCGCCGGCGCGAACGTTCGGATTCGTCGAAGAGATCCGCGCGCTCGAAAGCGCGGGGCTGGGGCAGGGCGGCCAGCTCGGAAACTTCATCCTGATCGGCGACCAGGGCATCGTGAACACCGAGCTGCGTTTTCCGGAAGAGCTCGCGCGCCACAAGATCCTCGACATCCTCGGCGACTTCTACCTGCTCGGCGCGCCGCTGCGCGGCGAGATCCATGCGCGCAAGACCGGGCACTCGCACAACGTGGCAATGGTGAGAAAGCTGCGCGAGATGCTCGGGTAGAGTGTGGAGTGAGGGCGGGAAGTCGACGACCTATTGACAGATTCCCGCAATGCAGAAGATGCCGTTGGTCGGCGGACCACAATCGTCGCAGGGGTCGCCATTTGCCCCGCAAGCGTGTTGACCGGTTCCGGGTTGGCAGGTACCGCTGCTGACGCAGCCGGTGCAACACGAGCCTGCCTGGCAGATGCCGCCGGTGCAGACCAGGCCGTCCTGATTCCCACGCGTACAAGGGTCAGAGAACGTGGCGCCGCTCGCACAGTGACCGTCCGTGCACAGCTGCGGGGCACACGAACGCGTGCCGCTGGTAGCGCAGTCGCCGAAGACGCACGTATCACAGACGTCCGCGCCGCAGTCGGCGTTGGTTGCACAGGCAGGGCCTAGCGTGGTGGTGGTGGTCGTGGTCGCGGTCGTCGAAGCGGCCATCGGAGCGCAAAGAAGCGACGTCGCTTTGGGCGTGACCGTCCGGCTACCGAACTGGTCGCTCCCTGCGAGCGTCGGCAGCGTCGCCTTCGGGCACTTCACCTTGTAGCAGAAGAAGCCGTTCGGCGTTCCCGTGCCTCCGCCGCCTGGGGGAAACGGTGGACCGCTGATCGTCTTGCTGGTCGGAACGCAGGCCAGCTTGGCGGGCACCTTGATCTCGCATCCGCTGGCAACTGTAAGGCCTGAGAGTTGTGCGGTGTAGAACGCCTTGGCCTGCGGGTCTTTTACCTTGTAGCAGGTGAGATGGTCGGTCTCGGCCGCAGCGTGACCGGCAATGGTCAGGGCCGCGAGGACGGCCAGCAGTCGCATAGGGACAGCTTACGCACCTCGAGGCAGCCGACGTCAAGAAAATCACGCGTCGTGCTTCGTTATCTTCCCGGTTGAGGCTCAGGGGTTGAGCCGGTCTTCGTCGGAAATAGAACTGCGGGTAGTGGACCGAATTCCGGGCGAGGGCAATACTCACACGATTTGCGGCGCAGGGTGAATCGCGAATGCACGAGCACGCGGGTTCACGCGAACCTCGGCCGGCGGCAGAGAGCTTCCAGACATGGCCATCGCGACCATCAACCACTTCATCCGCCTGTTCGCCGACGCATTCCGCGCGCTGTCGGCCGACGTGCCCGGCGAGGACATCGAGCGGCTCGCGATGCTGATCCACGACTCGATGGATCAGGGCCGGCGCGTCTACCACACCTCGGCGCACGTGTTCGCGATGGCCGAGGGCCTCAATCCCCGCCAGGTGCTCGCAACCCTGTTCCACGATGTCGTCTACGTCCAGCTCGACGGCGGCTTCCCGCGGCGTGCGCACGGTGTGCTGAGGCGCGTGGCGAGGGCAGGCAAAAAAACGGTCGTGCTCAAGCCGATCGACAGCAGCGACGCGGCGCTTGTGGCGTGTGCGACGCTGTTCGGATTCGAAGCCGGACAGGCGCTGCCGCTCTACGGCGGCCTCAACGAGTTCCTGAGCGCAGTCGTCGCTGCGCGCGCGCTCGGGCCGTGGCTGCCGATGTCCGAAGTGGTCGCGGTCGCGGCGTGCATCGAAGCGACGGTGCCTTTTCGCGGCGCGGACCGGGACGGCCGCGAAACCGGAGACGTGCTTGCGGATCGTTTGCGCGCAGTTGCTCGTACGCTTGATCTTCCGATGCAGGAACAGGAGATCGACGCCGTCGTTCACGATGCGGTGGCGCTCGGCAACCGCGACGTCAGCAGTTTTGCGACATCCGATCCGGGAACCTTCCTGTCGACGACGTGGGAGCTCATCGAGGAATCCAACGCGCCGCTCTCCGCGGTCGGCGTCTACTCGATCCGCGAGTACCGCGATGCGCTCACGCGCATGGAAACGTTCCTCGCCACGCTCGACCCGGACCACATCTTTCACCGCTACCACGACTCACCGACCGAGGCCGAGTTTGCCGAGCTGCGCACCGCTGCGCGCCGCAACATCGAGTTTGCCGGCAGCTATCTCGGAGCCAAGATCACCACGATCGCCGTTATCGAGGCGCTGGCGCTTCTGACCGGCGGGGATTGCCCCGTGTCGATGCTGCTCGGCGACATCCACAGCACGCGCGGCACGCCCGACCGCATCGAGCGGTTCCTGCCGATGATTGCGACAACGGCTCCGGTGGATGCACAGCTGCTCGATGTTCTGGAGACGGGACGCACTACGGCGTCGGCGAGCGATCTGACGGTGTCGCCGCTGACCGCGTTCGTCTACCGCAGTCTCGGGCACGAGGGCACGGAGGCCGCGCGCCACCAGGCGGCACGGATGTTCGCGCGACAGATTTCGCCTCGGGATTTTATCTCGACGCTGGATCGCACGATGGTGCGAAACGTGACGAAGGCCTGCGCGCAGATCGCGCTGTCGCGCGTCGAGCCGCTTCTCGCGCTCGACGCGATGCTGTAGCGGCGGCTCAGCCGTTCTCGAGCAGCGCTGTCCTTGCCGTGGCCAGCTCCGCGCGCTTGTCGTCGCTCACTTTCGGATATGCGAGATCGAGGCCGGCAAGCGTATCGATGACCGCGGCAGCGACCACGACCCGGGTGAACCACTTGTTGTCCGCCGGAACGACGTACCACGGCGCCGCCTTGGTCGCGGTCCCCTGGATCGTCTCTTCGTATGCGTCCATGTACTTGTCCCAGTACTTGCGTTCCTTCGCGTCGTTGGCGGAAAACTTCCAGTTCTTGTCCGGGTTTTCGAGACGCTCGAGAAAACGGCGTTTCTGCTCGTCCCGGGAGACGTGAAGAAAGAACTTGCAGACGGCGACGCCGTTGCGGGCGAGATACCGTTCGAATGTGCGGATGTCCTGATGGCGCTCTTTCCAGATCGACTTGGTGACGAGCTCGTCCGGAATCTTCTGCATCGCGAGCAGCTCCGGATGCACGCGGATTACGAGCGTCTCTTCATAATAGCTGCGATTGAAAATCCCGATGCGGCCGCGTTCCGGCAGAACCTTCATGCAGCGCCACAGGTAGTCGTGGTCGAGGTCTTCGCTGGTCGGTGCTTTGAACGAGTACACCTGGCAGCCCTGGGGATTCACCCCGGACATCACGTGCTTGATGGCGCCGTCTTTTCCGGCCGCGTCCATGGCCTGGAAAATCAATAGTACCGCCCAGCGATCCTGCGCGTAGAGCATGTCCTGCAGCTCGGCGAGGGCTTCGATACCGGTGGCGAGCGCTTCCTTCGCTCGAGGCTTGTCCTCAGAGGTCAGTTCGAGGGTGTCGCCGGGGTCCACCGATTTCAGACGGAAGGAATCTCCGTCCGTTACGCGGAACGGTTTCGCCAGTTTGCGCGCACGCCGGATGATCTCGCTGTTTTCCATTGCCGCCCCATACCAGACTATCGTCGCTGCCGGTACCCGATAACGATTCGTGGCGGCCGGGCCGGCCGGTACGCGATCGTTTATCGGGCACCGGACCGTGCGATAGTGTTGCGCGTGGATTCACCATCGGCGCCTCACGGATTCCCTGACGCATCGAGGGGCTCGAGCATGTCGATCGATCCGCAGGTCAGCTCCGCGAACACGTCGCTTCTCATTCCCACTGCGCGCACCGGCTGGCTGCGCTGGCTGCCGGGCGTGCAGATGCTCGAGCAGTATCAGCGCAGCTGGCTTGCCAGCGATCTGGTCGCCGGCCTCGTGCTTGCCAGCATGCTGGTACCCGCGGGGATTGCCTACGCGGAAGCCGCCGGCGTGCCGGGCGTTTATGGCCTTTACGCGACCATCGTGCCGCTGCTGACGTACGCCGTTTTCGGTCCGAGCCGCATCCTCGTGCTCGGACCGGATTCGGCGCTGGCCGCGGTGATTCTCGGCGTGGTGCTGCCGCTCTCCGGCGGTGATCCGTCGCGCGCGGTCGCCGTGGCGAGCATGATGGCGATCGTCGCGGGAGCGGTGTGCATGCTCGCCGGACTTTTCGGACTCGGCTTCATCACCGAGCTTTTGTCCAAGCCGATTCGCTACGGCTACATGAACGGCATCGCGCTTGCGGTGCTGATCAGCCAGACTCCGAAGCTCTTCGGCATCTCCATCCAGAGCGAGCGTCCAGGCATGGACGTATGGAACCTGCTCGAGGCTCTGCTCGCCGGGCGCGCAAACTGGTACAGCTTTGCGGTCGGAGGCGGCAGCCTCGCGCTCATCCTCGCGCTCAAACGTTTCAAGCGCCTGCCGACGCTGCTGATCGTCGTGGTGCTCGCGACCATTACCGTTGCCGCGTTCGATCTCGGCAGCCACGGCGTCAAGGTTCTCGGCGGAATGCCGCAAGGCCTGCCGAAGTTTGCGCTGCCGTGGACGAGCGGCGTGGATCTCGCCAGCGTTGTGCTCGGCGGCGTCGCTGCGGCACTGGTCGCATTCGCCGATACCAGCGTGCTGTCGCGCACGTATGCCGCACGCACCCGCACGTACGTCGATCCCAACCAGGAAATGGTCGGTCTCGGCGCGGCCAATCTGGCGGCGGGCTTCCTTCAGGGCTTTCCGATCAGCAGCAGCTCGTCGCGTACGCCGGTCGCGGAAGCCGCCGGCGCCAGAACGCAGGTGACCGGAGTCGTCAGCGCGCTCGCCGTCGCACTGCTGCTGATTGCGGCTCCGAACCTGCTCCAGCACCTGCCCAACAGTGCGCTCGCGGCGGTGGTGATTGCCGCTGCATTAGGGCTGTTCGAGATCGCCGATCTCAAACGGATATTCCGGATCCAGCAGTGGGAGTTCTGGCTGTCGATGGCGTGCTTCGCGGGCGTGATGATTCTCGGCGCCGTTCCGGGGATCTGCATCGCGGTGGTGCTGGCCGTGATCGAATTTCTCTGGGACGGCTGGCGGCCGTACTTCGCGGTGCTCGGGCGAGTCGACGGCGTGCGCGGCTATCACGACATCACCCGGTATCCGGACGCGCGCCTCGTGCCCGGGCTGGTCCTGTTCCGGTGGGACGCGCCGCTGTTCTTCGCCAACGCCGAGCTGTTCCAGCAGTGCCTGCTGAAGGCGATCGGCGCGGCTCCCGATTCGATTCGCCGGGTGATCATCGCCGCCGAGCCCGTGACCAGCGTGGATGTGACTGCCGCCGACATGCTGAGCGAGCTGACGGCCATGCTCCGGCAGGCCGCAGTCGAGCTGCACTTCGCCGAGATGAAAGATCCGGTGAAGGAAAAGCTCGTGCGCTTCGAGCTCATGGAACAGCTGGGCGAGGGGATCTTTCATCCGACCATCGGCGCGGCGGTGGATGCGTATCTGCGCGATCACCGGGTCGACTGGGTGCCGTGAACCGGGATCGCGCTGCGGACGTCACTGTGCCGCGCGAGCGGCGCGCGTGGCGTCAGCAAGGACAGGCCAGCGTGACCGGCGCGCCGACTGCCGCCTTGAGCACGGCGAGCGCATCTGCAGCCGTCAGCGTCCCGCTTCCATTGGCATCGCAGACGCAGGGTCTAGCGGCGCACTGGTCTCCGCCCACCGCATCCTTGAGCACCGCGAGCGCGTCGGACGCCTTCACCGTGCCGTCGCCGTTGGCATCGCCGCAAACGAAGGCAGGAACACAATCGGGAATCGGGGTGTTCTGGCAGCCGACCTGGATGGAGATGCACTGGTCGGTGGTGCAGCTGTTGTGGTCATCGCAATCGAGCGGCGCACCCGCGACGCAGGTGCCCGAAGCATTGCAGGTCGATGGGCCGGTGCACGCGTCGACGTCGTCGCACGCGCTGCCGTTCGGATCAGGACTGTTGCACGCGTGGAGCTGCTCGTTGCAGGTCTCGGAGCAGTCGTTGTCGTTGTCGGGCCCGGGGCATGGCGAGCCCTCATGCACGCTGCAGCTTCCGCCCGAGCATGTGTCGGCTCCGTTGCAGAAGATCCCGTCATCGCACGGGCTGCCGTTCGGGTCGGGGTTAGTGCAGCCGCTCGCGCTGTCGCTGCACGACTCCGCGCAGTTGGCGTCGCCGTCGTTCCCGGGGCACGTGTTGCCGGCATGCTGGCTGCACGACGCGCTGGCATCGCAGGTGTCCGCGCCGTTGCATCCGAGGCCGTCGTCGCACGCGGTGCCGGCCGGCTCCTTGTGACAGGTCGACGAGCAGCAGTCTCCGCTGGCGAGATTACCGTCGTCGCAGTCTTCGCTCAGCTCTTTCTCGCCGTTGCCGCACTCGACCTCGACGAACTGCACGTGGAGGAAGTAGCGGTTGAGTTTGGCACCGCCGTAGGCGCTCACGCGGATCTCATACGTACCGGGCTCGGCGATGTAGTGGACGAGCTTCGAACACAGCGAGATGCCCGAGTCGTCGTCGAAGGCAATGCACGGCAGGTTGTCGCCGTAGACGCCGTTGCACTTGCCGGGCGCTCCCGGACGGCGAAGCTCGACGATCGTGTCGCCGGGACAGCCGCCGAATCCGTTGTCGGTCTCGGCCACGAGGACCCGCGGCTCCGTGATGTCGAAGGAATAGGTATCGAACGAACCTTTCGGGAAGCTCCCCTCGAAGGTTCCGCCGCCTGTTACATCGACCGGCACGAAAAACGTCGTCGTCGTGGTGCCCGCGAAGGTCGTCGTCGTGGTCGACGATGCGCCGATCAGCGCGAAGGCCGGCATCGCGGTGAGCAGAGCCGTCAGAGGAACGCAGGCTGCAATCGCCGTCGCGCTGGTGAAGCTGCGGCTGGCTGGACGAACGGAAGTCGGCTCCGCATGTGCGCTGTGCATCATGCGTCTGTTCTATCTGCCGCAGCCTCGCGATTCATACCGCTCGACAAGCCTGCGCGCATAAGGGTAGGGCGGCTCCCGCCGGACTTCTGGCGGGTGGCCAGAGCGGCGACGCCCGCAGCGGAAAGTGATCGTCAGCGGCGGCTGCCGGGGTTGCCGGTCTCGCGCTCGTTGAGCGACGACAGCGCGATGCTCTCGCAGTTCTCCGCTGCAGCGGAGCCCGGACCGTAGGCGTACAGGAACTGGCCCTTCTTGAGCGTATCGATGATCGGCCGCGCGACCTGCGGCCGCACGGCAGGGCAGCCGAACGAACGGCCGAGCCGTCCGGTCTCGCGTGCCTTCTCGGGGTTCACGTAGCCGGCGCCATGCATCACGATCTTGCGTGCGAACGCGAGGTCGTTCAGCTCACGATTCAGTCCGAGCAGCTTCAGCGAGTATCCGTTGCCGCCCTGGTAGGTTTCGTCGGTGACGAAAAGGCCGAGGCAACTCTGGTGGCTGCCGTTGTGGTTGGAGAATTCGGTCGGAACGTCGAGACCGGAGCCTTTGCCGTGCGCGACGAACTCCTGGAACAGCAGCCTGTTCTCCTGCAGGTCGAAGATCCACAGGCGTCGCTCCGTGGACGAGCGTGTGTAGTCGACGATCGCGAGGCGGTCGGCCTCCGGCGAGATGCCCTTGGCTTTCGCGCATTGAAGGGCGGTTAGTGCTTCGTGAATCGCCGCCCGCGAAAGCCCGGGCGCGAGGCCTTCGAGCGTCGCGACCTCGTCGGCGTGCGCCGCGCGGACGGGCAGCGCGACCGCAAGGGCCGCCAGCAGCAGCGCGCGAACGCATTTCGAATGGAGTGCTCTCATCTCGGAGTGTGCATCCGGTAACCGGTCCAGTCCTGTTGTTTTCGACCCCGCGAACGAATTCCGCCGCTTGTTTTGTCAGACCCTCGTCCCCAGGGCCGGACCGCTGCGCGCGGAAGCAGTATCTTTCAACAGGATGGCAAGGCGTGCGTCAAGTCCGGAACGCAGAATAAACCCGGTCCCGCTCGTGCCGTTGCGGCTTGCCTTTGGCGAAGCATCCGTTGTATGACCCGGTCTCCATGAGCGCTCGCACTGCCCGCAAGCTGTTTTCCGCCTCCGACTCGATGGTCGGCGTATCGGTAGTATGCATCCATGCATATGCACCGTCGTCGTGCGGAAAAGTTGTCGGCTAGCCAGCCAGTTAAAAGACAAACGAACTTTTCCGAAACCCCGCCGGTGCGAACCGAGCGGGGTTTTTCGTTTTGGCCCCTCCCCGGATCGCACCGCAGCACTACCGGCAGTCTGGAGAGGAGAGCCCCATGAACGAAGCAAAAAGACAGAAATGGACCGGCGCGCAGATCGTCGTGAGACTGCTCGAGCGCCAGGGCATCGAAGTTGTCTCCGGCATTCCGGGCGGCGCGATCCTGCCGATCTACGATGCGCTGTCGCAGTCGCAGGCCATTCGCCACGTGCTCGCCCGTCACGAACAGGGCGCCGGCTTCATCGCGCAGGGCATGGCACGGGCTGCCGGCACGCCGGCGGTGTGCATGGCGTCGTCCGGGCCCGGCGCGACCAACCTGCTGACCGCGATCGCCGACGCAAAGCTCGACTCGATCCCGCTCGTCGCGATCACCGCGCAGGTGCCGCGCGCGATGATCGGCACCGACGCGTTCCAGGAAGTGGACACGTACGGCCTGACCGTGCCGATCACCAAGCACAATTTCCTGGTCAGCTCGGCCGCCGAGCTGCTCGACGTGATCCCGCGAGCGTTTCGCATCGCGGCGTCCGGGCGGCCGGGCCCCGTGCTCGTCGACATTCCCAAGGACGTGCAGACCGAGGCCGTCGAAATCTCCGAGTGGCCCGAGCCCGGCCGAGCGCAGCGCGCGCCGCGGGCGGCGGATGATCCGATCGCGCGTGCGGCGGCCATGATCGACGCGGCCGAGCGTCCGATCCTCTACCTCGGCGGCGGCGTCGTGCACTCGGGCGCGAGCCGGCTCGCACTGGCGCTTGCGGAAAAGGCCGGGCTTCCGACGGTGATGACATTGATGGCGCTCGGCGCGATGCCGACCGACCATGCGCTCTCGCTCGGCATGCTCGGCATGCACGGCGCGCGCTGCACCAACCTGGCACTCGACGAGTGCGACCTCCTGGTGGCCGTCGGTGCGCGTTTCGACGATCGCGCGACGGGCAAGGTGGCCGCGTTCTGCTCGGGCGCGAAGATCGTGCACGTCGACATCGACGCGTCCGAGCTCGGCAAGATCAAGGATGCGCACGTCGGCATAGCTGGCGACGTCACCGACGTGCTCGAGCGCCTGCTTCCGATCGTGAAGCCGAACGCGCGCGTGCTGTGGCGATCACGAGTCGCGGATCTGAAGGAGGCCTATCCGCTGCGCACGCCTGGCGACGACGACGTCCGCACGCACTACGGGCTGATCCGCGCCGTGGCCGGATGTCTCGACGACGAGGCAATCATCGTGACCGACGTCGGACAGCATCAGATGTGGGTTGCGCAGTCGTATCCGCTTCGCCGCCCGCGCCAGTGGCTGACGTCGGGTGGCCTCGGCACGATGGGCTTCGGCCTGCCGGCCGCGATCGGTGCGGCGCTCGCCGAGCCGGAGCGGACGGTGGTCTGCTTCAGCGGCGACGGCAGCATCCTGATGAACGTGCAGGAGCTGGCGACGGCGGCCGATCAGAACGTCAACGTCAAGATCGTGCTGATGGACAACGCCGCGCTCGGCCTCGTGCACCAGCAGCAGACGCTGTTCTACGGAGCCCGTTCGTTTGCGTCGAAGTACGCGCGGCAACCGGACTTCCTGCGCATCGCCGAAGGCTTCGGCATCCACGCCGTCGATCTCGACACGCAGCTGGATGCACGCAGCGCACTGCGGCGTTCGCTGGCCCTTCGCGGTCCGGCCCTGATTCACGCCAGCATCGATCGCGACCAGCAGGTGCTGCCGATGGTCGCGCCCGGCGCCGCCAACTGCGACATGATCGGAGGTTAAGCGATGAGCTCACTGCAACAAGAAACGATCGATCGAGAGGCATTCACCGAAGGCTCGCCGGCAGAGTGCGCCGTTCTCGAGCTCGACGTCCACAATCACGCTGGCGTCATGTCGCACGTGGTCGGCCTGTTCTCGCGCCGCGCGTACAACGTCGAAGGCATCCTCGTCATGCCGGTCGGCGACGGTGCGATGAGCCGCATCTGGCTGCGGGTGGTCGAGAACGCGCGGCTCGCGCAGATGATCAAGCAGCTCGAGAAGCTCGAGGACGTGCTGGTCGTGCGCCGCCACGGCGCCGACCATCAGGTGTTCGAGCGCATCGAGGAGTTTTTCCGGCCGCCGGCCGTGGCGCGGGAGGTGTGCGGCTTGAACGGCCCGGACAGTTAAGCTGTACAGAGCCGGCCATGGATGACTACGCGCTCGTGTTCAACGCCGGCTCGTCGAGCCTCAAGTTCTGCGTGTACTGCCGCCCGGACGACGCGACGTGGCGAGTTCAGTCGCGTGGACAGATCGACGGCATTGGCGCGACGCCGCACCTGTCGATCAAAGACGCGGCCGGGACGTCACTTGCGGACAGAGTGCTCGACGACACCGTGCGCGACGGCCGCGCCGCGCTCGACGTACTGGCACAGTGGCTGCGCACGAATCTCGGTAGCGCACGCGTGGTCGGTGCCGGGCACCGCGTCGTGCACGGCGGTTCTGCGTACATCGGTCCCCGCATCGTAACGCCGGAGGTGCTCGACGATCTTCGCGCGCTGATTCCGCTCGCGCCCCTCCACCAGCCGCATAACATCGATGCGATCGAGGCGGTCGCAGAGCGTTTTCCGGGCGTGCCGCAGGTGGCGTGTTTCGACACGAGCTTCCACCGCGGGCACTCGGAGGTGATCGACCTCGTGCCGCTGCCAAAGACGATTCGCGACGCCGGTGTGCAGCGTTACGGCTTCCACGGCCTGTCTTACGAATACATCGCTTCCGTGCTGCCGGAAGTCGCGCCGGAAATCGCCGACGGCCGTGTGATCGTCGCGCACCTCGGCAACGGAGCGAGCCTGTGCGCGATGACCGGACGCAAAGGGATCGACTGTACGTTCGGCTTCACGGCACTCGACGGGCTCTGCATGGGCACGCGGCCGGGCTCCATCGATCCGGGCGTGGTTCTTCATCTCTTCCAGACGCTCGGCCTGAGCGCAGCGGAAGTGGAAGATATTCTGTACAAGCAGTCCGGCCTGCTCGGCATCTCGGGCATCAGCAATGACATGCGGGATCTGCTGGCGAGCACGCAGCCGTCGGCTCGCCTCGCGGTGGACTACTTCGTCTACCAGGTGACGCGGCACATCGGCGCGTTCGCGGCCGTTCTCGGCGGCGTCGACGCGATCGTGTTCACGGCGGGGATCGGCGAGCACTCGGTGGAGATCCGGCGGCGCATCGTCGATGCATCCGCATGGCTCGGTGTCGCGCTCGATGCCGGTGCGAACGCATCGCACGGGCCGAAGATCAGTACGGACGACAGCCGGGTGTCGGCGTGGGTGATCCCGACCGACGAAGAGTTGATGATCGCGCGACACATGGGCTCGCTGCTCGGTATCGCCGGCCGCCGCGGGTGATTGCCGGCGAGAAGAGGGTTTCCCGACGAGCGACGAGACATCAACGGGCCGCTATTCGCAGCGCATGCCGCGGAGCGTCTCGGCGCCGGCCGGCCTCGTACACAGCGTGTGGGAGCGATTTTCTTGACTCGATTCCGTCACTTTTGCATAAAAAGAGCCATCCAGAACTGCTGCCAGGACAGCACAATGAATGTCGAGGTCACGGATGCATGACCTCGATTCTTTTTCGACAGGGAGGGGAGCCATGAAGCCTGTAATCAT
The DNA here is from genome assembly GCA_035571835.1 of Candidatus Limnocylindrales bacterium. Lineage (NCBI taxonomy): Bacteria > Bacillati > Chloroflexota > Candidatus Limnocylindria > Candidatus Limnocylindrales > Candidatus Limnocylindrales bacterium. The sequence goes on along the minus strand of DATNBU010000039.1, from coordinate 54,124 downwards.
TCGTGCCGCGCACGTCGTTGCGCTCATCGCACTGTTCGTAGCCTCGGCCGGTGCCGTCGACGTCGACAATGTTTCGGCCAAGAAAATGAAGATCAAGGACAACGCCGACGCAGAGAAGCGAAAGGTTCAGCTTCTGGTGCAGGACGCCGCGATCGCTCCGTCCGACGGGTACGCGAATGCTTCGGTCACGGCGGCGGAGTTCGTCGCGTTCAGCCCGACGACGGGCGAGTCGGCAACGTGGACGAGCACCACTTGCACGGGCGACGGCGCGGAGAATCTGACGTGCGGGAAGGAGATCGCGATCTCCCCCGGCAAACTGAAGGTGAAGGTGCAGCCGTTGGCGGACCGGCGGTTCAATCTGGACGGGCTCGTAGACCAGCTTCCGGTCTCGATGGCGATTCGCGTCCATAGCGCCGACGACACGACCTCCGTCTACTATTGCGCGGTCTGCGGTAACGGCGGTGCCGATGTCGCGAAGAAGAACGGCACGGACGGCAAGTCGGTGATGGCGACGAAGTGCGACATCGCGCCGTGTGCCGTGCTGAACACAGGTGGTTGCTGCAGCAACGGGTCGTATTGCGCCGGAGGCGGGGCCGCAGACCCGTTTGCCTGCCTTACGGACGGTACGATCACCCTCGCCAACGCCGAGGCAGGGGCCGCAAATACGATCTGCGACGCGTCAGGAACGTGCGTTGCACCTCCCGGTACGGGTGGCACCTGCTGCCAGAAAGATTCGCTTTCGTACTGCGGAACGAAGTGGGCTGAGGGGAACTGTTCGGATTTTAGCGGGACGTTCTCGTATCCCAGGGTCTGCAATCAGTCCGGGTCGTGCGTCGTTCCCTAGCGCCGCTGCGTTTGCTCGAACCGCGAATGCTGTCGCGGTGAAAGGCAGCGCATCGCCGCTGACGACATTCCGCAGTCGCGACGCAGCGCTGGCCACTTCGTCAACGGATTGACCGAGCCATGGTGGGTCGTCATGGTTCGCCAGTGCGTGCGTTTTTCGTCGCTTTCCTGGCCGCTCTATCGCCGTTTATGGGCGCCGAGTCGTCCCACGGAACCGTGAATGTCGAGGCGGATGGGCCCGGCATCGTCGTCAACGGCTTGCGATACGGGCATCAAGCCTGGCCTGACATCGCGGTTGTCGCGCCGCATGAAGCGATCGTCGTGTGGAGCGGGCCGCACGCAGAAAGCACGAGAGGCGGCGGGGTCTGGGCACGCTTCCTTAGCGATACGGGGCCGACAAGTGAGGAACTCCTCCTCGATCCCACTCATACCAGCTTTCCAACGCTCTATCCGAGAGTTGCGCACGCCGCGGATGGTTCGTCAGCGGTGATCTACCAGGCAGAGGCCGGCAACAGAGGAGACGATGGCGGCGTTTTTCTGCGAACGCTGGACACCGACGGTACGACCGCGGACGGAGGAGAGATGCAGGTCCACGCCGATGCCACCGGTTATCAAAGTCCCGGGGACGTCGCAGCGGGAGACGACGGCAGCTACCTCGTCGCATGGTACAACCGGACGCCCCTGCTTTCCGACGCGACGCTTGTCGTTCGTCGCTTCGATACCAGCGGAAAGCCGATGTCGGACGAATTACCGGTAGCCCAAGGATCGCTCTATTCCATGCTCCAGACCTTGCCGATCGCGGCTCTTCCCGGCGGACGCTACGTTGTCGCGTGGTCCTCGCTGGGCGTGGTGCAGGTGTCATGGATCGCGCAGGATGGTTCTCTATCCGAACCCCGGATCCTGGCGTCGGGAACTCCGACTGCCCAACCTTCGGTCATGGCATGCGAAGATGGACGGCATCTCGTTGTGTGGTCGACGCCTGACGGCGGTGGCACGGATCTTCTCGGGCAGTGGCTGGATGCAGCGGGGAACGATCTCGGCCCGGTGCGAGTGATCGTCAGGAGCCCGCAGCCGTGGGGCGGTTACGATACGCCCATCGCCGCGATGACGCCGGGCTGCACTGGTCTGCTGGAATTTCAATACCGGATGTTTCTCGCGACCCCCGACGGCTCGAACGCGACAAATGCATTCATGGATGGCTTCGCTGCACTCGCCGCGGAGTCGGATAGGCGATTCGTCCGAATCAGGTCAATCGGCAATGCACTCGACGAGGACGTGGAGGCGCAGTGGTACTGCCTGATGCGCGACGAGGACGCTGTTTGCGGTGACGCGACCTGCGTCGGCGACGCCGATGCGACAGGACACGACCGCATCAATGTTCGCGATGCGATGCGCGTGCTTCGCTCGGCGGTGGGTTTGGATCAATGCGCCGCTTGCCGATGCGATACAGACGGTTCCGGCAAGACGACGGTCAGCGACGCCGTGCGCGTGCTGATGGTTTCGGTGGGGAACGATGTGCCGCTTAGCTGTCCGGCCTGCGCTGCGGGCGAGCGCTGAAGAGAGCCGCTTGTTTATGGAAGGCGCGGGAGAACTCGATCTGCAGCCCAATGGTTAATCCAGCAGGCAGCGAGACGTAGTCATCGCACTTTTTCGACGATGGCTTCACTCCAGACTGGTTGCCCGGCTTTGTCCTGCGGTGTTCCCACTACAACACCAATCTTCGTCGATTGGGGGAAAGGGCAGAGTGGGGCGGTGAAGCGGATTTTCTGACCCGGGCGCAGTGTTTGAGTCTCCAATCCATTGCCGCACCAACCCTCCGCTTCGTCTTTCCAGGACCCGTTTGTGAAACATTGCGTGCGATAGGCGGGGCTGGTGGAAGAATAGCCGCCATAGGTAATTGCTTGCTTGCCGGCGTTTCGAATCTCCAGTTCCGCGTGCGCACCGTTGTCATCATATCGGACTCCCAGGGATTCAACGGAGACCCGCGTAGGCTGCGCTCGCGCTGAGGGGACATCGGACTCGTCAGCGAAGGCCGTTGCATCATTGCTCGGAGCGGCAAAGAGGAACACGACCGCGAAGAGAGATATCAGCCAGGACTGATGCTTAAATATCGGTGACATGTGGTTCCAAGTCTGGGGCGGCCGCTTCCAGATCATAGCCCCAGAGGCGCATCCAGTTTCCTCGCTGTGCGATTCGAGCGAACAAAGAACGACTTCATTCGGAGTCGTCGTCAATGCGCTGCCAAGCATCGTCGTGAAAGTACCGAACGTCTTCGCTTATATCGAGTAAGGACTCCTCGATTCCGTCGTGATTCGCCGCTGGCTGGGCAGGATTTTCAGAAGTCGGCTACAACAACCGGCCGCGAGGGCAGAATGATCAGTGATTCAGTCGTCGGTACAGACGCCGAAAGTCTTGTACGAATCAGTAATCGGCTGACCGACGTACGATCCCGGCTGAGACGGAGATGGCCGTGTCGAATCGAGGCTGGTGCCGCATGTTGTACCGGGGACGCGCAAAGCCTCCGCCTCGAGATCCACGCAAACCTTCGTCGTGCAGTCCGAATACACCTGGTTATCGGTAACGGTGGAATCGATGATACTGAGACGCCGGCCCGACACGCCGCTCCTCGCGTTGCCGGTGATCGTCGAATTGCGGACTCGTGTTTTGATGACACTGAGGACACCGTGACGTGCCATGCCGAAAGAGCCCAGGCCATTTCCGGAAATTTCCGAATCGTCGATCTTTACTCGCCACGACCAGACTCCGACGCTGCGGTTGTTCGTAATGACCGCATGATCCACGTTCACCTGGTGCGCATAAATGCCTACTCCGCCGCCGGTAATCGTTGCGTTCTCCACGTTCACTATCGACCCGCCAAGATGGTCGTTATCCGTGCCGACGACATTCTGAAGATCATCGGAGAGATCGTTGCTGACGGACGATCCGACGATCGTGCCGGGTCCGAGGATCGTGCAGTGTCGCGAGCAGAATACGGTTGCGAGAAACCCGCTCGAGGACCGGCCGGTCAGCGTGAACCCTCGAAGGTCCAGTGTACCGTTGTTGCCGAGTATCACCGTCGGCGCATCGACCGTCTCGGCAGAGCAGTCGAGATCGGCCGAAAGGAACCCGCCTCCCTGAAGCACCTGACCGCAGGTGTTTATCTCCACGACAGAGTCGTCCGCTAACGCCTCTCGACCGCCGAATGCGAGTAGGAGGGCCAACGCGACGCCGATTCGGGACGAGCTGTGATGTCTCATGGGGATCCTCCAGCCTGCATCGCCCAGGATCGGACGAAGGGCGGCGAACGTTTAGCACTCCGGCCCAAGTTGAATCAACGCCGATGCCGTCGTCGAGCGGCGTTAGCGCGTTAACCAAGTCGCAGGCTCAAACCTAGCTGCTAAGCGGACTGGCACCGGCTCGCAGCGCTGCCTGGGCGCAATTCGCGCCACTCCGTTGGTCAGAGCGACGCGGAGTATCCGCGAGAGAGAGATTTGTTGTGGAAGAGTTTTGGCTCCGCATTCGGTCGGCTGGACGAACCTTTTTGAGAGAATCTCAGAGAGTCCCAACTCGCGAGGGCCTGAGAAGGCCTTTGGGTTCATAGCGTTGCGACGTCGCGCCGGTCGCGACCGAAAAATGGGATCCCGTTCGACAGACGCAGATCAGTCGAGGTCCACCCGGTGCAGGAGCAGCGCATCGTTTCCGTGGACCTTCACGAGAAAGCTTCGAGGACCCAGCGATGCAACTTGCGGATCGTAGGAGTAACCGTCCGTGTTCTGCAGGTGAATCGCCTCTCCGACTGCCCCCGTCGCGAGGTCGAAGGGGCGCGCGTAGATGCCGTGATATTCGATGATGTGAGTATCGAAGTTGTTCTCTTCGATGAGGTAGGCGGCCAGACAGGCACCGTTGCTCATACAAGCCACACGCGGCTGTGAAGCGGAGACAAAACGATTGCCGATATAGAACGAGTCCTGCAGGATGGCCGTGAAGCGCGACGCGACATCGTCGAGATTCAGTATCAGTACGCCCCCGTCTCCCGCCCGGGCGCAGAGGCTCCCGACACAGACCAGATCGGAGACATAGGTGTCGTTCGGTCCGTCGATGCGATCGATAGATTCTCCATCCGATGACCGGATATCGATCATCCCGCCGGCCGCGACCACAAGCCGCTCTCCGCCGGCAGGGGCGATCGACGGCCAACCGGCGACGTCGCCCACGCGCCGCATAGGTCCGTTCTTGTTTCCGTCGGTGTCCACAATCTGCAGGTAGATCCCATCGACGGGCTCTTCATCGCATACGTCCGGTCGCAGTGACGGCCCATCGGGCCACTGGTAAGCGTCGCAGGTACTAATCCAGGCAAACGCGCTTCGGCCGTCAGCCAGGCAGGCCACATCACCGCCGTACTGGGAACCAAAGAGGTTGCTGTTCACTGTGACCAGGTCGCCCGCGGTGGGTTTCGCCAGCACATTGGCCAGATCCGTGTGGAGTCCCGGATCGGAGGACTCATCGTAGTCGCCGAGCGCCACTGCGAGCCCGGCCGGACTCGTGCATGCGTTGATATCGACACCGATCCCCCTTTCCGAAGGGAGCTCTGACAGTGTCTGCGGATCTCCAACGTGAAGCTGCTCGTCGACACTAAGTGACGCGAGCGTGTACGTCGCGTCGCGGTCGATCGCCGCCAGGACCGCCTGATTGCCGTCCGAGAGCGGCATCGCTGACGCTCGCGTTTCATACGAGTACCCATCCAAACTGGCGCTGAGAGCGAGAGCCGCCCGCCGAGCGGCGCTGCATCGCAGCGTCCGGCCTCCGGCCACGGCAGCACGAAGAATCCGTAGTGCGTCGCCGGACCCGATTCTGCCCGAGCCATCAGTGTCGCAACGCTGAGGAGTGCAGTTTTCGAGGCCAACGCTGGTACGCAGAGCACGAAGCGCATCGACCGCCGTCACCTCTCCGTTCTCGTCCGCATCTCCGCAGAGGGAACAGGCGTCTTCAATGCGGTATCGCCGACCAAAGACGGGAAACCTCTGCTTGTCGCTGCTGCGTTCGGTCCAGACCGCGAGCGCTTGCCCATGCTCGTCGACGGCAATGGAGACGGGACCTGCGATGTAGGCGTCTTCGCTGTTTACTCGAACCATCCCCGGCTGCGCCATGTCGCCGTTGCAATCGAAGGCGCGCAGAAACACGCCACTGCCGTCGAGCAGATCTACGTCGTTGAAGGCACTGACAATGTTGCCGCCCGCCGTGACGGCGACGCCGCCGGACCTGCCTTGCGCCGACTGGGCGGGGAGAATGTAGCTCCCGAATGTTCCGCCGGCCGAACTGAAGCGCTCGATGCGCGCGCCGAGGTTGTAGCCGTCTCTGAGATAGTTGTCGTCGTCGACGTAGGTGCTCACGGAGCTGTCATACACTGCGCTGAACTCCCCACTCGCGGACGTGGCAGTACTGAGCCTCTCGTTTCCGTCCGTGACGAAGTCGTACTTTAACCTTGGGCGACCCTCATTTAGAACGAAGTGGTGCAGCACTTCGTCGGTATTCGACAAGATCGAACCGTCGACGACGCCTGCTTCCGCGTCGCTGTGACCATTCGGAACAAGGTGACTGGAGCTCCAGAGCAGAGCCAGATTTCCGTCAGGCAACCCCGTGATAGCCGCCTGACGCGGATTTTCGACCAACTGCGTAAACCTGCCGCGCACGCTGCCATCGGGCCCAAGGCGGACGCCATCAACACCTGCGGTTCGGACCCAGGTCGCAACGAAGCCATCGCCGTCGCGCGCGACGCTGACGCCACGCTCCTGGTCCGCGGTCGTCGCCTCGTGCAGCAGAAATGCAGGCCCGACGGGCGTGCCGTCGCTCTCGAAGATACGCCCCGAGACACCGGAGGAGTCATTGGCGCTCCGGCCGGACCATGCGACGAGAAGGCGGTGGCCTGACACGGCAACGCTTGGGTTACTCTGTGCACCCATACGGAAATCGTTGATCGCAAAAATGTCCGTGGCTGGCGTGCCATCGGCGTAGAGGATTCGACCGCGTACGTCACTCGGGTCTCTCGGCCCGAGTGGATTCTCATCCCACACTATCACCGCGCGACCGTCGGCAAACATCGCGACGTCCGTCGCATAGGCATCAAAGCTTGACGAATCGGCGATGACGAACGGCTCGCCGATCTCGACGAGCTCACCCGCAAACGCCAGCGACGCGGACAGGACGACGACAGCAGTCACGAGAGGTGCACGACGGGACGCGGCGCTCATCGACTGCTATTGATAGTTCCGCCGGCGGTAAGGCAAGGGATGGCCGGCCCGGCCCGCGCCCAGCAGGGCCTCGCGCTGTGCCTTCAATGCAATGTTCTCGCGCTAAAGGCGCATGGTTTCGGGCACCGTCGAATCGCGAGGCAGGCGGCTCACGCGATCCACGAACGACAGCAGCAGGTGATAGATGAGGAACTCGACGGTGCCTACCGCTCCTCAGTGCGTCCTTACAATCACCGCACTGATATCCGCCGTCCGAATCGCCGCATCATAAAATTCCTTCCCGGTCAGCGCCCCAAGCTGCACGATCTCCGACGACACCGAAGTCACCGTCCCAGTCAGCTCCGGTCCGCCGCCGACATGCACGGTCACGACTTTCCCTTTCTGCGCAGCGAGCACCTTCTCGATGTTGTCGTCCGCGCGCACGACCAGCGGATCGGCGACCGCCAACGTGGACGTCATGCTCATACCTGCGAGCGCTGCGAGACAAACCAATGCAACAATAGACTTTTTCACGGCGTACTCCTCAGTGATGTCGCGTGACCGGCAGGGTCACGAATGCCAGAGTTATGAACGCTGGCCACCAGCAAGCCAAGTGCAGCGCATCACGGCAGCACAAGCCGTACGCCTGCGATGAAGCCGACGTCAGTTTACGGCAATAACCCGCGGCGCATTCATCGACCCGACCACGCGGTAGTTGTGCCAGCCTTCGGCGTCCACGGTGGACTTCGGCATCAAACCGATGAGGGCACGCGAGCGAGGATTGTCGTCGACCTGCCGCGCTCGAAAGTCCACCTTGAGTCCGCCGCGAGCGTCCGACGACGGTAGCGACGCGCCGAGCAGCTCCCATTTGACGCCGCTCGTAAGCGTATGGCCTTCCTCGACGCTGAGCTCGCCGCCGGTGAGCGTTGCGCGCAGCACGAGCTCGCTGAATTCCCATTCTCCGAGCGGAAGGTCAGCGCCTCCGGCGCCGGCATGAGGCAGCACGCCGCGAAAGATCCCGCCGTCGGACGTCACGTCGATGTGCGCCGACGAGTCGCGCCCGAACACCGGGTGCAGAAGATCGACGCCGGAAAGCGTCATCGATCCGTCGAGCGTGCTCTCGAGCGCCATCTTGCCGAAACGCACGCAGCGTGACGGATCGACCTTGGAAAGATTGAGAAGCAAGCGATCGCGCGCGACGTCGCCCTTGATCTGACCGCCGCACGCCGATGCGTTGAAGTCGCGCCAGATGCCGAAATAGATCGAATCGATGTCGACGCCGCCGACTCCCGTGTCGAGGCCGACGCCCGTCGCACGGATTCCGGCAGGAAGGGCGAAGTGGAGGCCGTCGAGACGAAGATCGGCTCCGGCGTCGGCGAGCGGACCCTTGATCCGCGGCAGCAGCCACTTGTCGAGCGGCGCGAGCAGCACGACGCCGATCACGAACGCGACGACGAAGAGCACGAACCGCAGCAGCATCGGCTAGGCCGGCAGCGTCGCGGCGGTGACCAGCGTGACGTCGAAGCGCGATGAATCGTCGTAGCGTTTCTTGACCGAGAACTGCTTGATGTAGACGGGGCTCTTCTCGTCCTCGACGGCGCGAAGAAGCGCGACCACCTCGCCGAGCGTCACCGACGAAAGCTTGAGCTCGACGGTGCTCTCGACGCGCCCGGCCTCGAGGGCTCTGCGCGCGGGGCTCATTGATGCGATCGATTCGGGCCGCAGGCTTGCCGCGGCCGCTTTTTCGACGAACGACAGCACGGAGAAGTCAGCGGTCGGTTTGGCCGCCGACGCGCCGCCCTTGGGCGCGTCGGTCTGCACCTGGCGGATCTGGCGCGCGAGGGACTCGAGATCGCCGAGCTCGCTGCGCAATCCGTCGATCTCGTGGTGGACCTTGTCGCGACCGCCGAGAAACGGCGAGACAATGAGTGACCAGAACACGACGGCCGCAACGAGGCTCGCGAAGATCGCGACCAGCCGCTGCTCTCGCGGGCTCAGCCGCGCAACGAGAAGCTGGGCCTGATGCAGGCGCGCGTTCATGCGCCGGCCTCCGCTGTGTTCGTCGTCAGCTCGAGCAGGAACTCGACGCCGGTTCCGCTTACCGCGGCGTGCACGTCCTTGACCTCGACGCGCGAGAACGCGCCGCCTTTTTCGAGCGCGTCCTGCATCTTCGTCACGGCTTCGAACGAGTCGGCGTGGCCGGCGACTTTTGCCGACGGCGGAGCGTGATCGACCTGGTCGACGACCACGTCGAGACTCTTCGGAATGTCGCGCGACAGCGCGGCCAGAAGCGACAGCGGAGATCCGCCGCCGCCGGTACCGGCCGTCTCGGCTTTGCCGGACAGCTCGCGAAGACGCATCTCCATCTTGATCTTGCGGCCTGCGCCGCCGCTTCCCGACGGCATCGCCGATGCATAGATCTGCTCGGCGCGTCCGGCGAGAATGCGCCGCTCGGCAAAAAGCTGGACGTAGTCGATGCCGACGGCGATGACCGCGAGGATCGCTGCCGCCGCCGCCCAGCGCAGCACCGGACCGGCTTCGCTCTGGATCTCGCGCAGCGTCTGCACGCCGAAGATCGATCCGGCGCCGGTCTCCATGTCGATCACCGGAGAGATTGCATCGCCGCTTGCGGCCAGCAGCAGGCCGGCAAGCGACGTCATCTCGCGCCAGTCGCGGCCCTCGAATCCCTGCACCGGAGCGCGCACCGGAAGCGGCTCGAACGAATGCTCGGGAAGGCGCGCGCGCAGCGCATCGATGAGCCGCGAGCCGCCACGTCCACCGACAAAGGTCCGCAGCGGATCGCCGGGAACGGCGGCCAGCGACCACGCGACGTTTCGAAGCAGAAGCTCGTCGTCGCACGGCGCGAGCACGCGCAGCACGGAAAGCGAGCCTTCTTCGATGCGGGCGACCAGCGCACCGCCATCGCCGAAATCGACGATCGAAAACGATTCACGCTCTCCGACCGCGTGGCGGTACGCCATGACGATGACCGACGGAGCCCACAGGAGCTTCTGCGGCTCGCCGTCGATGCCGAGCTCGACGAGGCGGGCCTTGGTTTCGGCGACACGCGAGGTCTCGGCGATTGCGGCCAGCACCGTGCTCGTCGCGGCAGCGGGGCGGGTGAAATCCCACGCGAGCACGCCGTCGTCGAGCGACAGCGGCACGTGGCCTTCGAGGGCAGGACCGACGGCCTGCGAAATCCTGCGGCGGTCGCGGAACGGAAGAGTCAGGATTCGAAAGGCCGCCGCTTCCGGCTCGAGCGTCGCAACGATCCGGTCGAACGGCCCACGCACCGGAATGCGCGCAGGGCCGGTCGAATCGAGATCGAACACATCCGAGACCACGAGCGAGCCGATGCTCGACTCGATGACCGCACCGGTGGTGCGGCCGGCATGGGACGTGACGGCGAGGGTCTTGCTGCTCATTTTATGTTCGCGGCCAGTCGTATGTTCGCGCTCTCGCGCTCACTTTGGGTTTCACGTTCGTTCCGACTCGGCGCTCTTGCGGCCAACCACAGGCGACGTTATCGCATATCCGGGCGCGGCGCTCATCTCGGGCTTGCGCCAAGCAGGCTCGAATCGTCGATGCGTGCGCGAATCCCGGAGTCGAGGCCGACGATGTTCGGTCCGCGGCGCGGGAGCAAGTAGTAGATCTTCGAGTTGCCGCTGTCGCGCTGCAGCAGCGCCTCCTCCGAACGCATCGCGCCGCCGACGTCGCCGGTCGAACGGACTCGGAACCAGCGGCTCGAGAAGCTGAACAGCCGGTCGATCTCCTGTTCGCCGAACGCGTCCATGCCGGGAACGGTCCGGACGGCGGCAGCCTTCGCAAATGGAGTCGCCGCGCGGGCGGTGATCAGGGCCTGGACGAGCTGCTCGTTGTCGAGCCGCGGATCGATCACGCGCAGCACCTCGGCCGGCGCGGTGTTGATGTTCACCTGCAGGTCCACCTCGGGCAGCACGGTGGTGAAACGGCGGATCTTCGCGAGCACCTCCGGCGTGAAGCCGCGCACGAGCGCGAGCTCGGCATAGCTTCGCATCATGCCGTTGCGCGGCAGGTACGGCGGCTTCGCGCTCGCGTACCAGTCGTTCTCGGCGCCGAGCGCGCCCGGGCCCGGGTCGTGGTTCTTGTCGAGCCAGTCGGCAAGTGGAATCGCCAGCGACGGATCGAGGCCGAGCTTGTCGAGCAGCGACTGGAACTGGCGGCCGGCAGGCGAGAGCGCGCCCGTCGCAAGCGTGTTCAGGTTGAGCTTGGACTGCTCGTCTTCGATGCGGACCGAAAGCATTCCGGCTCCGGTGTCGATCGGCGGCAGCTCGCGCGCCCAGATGTCGGACAGCGAGTCGGTGCTTCCGTAGACCGAGTCCTGGCGCAGGACCTCGCTCGCAAGCATGACGCCGCCGTCGGCGACGAACGCTGCGCGGCGGCCGTTGACCCACATCGCCGAACGCCGGTAATCCACCTGCGTCGAGAACGTGAACTCGACGACGATGACCGTCAGCAGCACCATGACCAGCAGCGCGAGCAGCAGCGCGATGCCGCGTTCGCCGCGTTTCATGGCGGGCTACCGCCGCCGGGAGCCGGCGGTTTGAAGGTGTCGACGACCGGTACGAGGACGGTCGAGACGAGCTCGAACGGCACGTTGCCGCCGTCCTCCATTGTAAGCGTCGTGCGCACCGCGACCGGCGAGCGGCCGTGGTGCGGTCCGGGCTCGCCCGAATCCCACGTGTCGAGCCATACGTCGGGCTCGTAGAATTCGAGCACGACGCCGGCGCGCTCGCTCAGCACTTCGTACGGGACCGTGCTCCAGTCTGCAGGCGCGATCGCCGGCGGCCGGATCTCCTGCCGCAGCAGTCGTCCGTTGTCGTCGATGCTCCACAGCACATGGGCCTGGTCGCCGCGCCCGATCGAAAGCGCCTGCACGTTTTCGCCGCCGACGAACGCGTCTGCGCTGGCGACGCCGCGCGCGACCAGCGTCGTGGTCTCGAGGATGACGCGCTCGCTCATCGCGGAGCGTCCCGATGGAGCGGGGGAGTAGAAACGCGGCGGCACGGGTCCCGCAAAACCCGCATCGATGTTGCCGGCGATGTCCTGCTCGAGCCGATCGAGGATCGCGCGCGCTTCCGAATCGAGCGAGGTTCGCGCGGTCGCATCGCTGCGACTCGAGATGGCGCCATTGACGACCGGGAACAGCGCGCTTGCGATCACGGCGAAGATCGCGAGCGCGACGAGAAGCTCGAGCAGCGTCATGCCGCGTTCGCGCACGGGTTTGCCGGAGCGGAGCGGCAAGCGACCACGGAAGTGCTCCGACAGCCTCATGCGGCCCGAACGCCTCACGGCGTCGTGATCCCGGGCGCGCGCACAGCGGCCCACAGCTCCGCAAGCGTGCGGTCTTCTCCGGCAAGATGAATCCGCACGCGAATCTGCAGCAGCGTCGGCAGCGCGGTCGGCATCACGTCGCGCGTCCAGACGAAATCGGGTGAAAGCGCGCCGCCATAAAGGACGTGGTGACCGTCGGCGTCGCTGCGGCGGGCTGCGAACGTTCCGTGCGTAGCGCCGACCTCGATCACCGGTTCGAGCCGCGCGACGGCGAGCACGTCGCCGGCAAGCGTTCCAGCAACGGTCAATGTCTCGGCTTCCGCCGACAGCGACAGATTGCGCCCGTGAAGGCCGAGGAGCGTAACGACCGCGACTCCGAGGATCGCCGTCGCAACCAGCACTTCGAGCAGCGTGAACCCGCGCTGGCGCAGTCGTCGCGCGCGGCGTCGCTGTGACGGCCGGATCATGGAACCGCCTCGACGACGTCCTCGCGATGGGCAGCGCCTTTGGCGGCATCGAGCAGTACGCTGACGGTCTCGCGGCCTTCGTCGTCGACGAGCCGCACGCTCAGGTTTTCGGTCAGGCCTTCGGGAAGGAAGTAAATCGCACGCTGACCGGCGCGCGTCTCGCCGTCGTGGTCGAGCACGGCGTCGAACGAGATTCCGCCCGGCAGCGTAACCGAACGCGCGAGCGGATCGTCCTTATCTTCGTGAAACTCGGCGCGCGCCGCGACGTCGTCGGTTGCCGCGAACGGCGCGAGCGCGGCGACCTGCCAGTCGCCGGCGTCCAGATCGAGAGTCAGCCGGTAGATGCGGCCGCGCAGGGACGCCTCGTCGGCGAGATAGCTCATCGTCGATGCCAGCCGGTCGGCGCTCGCTTCGAGGTCCGTGCGCCCGACGCGCGGAAGACGAGGGATCGCGATCGCAAGAAGCAACGCAACGATCAGCATCGTCACGGCGACTTCGAGCAGCGTGAAGCCGCGCTGATACCGCAACCGGACCTCAGAAATCGCGCGAGTCGATGTCGGCGTCGTAACCGTCTCCGCCTTCCTTGCCGTCGGCGCCGAGGCTTCGCAGCACGTACGAGCGTCCGTCGGCGGCATACAGATACGGGCCGTCCCAAGGATCGACCGGCACGCGCTCGAGGTATCCGCCTTCGCGCCAGTTGCGCGGCACGTCGCCGCTGGTCGGCTCGCGCACCAGCGCTTCGAGGCCCTGGTCGGAAGTCGGGTAACTTCCCGAGTCGATCTTGTAGAGGTTCAGAGCCTGTTCGATCGCACTGATGTCGGCCTTGGCCTTTACCACTTTGGCGTCGTCGGTGCGTCCGATCAGGCGCGGCGCCGCCAGCGAGATCAGCAGGCCGAGGATCATCACGACGACGAGGATCTCGATCAGGGTGAAGCCTTTCTGTCTTTGCACGGTGCGGGTTACCTCGGGCGACGTCATTGCGGTGAAGAGCTAGTGGACGAGCTTGTTCATATCAAAGATGGGCAACATGATCGCAAGCACCACGAACAGCACGACCGCGGCCATCGCGACGGTCATCAGTGGCTGAAGCAGGGCCGCCATGCGATCGACGCGCACCTGCACCTGTTCTTCAATCGTGCGCGAAGCATGGGTGAGCATTCCCTCGAGATCGCCGCTGCGTTCCCCGACCGCGATCATGTTGACGACCACCGGGTCGAAAAGGGGGCTGGTCTCGAGGCACGCGGCCAGCGATCCGCCTTCGAACACTGAGACTTCGGCGGCCGCCAGCGTCTCGCTGAGGGTTGCGCTTCCGCACGAGGCACGTGCCACGCGCAGGCTCTCGATGAGCGGCAGTCCCCCGGCAACCATCGTGGCCAGCGTCTGTGCGAATCGGCCGACGGCGACGTCGCGCGCCGCGGTGCCGACGCCGGGAATGCGGTAGAACGCGGTCTCGAGCCGGATGCGGCTGGCGGGATTCGCGAGCGCGCGGCGCAGTGCCCACACGATGAGGATCGCGAGCGGTATCAGCAGGAATCCGTAGTGCACGAGAAGTGCGCTGCTTCCCATCAGCACGCGCGTCGGCAGCGGCAGCACCTGCTTGGCCTCGGCGAACACACGCGTGATGCTCGGAACCACGTACGCAAGAAGGAACAGCACGATCGCGCCGCCGACCCCGGTCATGATCGCCGGGTAGGTCATCGCGCTCAGCGCCTGCGCGCGAAGGCGCGCCTGGCTTTCGGCATGACCGGCGATGCGGTCAAGCACGGTGTCGAGCGAGCCGCTCGCTTCGCCGGCTTCGACCATGCCGGTGTAGATCGCTGGAAATACGTCCGGATGATCAGCCATCGCCGATGCGAGCGACGCGCCTTCGTGGATTCGCGAGCGGATCGATTCGAGCGCTTCGGCCAGGGCGGCGCTGCCGCGGCGGCGCCGCAGCGCATCGACGGCCTCGTCGAGTGGCACTCCGGCGCGCAGCAAGGTCGCCATCTGGCGCAGCGCCTGCGCCAGCTCGCTGGTGCTTACGCCGCGGCGAAACGACCAGCGCCCGCCGCCGGCGTCGCTCTTGATCTCGGTTACGCTGGTCGCGAAGACGTCGCGCTCGCGCAGCCGCGCGCGTGCGGTGCGCGGGCTGTCGGCTTCGACGAAGCCGCCGACGCTGCGGCCCGCACTGGAGACGCCGCTGTAGCGGAACGACGGCATGGGCGCGCTACTCCGCGTCCTCGGCCGTCACGCGCAGGACTTCGGATGCCGACGTGAGGCCGGCGCGAACCTTGGCCGCGCCGTCGTCGCGCATCGTCTTCATTCCCTGTGCGACTGCGCGCGACTGCAGTGTCGCCGCGTCGGTCCGTTCCATGATGCCGGCGCGAAGCGCGTCGTCGGTGACGAGCATCTCCGAAAGCGCAAGGCGGCCGCGATAGCCGCTGTTGCGGCACGCGTCGCAGCCCGGGCCAGGCATGCGCGCGGAGCCGAGGCGCGTCGTGATGCCGAGCTCGATCATCGTCGGATCGGACGGCGTCGCCGGTACCGAGCACTGCGGGCACAGCCGCCGCACGAGGCGCTGCGCTCCGATGCCGATTACCGAAGACGAAACCAGGAACGGCTCGATGCCCATGTCGAGAAGGCGCGTGATCGCGCTGAACGAATCGTTGGTGTGCAGCGTGCTGAACACCAGATGGCCCGTGAGCGCGGCCTGGATCGCGATGCGCGCGGTTTCGACGTCGCGGATCTCGCCGACCATGATCACGTCCGGGTCTTGGCGCAGCACCGAGCGCAGCCCGCTCGCAAACGACAGCTCGATCTTCGGATTGACCTGGATCTGCCCGATGCCGCGCAGCTGGTACTCGATCGGATCCTCGATCGTGATGATGTTCTTGTCGGCCGAATTGATCTCGGAGAGTGCGGCGTAAAGCGTCGTCGTCTTTCCGCTGCCGGTCGGTCCGGTCACGAGCACGATGCCGTGGCTCTGATGGATGAGCCGCCGCAGCTGCGTGAGATTGTCGCCGGCGATCCCGCTTTCCTCGAGGCCGAGCAGAGTCGCGCTGCGGTCGAGAAGCCGGAGCACGACGCGTTCGCCGAACGCGGTCGGCACCGTCGAGACGCGGATGTCGACTTCGCGCCCGGCAACGCGGGTCCGGATGCCGCCGTCCTGCGGAAGACGCTTCTCGGCGATGTTCATGCGCGCCATGACCTTGATGCGCGAGACGATCGCCGCGTGCAGCCGGCGCGGCGGCGCAAGCACCTCGCTCATGATCCCGTCGATGCGGAAGCGGATCGACGAGACGCGCTCGAACGGCTCGATGTGGATGTCGGACGCGCCGTCCTTGGCCGCCTGGAAGATCAGCGAGTTGACGAGGCGGATGATCGGCGCCGCATCCTCGGCTTCGAGAAGATCCGGCGCTTCGCTGAGCTCGGCGGCGGTGTCGGCGAGAGATCCGGTTCCGCGAAGATCGTCGACGACGTCGGCGGCCGCGCCGGCGGCAAAGTCGAACGCGCGGTTGACGGCGTCGAGAAGGGCAGGCTCGGGAACCACCACCGGGTCGATCTCGACGCCGTAGAGCACGCGAAGGTCGTCGAGCGGGCCGACGCGAAACGGATCAGAGGTTGCCACCACGAGGCGGCCGGCTTCGAGCGCGACCGGAAGCATGCGCCCGCGCCGGCACTGCTGCATCGATACGCGCGCGAGCACGTCCGGCGCGATGGCGGCGAGATCGATCGATTCGGCGACGCTGAGCCCGAGGGCTTCGGCCTGGATTTCCGCAAGACGCGTCGAGGCCACGCCGGCGACGGCTTCGAGCTGCGCGGCGAACTCGCCGTCGGCTCCGGCCTTGCGCCGCGCCGTCGCCACGAGCGCTGCGTCGATGCCCGCTCTGGCAAGCGCACGATCGAGAGGATGAAGAACCGGCTCGCTCACTTCAGAACGGAGCGCGCTCGCGCGTGTCCTTGTCGAGCGGATACGTGCGGGACGCCTTTTCGTTGGCGGAATGCCGGTACGTGCTGTGGTCGCGCGAGGCGTCGTCCGCGGCCTTCGCGGGCGCGGGCGGCGGGCCCGCCTTGACCGCAGCCGGCGCGACCGTGGTGGTCTCTTCGACTTTCGTGCTCACCGGCGTGGTGGTCTTGACCGTCGTCTTGCTCTTGACCACCGCCGGCTTCGTGTGGGTCTCGAGCTCGGTACGCTGCTCGCGCTCGATGGTGACCGGATCACCCGGCAGCAGCGTTTCCGGATCGCGCATCTGCGAACGGAACTGCGCGCGGCGGTCGCCGCTGACGAAATCGAGATCGCGAGGCGAGCGGATCACGTGCGGCGTAAGGAAGATGATCAGGTTGACCTTCTCCTTGTCCTTGCGCTCGTAGCGGAAGAGCCGCCCGATCAGTGGGATGTCGCCGAGCACCGGCACCTTCGACTCGCCGGCTTCGCCGCGATTGCTGATCAGGCCTCCGATCACGACCGTGCGTCCGTCGCCGACGCTGACCACGGTTGACGCCGAGCGAATCGTCGTCGTCGGTCCGACCTGGACGACTTCCTGGGCATTGAGGTCCTGGCGGACGAGAGCCGAAACCTCCTGATAAACGTCGAGGACAACGAGGTCGCCTTCGGCGACCTGCGGCCGCACGCGCAGCTTGATGCCGACGTCCTTGCGCTCGACCTGCGTGAAAACGTTCTCGATGTTCGTGATGTCGGCGGTGCGGCCGGTCACGAACGGGATGTTCTGGCCGACGAGGATCTCGGCCTCCTGGTTGTCGAGCGTCAGCATCGTCGGCGCCGACAGCACTTCGATGTCGTTGGTCGCGTCGAGCGCCTGCAGCAGCGCGTAGTTGGCGGGAAGCTGGGTGCCGTCGGGGAGCGTGACGGTCTTGTCGCTCGCGGCGGCAGCGACCAGGCCTCCAAGCGCGAGCGGATTGACGAACGCCGAGCCGAGCTGCGCGATGTTCGAGCGCAGCAGCAGGTCGCCTGCGCCGATGCTGGCTACCGCCTGGTAGTCGAGGCCGAGCGCTTTCGCTTTGTTCGTGGAGGCTTCGATGATGATCGCTTCGATGAAGACCTGCGGCCGCGGAATGTCGAGTTTCTGGAGCAGGTTGAGGATCGTGTTCCACTCCTGCTTCGGTCCGTCGACGATCACCGCGTTGGTCGCGGGATCGGCGGTGATCGATACGACGTCGTTCGAAGCCGATGGAGGTGACGAAGGCGACGACTGCGCAAGCGACTGGCTGCTGGCCGGTTGCGTGCTCGACAGCGACGACTGGTTCGGTTCGTCTTTTTTGCCGGGCTTGCGCCGCGTCTGGCCTTTGGAGCCTTGCAGCATCGCGGAGATGACCTCGACCAGTGACTCGGCGTCGGCACTCTTCGCATAGTAGACGTGGATGCGCTCTTCGCCCGGTCGGATTTCGGTATCGAGGCCGGCAGCCAGCGCGCGTACGCGCGCCATCTCGGCAGCGGGCGCCATCACGACGAGCGAGTTCGTCCGCTCGTCGGGAGTGATCTTGAATCCGAGCTGAAGCGGAGACGTCGTGAGGTTCTTTTCCTTCTCGTCGCCACCACCTCCTCCTCCGCCGCCGCCGCCGCGTCGCCGGCCTCCGCCGCCGCCCGACTGACCGAGAAGCAGATCGACGATCTGCTCCGAGGTTCGCACGGCTTCGGCGTGCTTCAGCGGAATCACCTGAACCACCTGCTCGTGACCGGGAATGTCCATCGCCGAAACCATCTCGGCGAGACGCGACAGGTTCGAGGCACTATCACTGATGATGACGGTGTTGGTGCCTTCGTACGGAACGATCGATCCGTCCTTGGAAACCTGCGGCGCGAGCACGCGTGCGATGTCGCCGGCGTTCACGTAGCGAAGCGAGATCAGCCTGGTCGCGAATCCGGCCGTCGTGCGGCCGCCGTCGACGACGGCCGTGCCGGCGGTGCGCGCATCCTTGGTCGGCACGATGCGCATGACGGCGCCTTCGTCGACCGTCGTAAGGCCCTGTGTGGCCAGCACCGACTGGAACATCGCGAACGCCTGCTCGACGTTGACCGGTGTCGGCGACACCACCGAAACTGTCCCTTCGATCTTGTCGCCGAAGACGATGTTGCGGCCGGTCACCTTGCTGATGAACTTGATGAACGCGGTGAGCTCGACGTTCTCGAAGTTCATGACGATCGCCGACTTGTCGGCCGGAACCGGAAGCTCCTGCGATGCGGAGGCATCGTCGTCCTCGGCGTGCGCCGCGAGCGCTCCGAGAACCAGAGGAAGCATGCCGGCCAGGACGACGGCGAGAAGCGTGCTTGAGCAGAGTCGGCGTTTCATCGGCATTTCATCGCGCGTCGCAACGGCATTTCATCGGGCTTTTCATCGGATGGTGTACGTGTAGCTGCGCGGTTTGCCGCTGCGGACGAAGCCGACGCGGATCTGGCCCATCGACTGGATCTCGGTGAGCAGCCCCATCGCCTTCGACGGGTCGTTGAGCTCGGTGTCGTTGACTCTCTGCACGATGTCTCCGTCGACCAGGCCGATCTTCTCGAAGATCGATCCTGGCCGGATGTTGATCAGCCGGAAGCCCGAGCTCTTGCCATCGGCCAGCACCGGAACGGCCCGGGCCTGCGTGATGACTTCGTTCAGGTTCGAGACCACGTGCTCGACTTCACGCCGGTCGACGAGGTATGCGCCCTCACCGGTTTTTCTTACGCCTGCCGCCTCGGCGGCGGAGTTTTTTTTTGAGTCCTTGCCGCGCTTTTCGGCTTTGACGTACTTGGCGGCCTTCTCTTCCTTCTTGCCGGTCAGGTGACTCCCGTTCTTTACGGTCGCGATTGGTGTCGCCGCCGCTTCGTCCTCTTCGATCTCGTAGCGGCGCTTCTTGCCCTTGAAGAGGACGTCGGCTCCGTCGGTGTCCACCGAGACCAGCTTCGGACCGTCGAAGATCTTCTCGCCGATGCCGAACACATTCTGCTCTCCGCTCGACGTGTTCTCGAACACCGCGAACGATGCGCCTTGCGACGCGGCGATTCCACGCAAGCGCAGGTCGACGGCTCCGGCCGGTGCGGGCGCCTCGTCGCCGGCCACGTCGACGTCGGCGGCTCCGAACAGATTGCGCTTGAGGATGATCGCGTCGCTGGCCGAACGGCGGGATTTGTCCGCGTGGGCGGCCGGCTCGCCGGCCGTGGAGAGAGGACTCACTTTCGGATGCAGGTCGAGGCCGACCAGGCGAACGACCACGACGGCAGCGGCCCATGCCGTCAGTACGATCAGACCGTAGTGTGCAGCCTTGATCGCCTGAGCGAATCCCGCTCGCCGGATCATCGCGCCGAGGGTAGAGAACACGGTGCAGAAGTTCAAGTTTTGCGCGCACTTGCACAGCCAACCGGATTGACTGCCCGAGAAGTGCGGGCTAGCGTCCGCCGCGCCTTACCCGATCCCCACGGACAATGTCGGATACGAACAGACCGGAAGACGAGAGTGAGCAGGTTCGCGTGCGCCGCGCGAAGCTCGCCGAGCTGCGTACCGCGGGGCAGGCTTTCCCCAACGATTTCAAGCCCGACGCGACCACCGACCAGCTCGTGCGCGAGTTCGGCGATCTTCCAACCGAAGAGATCGAAGCGAAAAGCGGCCACTACCGGCTCGGCGGACGCGTCCTCGTCGTCCGCGATTTCGGCAAGTCGTCTTTCCTCAAGCTCCAGGACGGGTCGGGTTCGATCCAGCTGTTCGCGAACAAGGCCGAGCTCGGCGACGAGACCTTCAAGCTCGTGCGGCGACTCGACGCCGGCGACATCGTCGGGGCAACCGGCAAGCTGTTTCGCACCCGCACCGGCGAGCTGACGCTGCGGCTCGACAGCCTGCGGCTGCTCGTCAAGTCTCTCAGGCCTCTGCCGGAGAAGTGGCACGGGCTTCAGGACAAGGAAGTCCGCTACCGCCAGCGCTACGTCGACCTGATCGTCAACGAGGACGTCCGCCGCACGTTCCGGCGCCGCGCCGCGATCATCGCGGGCCTCAGGCGCTTCTTTACAGAGGAAGGCTATCTCGAGGTCGAAACGCCGCTTTTGCAGCCGATTGCCGGCGGAGCGGCTGCCAAGCCGTTCGTCACGCATCACAACGCGCTGTCGATGGACCTGTTCATGCGCATCGCGCCCGAGCTGTACCTGAAGCGGCTCGTCGTCGGCGGCTTCGAGCGCGTCTTCGAGATCGGCCGCATGTTCCGCAACGAAGGCATCTCGCTGCAGCACAATCCCGAATTCACGATGTGCGAGTTCTACCAGGCGTGGGCAACCTGCGAAGACCTGATCGGGCTGACCGAACGGATGCTGTCGACGCTTGCGCGCGAGACGACCGGCAGCGAGCAGGTTCCTTACGGCGACGTCGTTCTGGATTTCTCGGCGCCAATGCGGCGCGTCGACATGGCCGACGCCGTAGCCGGCGTGCTCGGCGTAACCCGCAGCGAAGCGCTCGACCGCGCGGTGCTCGAGCGCGCCGCCGACAAGCTCGGCATCGATCCGAAAAAGCGCCAGCCGGGCCTCGGGCTTCTCGCCGACGTGTTCGAGGCGACGTGCGAGGAGACGCTCGTGCAGCCGACGTTCGTCACCGGCTTTCCGATCGAGATCTCGCCGCTCGCGCGCAGGAACGACGCGGACCCGCGCTTCGTCGACCGCTTCGAGCTGTATGTAGCCAAGCGGGAGATCGCCAACGGCTTCTCCGAGCTCAACGATCCCGAAGACCAGTACGAACGCTTCGTCGAGCAGATGAAGAGAAAGGAAGCCGGCGACGAGGAAGCCAGCGATCTCGACGAAGACTACGTGCGCGCGCTCGAAGTCGGCCTTCCGCCGACAGCCGGCGAGGGAATCGGCATCGATCGCCTCGTGATGCTCCTGACCGATTCCGCCTCGATCCGCGACGTGCTCCTTTTCCCACACCTGCGGCACGAGGGCCGCGGCCGATAAGCCCCGCCGCGGCGAACGCGGGCGGTGCAGACGAGCAAAGGAAAACGGACCGGCGATGTCGTGGGAGCTTTTCGTAGGACTGCGTTATCTGCGCTCGCGCCGCAGTGACGCGTTCGTATCCGTCATCACGCTGATTTCCACGCTCGGAGTGCTGCTCGGCGTGATGGTGCTGACGATGACGCTCGCGATCATGACGGGCTTCGAGGAAGACCTGCGCGCGCGCATCCTCGGCCTGCATCCGCATCTTCGCGTGACCAACCAGCTCGGGACCGGCCTGGTCGACAAGCCCGACGAGATCGTCGAGACGTTGAAGAGCGATCCGCGCGTCGAGGACGCAGCGGCGGTCGTGCAGTCGCAGATGCTCGCATCGAGCGGCGACACGCTGCTCGGCGTGTTCGCGCGCGGCATCGATGCGAAGTCGGGCAGCTCGACCGCCGGCATCGACAAGTACGTGGTCGAAGGTTCGATCGAAGACGTCGGCAAGCACGTGACGGCCGAGGGCGTCGAGCTGCCGACCGTGATGATCGGCCGCGAGCTTGCCGGAAAGCTGTTCGTCGAACGCGGCGAGGTCATCCGCCTGATGTCGCCGCGCTTTTCGGCGAGCCCGATGGGTGCGATGCCGCGCGCCAAGCGCTTCGTCGTCGCCGCCATCTTCGATTCGGGCATGGTCGAGTACGACAGTGCGCTGGTGTTCATGGGGATCGACGATGCGCGCGCGCTGTTCGGCGTCGGCCGCATCGCGACCGGCGTCGAGGCGCGCCTCTACCATCCCTACGAGGCGCCCGAGGTGGCCGCCTCGCTCTCCGAGAAAATTCCGATGCCGTACGCGGTCGAGCCCTGGACCGAAGCGCATCGCAACGTCTTCGCCGCGCTCAAGCTCGAGAAGACCGCGTACTTTTTGATCCTTCTGCTGATCATCCTGGTCGCGGCGTTTACGATCGTCTCGACGCTCTACATGGTCGTCATGGAGAAGCGGCGCGACATCGCCGTGCTGAAGACGATGGGCGCGGACGACGCGAGCATCGCGCGGATCTTCGTGATGAAGGGGCTTCTGATCGGCGGCGTCGGCACCAGCCTCGGCGCGATCTTCGGCTGGCTCGGCTGCCTTGCGCTCAGCCGCTACGAGTTCATCCATTTGCCCGAGGGGGTCTTCTACGTGAAGACCCTGCCGGTGCGGATGGAGCCCGAAAACTTCCTGATGGTGGTCGCCGCATCCATGGTGATCTGCCTCGGGGCGTGCTTATTCCCGGCCTGGAAGGCCGCGCGGGTCGTGCCCGTCGACGTGCTGCGCTATGAGTGACGCCGCGCGAGAGACCGCCCGTCTCGCGTCTGCCGGGACGGCCCCAAGTTCGAAAAGTTCGAACGGAGCTGCGATCGAGGCCGAGGGCCTCTGCCGACGCTACGACGATCGCGAGAACGTGATCGAAGTGCTGCGCGGAGTATGCCTCGCCGTGGCACCGGGCGAGTCGGTCGCCGTAGTCGGCGAATCGGGGACCGGCAAGAGCACTCTTCTTCACCTCCTCGGCGGGCTCGACCGGCCAGACGGTGGTTCGGTCAGGGTGCGCGGCGTGGATATTTACGGACTGCCGAGCCGGGAACGGACGGCGCTGCGCGGTAAGGACATCGGCTTCGTGTTTCAGTTCCACCATCTTCTCGGCGACTTCGACGCAATCGAAAACGTAATGATGCCGCTGCTCGTCACCGGTGTTTCCAGGTCTGCGGCCAGGAAGAGGGCGCTCGAGCTTCTCGAGCGCGTAGGTCTCGGCCAGCGCCTCGATCACCGTCCCGGAGAGCTTTCGGGCGGCGAGCAGCAGAGAGTGGCGGTCGCGCGGGCGCTTGCCGTGCGTCCCGGCGTGGTGCTGGCCGACGAGCCGACCGGGAACCTCGATCCGGCCACGGCCGAAGAGGTCCACCGCCTGCTGCGCGACGTCCAGAAGGAAGAAGGTGCGGCGCTGATCGTCGCTACGCACAACGCCACTCTGGCCGGAATGCTCGACCGGACGCTACGAATGGAAGGTGGAGTCCTGCTCGAGCGCATCGGAGATGCGCGCGTGATCAAGAAGGAGGAACGGCCGTCGTGATCCGCCCGCTCTCGACACGGCTACTCGTGCTCTCGCTCTGTGCGGCCCTGGTCGTGCCGGCGCCGGTTCTCGCCATCGCCGCGGAGCCTTCGGCCGCCGCCGAGCCGGTCGTCCTCGCGCGCGCCGGAACCGCACCGCCTGCCGGCGAAGCCGCGGCGCCGCCGGTCGCACTCGCCGAAAGCAAGGCCCCGCAGCGGACCGCCGAGCCAACCGGCGTGGTGCGCGGCTTTCGCATCGAAGGCGAAAAGCGCGTCGACGAAGGCGCCATCCGCATCCACATCACGCATCCGACCGGCGTGCCGGTCGACCGCTCGGCGACCGACCTCGACGTGAAGTCGATCTACAAGATGGGCTTCTTCGACAACGTGTGGGTCACGACCGAGCCCGCGCCTGGCGGAGTCACGCTCGTCTACCACGTCGAGGAGCGCCCGTACGTGGCGAGGCTCGAGTTCGAGGGCAACGAGAACGTCGAGAAGGCCGATCTCGAAGCCGTCGTCGGCATCCGCCCGCGCACCGTGTTCGATCCGCAGCGCGCGTGGGAAGGGCTTCGCGAGGCAAAGAAAGTCTACGCCGGCGAGGGCTATCCCGACGCCGAGATCCGCTACGAGCTCGTCAAGGACGTCGACGGCAACGTGACGGTCCGCTACGTGATCGACGAGAAGAACAAGGTCCTCGTCGACAAGATCAATTTCCAGGGCGTCCACGCGTTCAGCCACTTCAAGCTTCGCCGCATCATGTCGACGCGCAAGAAGTGGATCGGCGGATGGTTCACCGGCGCCGGCATCCTCAAGGACGAGGAGCTGCAGACCGACGTCGAGCGCCTGACGGCGTTCTACTACGACAACGGCTACATCCAGGTGCGCGTCGACGACATCGAAGTCACGCGCGAAGACGACAACTTCATCCTGACGGTGCGCATCGAAGAGGGCGACCAGTACCGCATCGGCAACATCCGCTTCGAGGGCGAAGTGCTCGAGGACCAGGACAAGCTGGCGCTTTCGTCGGGCCTGAAGAGCGGCGAGATCTTCAAGCCGAGCCGGCTGCGCGAGTCGATCTTCTCGGTGACCGAAGAATACGGAAACCTCGGCCGCGCGTTCGCCGAAGCGGTGCCGAACACCGACGTGCATCCGGACCTCAAGACCGTCGACGTCACGTTCAAGATGACCGCAGGGCCGGTCGTCAAGGTCGACCGCATCGAGGTTCGCGGCAACACCAAGACCCGCGACGAAGTCGTGCGCCGCGAGCTGCGCCAGCAGGAAGGCGAGCAGTTCAGCGGCCGCGGGCTTCGCCAGGGAACCGCGCGCGTCAAGCGCCTCGGCATCTTCGACGAGGTCAAGGTCGAGAGCACCAAGACGGCCGAGGCCGACCAGGTCAACCTCGTCGTCAACGTCAAGGAAGGCCGCACCGGAACGTTCTCGGCGGGCGCCGGCTTCAGCTCGGAAGATTCGCTGCTGGCGAACGCGCGCATCACCGAGCGCAACCTTTTCGGCCGTGCGCAGACGGCGACGATGAACGTCGACTTCGGGTCGCGGCGGCAGAACTACCGGCTGGGATTCGTCGAGCCATGGGCCTTCGACATTCCGCTGTCGCTCGGCATCGATGCGTTCAGCTGGAGCTACGAGTTCAGCGACTTCCGCCGCGGCGGTACCGGCATGTCGCTGCGCGCCAGCTATCCGCTCTGGGAGCTCGGACTCAAGGATCTTTTCGGTGCGTCGCTCGACGACATCCGCGTCGGACTCGAATACCGGCTCGAGAACACCGTGATCAAAGGCGTGTCTCGCTCGGCGCCGGCCAGCATCGAGAACGAGCAGGGCACCCGGCTGACCAGCAGCCTTCGCCCGTCGATCGTACGCAACACGATCGATCAGCCTTTCGACCCGACCGAAGGATCGATCAACACCGTGTCGGCCGAGTTCGCGGGACTCGGCGGCGAGAACGAGTTTACCAAGTTCGACGTTTCGTCGCGTTGGTACTTCCCGTTCTACAAGGCCGAGAGCGGCTGGAGGCTCGTCTACGCGATCGCCGGCACTTTCGGTTACGGCGTCGGAAACGGCGGCCTCAAGGGCGAGGACCTGCCGCTGTCGGAACGCTACTTCCCCGGCGGCATCAACACGGTTCGCGGCTTCCAGTCGCGAACGCTCGGTCCGCGCGAGGACTTCTGCGACCATCCGAACGGCGTCGAGTGCCGCAGCAGCGAGATCGGCGGCAGCAGCCAGCTGATCGTCAACAACGAAATCATCTTCCCGATCATTCCCGATGCGGGCGTCAAGGGAGTCGTCTTCTTCGATGCCGGCAACGCGTGGAAGCACGACGAAGGAATCGACCTCGGCGACCTTCGCCTCGCAACGGGCGTCGGGCTGCGCTGGCTCTCGCCGTTCGGCCCGCTGCGCATCGAGATCGGCTTCCCGCTCAACGAAAAGCACGACGACGAGACGAGCCTGGTGCTGTTCTCGTTCGGCACGCCTTACTGACCGTACGCCAACAGGAGAACCGATGAAGAAGACTTGGACTATGACTGCCCTGGCGGGCCTTTCGATGGCGGCACTCGCGCTCGTCGGCGTTTCCGCCGCAACGGCCTCGGCCGCCGACCTGAAGATCGGCTACATCGTCACGCCGCGCCTGCTCGCGGAGAGCAAGCTCGGCAAGGAGTCGAGCGCGAAGCTCAAGGCCAAGGCCGACACGGCCGAGAAGACGCTCCAGAAGAAGATGGAAGACGTCAAGAAGCTGCAGGACGACATCACCAAGCGCATGGCGGTGCTGAACGACACCGAGAAGGCCAAGCTCGGCGAGGAGTACGAGAAGCAGCTTCGCGACGCCAAGCGCCTGAAGGAAGACGCGCAGCGCGACTTCGACAAGAGCCGCGGCGAGATCGAAAACGACATGATGACGAAGTTCCGCACGGTCATCGAGAAGTTTGCGAAGGATAACGGCTACGACCTCGTGCTCGACGCCGGAACGCTGCTCTACATCTCGCAAAAAGCCGACATCACCACCGAAGTTATCCAGCTAGCGGACAAGTCGATCTAGCCGGATCCCGTATGGGACGTCACTGTGTGGGCCGTCGCGCGGCACGGGGGTATCGGCGCGCTCGCTTTAGTCCTCGCTTCGCTGCGGAACGACTCGCACGCCGACACCCCCGCACCACGCGCCGGCCCGCGCATGCTGCTGGACGCGTCACACCCCGGCACGCGGATGTTGCCGGACGCTTCGTGCGCCGGCCCGCGAATGTCGTGACCGCGACGTGCCTTTTTCACCGTGGCGTCACTGTGTGTGCCGGTACGCGGCACGGGGGTACCGGCGCGCTCGCTTTAGTCCTCGCTTCGCTGCGGAACGACTCGCACGCCGGCACCCCCGCACCACGCCCCGGCGCGCGGATGTCGAACATTTCTCAGGGAATGAGCGGGTTCGCGTGAGCGTTCGGATTCATCCCACCGCGATCGTCGATGCCGGCGCTCAGCTCGACGACGGGGTTACCGTCGGGCCGTATGCGATCGTCGGGGGCGGGGCGAAGGTCGGGCGGGATACCGCGATCGGGCCGCACGTGGTGCTCGACGGCCTCGTGACGATCGGGGAGCGCTGCACGTTCACGGGGCAGTCTTCGATCGGGACGGCGCCGCAGGATCTCAAGTACAAGGGCAGCCCGACGCGGCTCGATATCGGCGACGACAACATCGTGCGCGAGTTCGTCACGATGAATCGCGCGACCGAGCACGGCGGCGGCACGACGCGCGTCGGCAATCACGGCATGTTCATGGCGTACGCACACGTTGCGCACGACTGCATCGTCGGCGATCACGTCGTCATGGCGAATGCGGCGACGCTTGCCGGGCACGTGACGATCGAGGACCACGCGATCGTCGGCGGGCTGGTGGCGATCCACCAGTTCGTGCGCATCGGCGAGTCGGCGATTCTCGGCGGCGGTGCGATGGTCACGCTCGACGTGATTCCATACGGCATGGCCGCGGGTGACCGCGCGGCGATGCAGGGCCTCAATGTGATCGGCATCCGGCGGCGCGGGTTTTCCACCGAGACCATCCAGGCGCTGCGCGCGGCGTACCGCACCATCTTCCGCTCCGGCATGCGCCTGCAGGATGCGCTCGAAGCGCTGCGCGCCGACGCGGAGGGTGAACCGCGCGTCGAGCACCTGATCCGTTTCATCGAGGGCTCCCAGCGCGGGATCTGTCGATGACATCGGGAAGCGGAGAGGCCGGCGGCCGCGCCGGAACCGGCGCCGCTCCGGAAGTCATCGGCCTCATCGCCGGCAACGGCCGCTTTCCGCTGCTGTTTGCGCGCGAAGCGCGCCGCCGCGGGCTGCATGTGGCGGCGGTCGCGCATCACGGCGAGACCGTCGAAGAACTTGGACATGACGTCGACGAGATCACGTGGGTTCGCGTCGGCCAGCTCGGAAAGCTGCTGCGCGCGCTGCGCGCGGCCGGTGTGCGGCGCGCGGTCATGGCCGGCGGCATCGACAAGGTCCGCTCGCTGACGCAGATCCGGCCGGACCTGCGCGGGATCCTCTTTCTTCGCCGCGCACTGACGGCCGGAGGGCACGGCGACGATGCGCTGCTGCGGCTTCTCGCCACCGAGCTCGAAGGCGAGGGCATCGAGATCGTACCGTCGACGATCTTCCTCGACACGCTGCTCGCACCGGCGGGGCGCATCGCCGGGCCGAAGCCGTCCGAGCAGGCGCTCTCCGACATCCGTGCCGGATGCCGCGTGCTTGCCGCGCTCGGCGCGGCCGACGTCGGTCAGAGCGTCGTCGTCGAGCGCGGCGTCGTGCTCGCGGTCGAAGCCGTCGAAGGCACCGACGAGACCGTGCTGCGTGCCGGGCGCCTGCGGCGCGGCGCGCTCGTCGTCGTCAAGACCGCCAAGCACGACCAGGACATGCGCTTCGACGTGCCCGCCGTCGGACGCAAGACCATCGCAACGATGGTCGAGGCCGGAGCGTCGGTACTGGCCGTCGAAGCCGGCGCCACGCTGCTGCTCGACCGCGACGAGATGCTCGCGGCTGCGGCCGAAGCGCGCATCTCGATCGTCGGTTGCACGAGGTCGGGTGCGGTCGCAGGGCTGAGCGATGACTGAGCGGGTGCGTGCAGCGGTCGTCGGAGTCGGTCACCTCGGCGCGCTGCACGCCGCCAAATATGCGGCGACTGACGGCGCCGAGCTCGCCGGCGTCTACGACATCGACCCGGCGCGTGCCCGCGATGTGGCCGCTACTCACGGCTGCCGCAGCTTCGAGAGCCTTGCGGCGCTGCTTGGCGAAGCGGACTGCGTCAGCGTCGCGACTCCGACCGCAACGCATCGCGAAGTGGCGTCGGCCGCGATCGCGCGCGGCGTTTCGGTGCTCGTCGAAAAACCGCTCGCGGCATCGCTGGCGGATGCCAGCGAGCTCGTCCGCACGGCTGACGAGAAAGGCGTGCTGCTGTTCGTCGGCCATCTGGAACGCTTCAATCCGGCGTTTGCCGATCTGCCGTCGATCGTCGGCCATCCGCGCTTCATCGAGTGTCATCGCCTGTCGCCGTTCGCCGGCCGCGGCGCGGACACCGACGTGGTCTTCGACGTGATGATCCACGACCTCGACCTGATCGCGTTCGTCGTCGGGCGCGAGGCGCTCGGCATCGAGGCGATCGGCGTGCCGGTGCTGTCGGATCACGCCGACATCGCCAACGCGCGCCTTCGCTTCGACGGCGGATGCATCGCCAACGTGACGGCGAGCCGCGTCTCGCTCAAGCGCGAGCGGCGCCTGCGAATCTTCCAGGAGGACGCGTACGTTGCCGTCGATTTCGACGCGCGCAGCCTTCGCATCGTGCGGCGCAGGGCCGGCGCAGGCCCGATCGACCTTTCGTCGCCGATGGACGCGATCGAAGTCGAGGAGCGCACGTTCGCCGACGATGCCGATCCGCTGCGCGAAGAGATTGCCGCGTTCGTGCGCGCCGTAGCCTCTCACCGCGACGCCAGAGCGCGCGGCCAAGTGGAACGGGCGGGCACAGGCCTCGAGGCCGCGCGAGCGCGCGAGATCGGCATCACCGGACGCGAGGCGCTGGTTGCGGTCGAGCTTGCCGAACGGGTGCGCGTCGCCGTCGCCAGCGAAGCAGCGAAGAACGAGCTCGAAGCCGGCGGCACTGCACGCGCATCGGGCGCACCGGCGGGCCGCCCAGAACGCCCACGAAGCCCAGGAAGCAATTGATCAGCAAGAGCCGGAAGATCCTGATGGTCGCCGGCGAGGCGTCCGGCGACACGCTCGGCGCGTACCTTGCGGCGGCCATGCGGCGCATCGATCCGTCGGTCCGGCTCTACGGCGTCGGCGGCAGCGCGATGCGCGAAGCGGGCGTCGATACGATCGTCGATACCGCCGAGCTTTCGGTGATGGGATTTTCCGAGCTCGGCCGCGAGATCGGCCGCGTGCTCGGCACGCAGCGGCAACTCCGCCGCGAGCTTCGCGAGTTCAAGCCCGACCTGTTCGTGCCGATCGACTTCCCGGACTTCAACCTTCCGCTGTGCCGCGTCGCGAAGAAATCCGGCGTGCCGGTGTTCTACTACGTGAGCCCGCAGGTCTGGGCATGGCGACGCCGGCGCATCGAGACGATCGCGAGCACGGTCACGCGCATGGTCGTGCTGTTTCCGTTCGAAGCCGAGCTTTACCGCGGGCGCGGCGTCGACGCGCATTTCGTCGGACATCCGCTCGCCGAAAATCTTGCGGCATCGCGTTCGCGCGCCGACGTGCGAACCGATCTCCACGTCGCAGAGGACCAGCAGCTGGTTGCGCTGCTGCCGGGAAGCCGGCGGCGCGAGGTCGAGGAGATGCTTCCGATCATGCTCGAGGCGGCCGGCGAGCTCGGACCGCGCGTGATGGCCGTCGTTGCCGAGGCACCACAGCTTCCCGAGGGGTTCGTCGGAGACGTGATCACGCGACATGCCAAAGGCTACCGGGCAGTCGCACGCCGGCGGGGCGAAGCCTACAATCTTCTCGCAGCCGCCGACGCGTCGTTCGTCACGTCGGGAACGGCGACGCTCGAGAGCGCGCTCGCCGGTTGTCCGATGGTGGTGGCCTACCGCATGTCACGCCTGAGCTACGCAATCGCACGCCGGCTCGTGAAGGTTCCGTTCATCGCGATGCCCAATCTGCTGCTCGACCGCGAGGTGGTCTGCGAGCTCGTGCAGGACGACGCAACTCCGTCGCGACTCGCCGCCGAAGGACGCCGCATCCTCGAGGACGCGCCGCTTCGCGAGCGCATGACGCGCGACTTCGCCGAGATCTGCCGCCTGCTGACGCGGCCCGGATCGGCCGATCGTGCGGCGGCGCTCGCAATGGAGCTTCTCGCCTGAAACCGCGCCAGGTCATCGGCCGGCTCGCCGGGTTCCTGCGGCCATACGTCTGGCCGCAGTTTGCCGGCGCGCTCGTCTGCATGATCGCGTACAGCGCGATGTCCGGCGCCGTGCCGTGGCTCGTGCGCAGCCTCGTCGACGACGTCTTCCAGAATCGCAACGAGCGCATGTTGACGGTGCTGCCGGTCCTCATCGTCGTCGTGTTCGTGGCGCGCGCGGGCGTCAATTTCGGCCAGGCGTACCTCAACGAATGGGTCGGCGAGAGCATCGTCTACGACCTGCGCGCGCGCCTTCACCAGAAGGTCCAGCGGCTTCCGGTCTCGTTCTTCGACCGGACCTCGTCGGCAACCATCGTCTCGGGGATGACGACCGACGTGCAGCTGGTGCGGCAGGCGCTCACTGAAGGCGCCGCATCGGTGCTGCGCGACGTGACGACGATGGTCGTGCTCGTGGCCGTCGCGTTCCACCTCGATCCGGTGCTGTCGGTGATCGCGTTCTTCGTGCTGCCATTGATCGTGCTGCCGCTGCAGGCCTTGTCGCGAAAGATGCGTTCGCTGTCGCGGCGCGGGCTCGACACGCTCGGCGGCCTGTCCGCGCTGCTGCTGGAGACCGTGCAGGGCGCGCGCGTCGTCAAGGCGTTCGGAATGCAGGAGTACGAACGAGGCCGTTTCGAAGGCGAGAACCGCCGCCTGCGCCGCCTGCATCTGCGCGCCGCAAGGATCGGGGCTTTTACCGCGCCGATGACCGAAGTGCTTGCCGCCGTCGGCATCGCCGCCGTGCTCTGGTACGGCGGACGCTCGGTGTTCGCCGGAGGCCGCACGGCCGGCGGCTTCCTCGCCTTCATGACGACGCTCGTGCTGATCTACGACCCGTTCAAGAAGCTCGCGCGCACCAACAACCTTGTGCAGGCGGGCCTCGGCGCGGCCGATCGCGTGTTCGCGCTGCTCGATCATCCCGAAGAGACCGTTTCGCCAGCAGACGCGTCCTCGCGAACTGCGTCTTCGGCGGATGCGTGTGCGCAAACCGGGATCGCGATCGACGGCCTGCGCACGGCGATCCGTTTCGAGAAGGTGAGTTTCTCGTACAACGAGATCGAGGTGCTGCACGACCTCGAGCTCGAGGTTCGCGCCGGCGAGGTCGTCGCGCTGGTCGGGCCGAGCGGCGGTGGCAAGACGACGATCGCCGACCTCATCCCGCGGTTCTACGACGCGAGCGCGGGACGCATCACCATCGACGGCACCGACGTGCGCGACCTCAAGCTCGATGCGCTGCGCTCGCTGATCGCGGTCGTCACCCAGACGACGTTCCTGTTCAACGACACGGTGCGCGCGAACATCGCCTACGGACGCGCGGACCGCGTATCCGACGACGCCGTCGTCGTCGCCGCGGCCGAAGCGGCGTTCGCGCACGAGTTCATCGTGAAGCTGGCCGACGGCTACGACACCGTCGTCGGCGAGCTCGGCGTGCAGCTTTCCGGCGGCCAGCGCCAGCGCATCGCGATCGCCCGCGCGCTTCTGAAGGACGCGCCGATCCTGATCCTCGACGAAGCGACGAGCGCGCTCGATTCGGAGTCCGAGCGCGCGGTGCAGGCCGCGATCGAGCGGCTGATGACCGGCCGCACCACGCTCGTGATCGCGCACCGCATGGCGACGATCCGCCGCGCCGACCGCATCCTCGTCGTCGAGGACGGCCGCATCGTGGAGTCTGGAACTCACGACGAGCTGATTGAAGGCGGCGCGCTCTACCGGCGGCTGCACGAGCTCGAGCTCGACCGCGAGGCCGACCGTTGAGCGTGCGCGCGCTGCGACGCTACGACGCGTTCGCGCGCTTCGAAGTATCAGCCGCGACGTTCCTGATCTGGTCGGTGCTCGCGCTGCTCGGACGCACCGTGCGCTGGACGCGCCACGGAGCCGAAGAAATCGAACGCTGCTGGCAGGCCGGCGAGCCGGTGCTGATGGCGTTCTGGCACGGCCGCGCGATCATGCTTCCGTTCGTCTATCGCGGACGCGGCGCGAGCATCATGAACAGCACGCACCGTGACGGCGAGATCGTCTCGCGCGTGATCGCGCGCTTCGGCGTCGAATCGACGCGCGGATCGTCGACGCGCGGCGCGGTCTCCGGCCTTCTCGGGCTGGTTCGTGCGAGCCGGCGCGGCCGCGATCTCGCGCTGATCCCCGACGGACCGAAAGGACCGGCCGGCATCGCCAAGGGCGGAGCCGCCGAGCTTCTGCTCGCGACCGGCGCGCCGCTCTTTCCGATGGCCGTGAGCTGCACGAAAGGATGGCGCCTGCCGACGTGGGACCGGCTGATGATCCCGTATCCGTTCGCGAAGGTGGTGCTCGTCGTCGGCGAGCCGCTGCGCGCGGAATCGCGCGGGCCGGTATCGCGAGAGGACCTGCGGCTCGAGCTCGAGCGTCGGCTGCGACTTGCGACCTTGGAGGCGGACCGGCTGGCCGGTCGGGCAAGTCCGGAGGAGACGTGAGCGGGGCCGCGCAAAGCCTCGCTGCAACCTCGATGCGCGCGATCTATTCGGCGGCCGGCGTCGCTGTCGCTGCTGCCACGCTGGCGCGGTCGATGGTTGCGCATGAGGAGGAACGCCACCGTCTTCGCGAGCGTTGCGGTCTCTGGGACGGCCATCCGATGGCGAGTAGTCCGTGGGTCTGGATCCACGGCGCATCGGTCGGGGAGGCCGACATCGCCGTGGCAATCGCCCGCAGACTGGCCGAAAAGTCCGCGGATGCGCGCGTCGTGATTACCTCGACGACCACCAGCGGACATGCTCGTGTGATGCACGAGCAGGTGTTCGAATCGCGTTACTTTCCGATCGACTTCGCCCCGTTCATCAACAGGATTCTGGCGCCGATCGCGCCGTCGTTGTTCGTTGCGGTCGAGACCGAGATCTGGCCCGAGATGCTCCGGCTTCTCGGCGACAGGGGCGTGCCGGTCGCGTTCGTCAACGCGCGCCTGTCGGACCGCTCGATGCCGCGATACCGGCGGCTGCGGCCCTGGATCGCTCCGCTCCTTTCCCGCACGGCGAAGGTCTGCGCGCGCGATGCGGAAGCGGCTGGCCGCTGGCGCTCGCTCGGAGCTTCAGACCGGGCCGTCGAGGTCACCGGCAACATCAAGTTCGATCTCGCCGTGCCGTCCGGGCGCGAGGCGGCGCCGGCGCTGCTGCGTACCGTCGCAGCGGCGCCGATCTTCCTCGCGGCGTCGACGCACCAAGGGGAAGAGGAGCTCGCGCTCGAATCATTCCGGCTGGTTCGCGCGAAGCTGGCTCACGCGAAGCTTCTGATTGCGCCGAGGCATCCCGAGCGTGCCGGCCAGGTTGTGGAGCTCGTGCGTGCGAAGGGGTTTTCGGTTTCGGCCGTGGGCGGCGCGCTCCCGGAAAGAGAAGCCGCGCTGTGGCCGGATGATGCGGATGTCGTCGTGATCGACCGCCTCGGACTTCTGCAGCGTGCGTACGCGTCCGCCGTCGCTGCGTTCGTCGGCGGCAGCCTCAGCGCCGGACCGGGCGGGCACAACCTTCTCGAAGCGGTCGTCGCGGGCTGCCCGATCGCGTGCGGACCGCATCTCGAAAACGTGCCCGACCAGCGCGAGCTGCTCGCGGCGAGCGCCGCGATCCGGACTGTGGAGGACATCGACGAGCTCTCGACGTTCTGGATCGAAGTTGCCGGAACGGCGGAAGATTTTCGTGCGGCTTCACGCGCTGCTCGAGCTGCGATCGAGGCCCGCCGCGGCGCTCTCGAACGAACCGTGAACGCGCTGCTTCCGCTGCTCCCGTCCACGGATGGGCGCACCGAGCGAAGGAGCATCGGCTGATGCCCTCGCTGCGGCCGCCAACGATCGAAGACGTCTGGTACGGCGACCGGCCGGCGGCGAGGGGCATTCGTGCGGCTCTCGCGCCGGCATCGATGCTGTTCGGCGCCGGCGTTGCCGTGCGCAACGCGCTCTATGCGTCCGGCCTCCTGCCGGCCGGCCGTGCACCGGCGCGGGTCGTCAGCGTCGGAGCTCTTCGCGTTGGAGGAGCGGGCAAGACGCCGTTCGTGCTGTGGCTCGCGCGGCGGCTTTGCGAGCAGGGCATGCGCCCGTGCATCGTCACGCGCGGCTACGGAGGCAGCGGCGGCGAGAACGCGTTTGTGCTGCGCGCGACCGACGCATCGACCAGTACGATCGTCGACCGCGCCGGCGACGAGGCCGTGCTGCTGGCGATTCGAAGCGGCTGCCCGGTGGCGGTCGGGCACGACCGCCTCGCCGCATGCCAGACCGCCTGGAAGAAGCTGATCGAGAACGGCGAGCCGCCGGACGTGTTCGTGCTCGACGACGGCTTCCAGCACCGCGCGCTCGCGCGCGACGTCGACATCGTGATGACGTCGGACGCCGACGCCTCGATGCGACTGCTCCCGGCGGGTCCGCTGCGCGAGCCGGTGTCGGCGCTCGGCCGCGCTGCGGTGGCCATTGCGCTTGCTGCACCGGATGCACGCGCTGCAGCCTCGGCAACCGGTGCAACACGTGTCATTCGTGCCGCGATGCGGCCGTCGATGCTCGTCTCTTCGGTTGCCGATGTTTCCGGCGATGCGCCGTCGTGGCTTTCCGGTCGCGAGATCGTTGCGGTTGCCGGGATCGCGCGGCCCGAGCGCTTCCTCGATGATCTCTCGCGCGCCGGCGCCCGCGTTACCGCCGCAATCGTGCGCCGCGATCACCACCGCTACGACGAGCCGGACGGAGCCGAGATCGATCGCGCGGTCGCTTCATCGCCAGGGGCCGTAGTCGTCACGACCGAGAAGGATCTGGTCAAGCTGACGCACCTGCGACCGCGGCTTGGCATGCTCGCACTGCGGGTCGAGCTCGAACTCGAAAGCAGAAAGGACGAGAACACTCTCATCGGCCTGGTCACGAGAAAATAAATCAGTGTCTGTCCCCGAATTCCGGAATAAAGGGTGAATCAGTGAAACGGCATACCTTAAACCCCCACGCTCTGCCTGCTTCCGCAGCGCTTTTTCGCATCGTAATTGCTTTCGCCATCGTCCTTGCGTCGAACGCAATAGCAGCGGCACAACATCAATGCGGTGACGTAGTCGCTCCCGACGGATTACAGGCGAGTGATGCCTTGGCGGTTTTAAAAAAAGCCGTCGGGACCGATGTTATTCTGACCTGCACCAATGAGATGACGTACGATCTCCGCGGCACCGATTTCTCCGAAATCCTGGATTCAGATCGTAGTGACTACATCGACCTGTCGAATGCCGATTTAACTGGCGCCGATTTTCATGGGTTGGGAACTGAATTGGCTCACTTTAACGGCGCGATCCTCCGCAACGCCGATCTAAAGAATTCGACATGGGGAAGCGCGAATTTTAACGGAGCAGACTTTCGCGGTGCCGATCTGCGCGGGGCGAAATTCACCGGCCGGTCAAACCTCATGGCTGCGGATTTTCGCAATGCGGATCTTCGACAGGTGACTTTCGATCACGCGATCCTCCTGGGTGCAAAGTTCGACGGTGCTCTGCTCAACAATGTTCTGTGGGATTCTACGGTGATCTGTCCTGACGGTTCACAGGGTCCATGTCACCCTTTGCCATAAAGCGTGTGCACTGGACTCACGTGTCGGTGGCAACAAGGACACGATCGGCACACCAGCTCTTCCGCCTCGCTTCTCCGACCTGCTGGACCTCCGAGTTCCCGACGGCGAGCACCAATACTTCGTCGAGATTCTCCGCATCGGCGCCGTAGCCGACGTGCGCTCCGGGAGCGCAGCCGGCTACCCTTAACGCAGAACAAGTAGCCAACCTCGGGGTTCGGCTGCTACAACGCGCTGATGACTCCACTTGGTCGATCGCTCGGCGTGCTTGCTCTCGTGCTCGCGACCGCGGGAGCGGCTTCGGCCGATCTTCCCGCGCCGTGGCAGCATGCCGACGTCGGCGCTGTCGGCGCGGCGGGCACGGCTTCCTATGGCGCGGGCACGTTTACCGTGGTCGGCAGCGGCGCCGACATCTGGGACAACGCCGACGAATTCCATTTCGTCTACCAGACCATGACCGGCGATTTCGAGATCAGCGCGCATGTCGCCTCGGTCGGCGACACGGGACCATGGGGAATGGCGGGTGTGATGATTCGCGACGGGCTGTCGGCCGGCGCGAGGCACGGAATCGCCAGCGTCACTCGATCGCAGGGACTGTCGTTTACCTGGCGAGAGAACAGCGGAGGCAGCAGCTCGTTCCAGCCCGGCACCGCCGAGACGGCGCCGACGTGGGTCAAGCTGCGTCGCGTCGGCAATCAGCTGACGGCGCTCAGGTCCGGCGACGGCAACGCATGGGTCCCGTTCGGTGCCGCAACCGTTGCTCTGCCGGACGAGGTCATGATCGGCCTTGCCGTTTCCGCGGTGAACGATGGCGCGCTCAACACATCGACGTTCGACAGCATCGCGATCGGGCCGCCCGGCACCGAGACGGTTCCGACCGTCAGCGTGGATCCCGCCGTCGTCTACCAGCAAATGGACGGCATCGGCGTCAACGCCAACCATCGAAGCTGGCGCGGCGGCGAGCTCATCCCGGCGCTCGACCGGCTCATCGACGAGGCGGGCATGCGACTGTTCCGCGTCGTGTTCGATCTCAGCGACTGGGAAGACCCCAACGACAACGGCGACTCGGCCGTGATGAATCAAGCCTATTACAATGCGCTCTACGCGACGACGCGCTTCGAGCCGTTGTGGGAAATGGCGGAGTACCTGAACAGCCGCGGCATCACCGACGGCCTCATGTTCAACTTCATGGGTTGGGGGCCCGACTGGATGGGCGGACACAGTCTTGCGCCCGGCATGGAAGACGAGTGGGCGGAGATGATCACGTCGCTCCTCGTGTACGCGAGAAACGTGCGCGGCATCGACTTCAAGCTCGTCGCGCCGAACAACGAGCCGAACATCTCGAACGAAGGCATCTCTACGGTCAACGGCGCGCAGTATGCGACTGCGCTGCACGCGCTCGCGCAGCACCTCGACGCCGCCGGCCTCGGCGACGTGCGCCTGGTTGCACCGGATCTCGCCGGCGGCGGCACGGCTTATCTTCCCGAGCTGCTGGCCGACGACGTCGTGATGGCGAAGATCGCGCGCTTCGGCGTCCACAGCTATTCTGGCGGCGGCGGCGGCAGCAGCGGTATTGGAGATCTGATTGCGGCGTCCGATTATCCGCAGACCCCGTTCTGGATGACCGAGTTCAACGTGTGGTGCGACGGCTGCGACCAGGGCGTGCCCGGCGACTACAACTGGGAGTACACGCGCGGAACCGCCGAGTACCTGTTCGACCACCTCGCCAACGGCGCCGCCGGCGCCACCGTGTGGGAAGGCTACGACAGCTCGTACGCGCATCATGCTCCGGCGCCGTGGAGTTTCTGGGGAATCCTGCGCGTGGACGACATTCACGCGGCGTCGTACACGTACAGCCCGCGCAAGAACTTCTATACCGTCGCGCAGTTCAGCCGCTTCATCGCCGCAGGTGACATGCGGATCGGCGTGAGCACGACGGAGTCCGGCATCGATCTGCAGGCCTATATGCGGCCGTCGACGGGCGGAGTGGCAATCGTCGGTTTCAACGACAACGACGTCCCGACAGACCTGGTCGTCGACGTGTCCGGGTTGCCGGCGGTGACGACCTTGCAGCTCGTACAGACGACGTCGAGTCTGAGCTTCGACTACGGACTGCCAATCGATGTGGTCGACGGACAGGTGCATGTGACCGTTGCCGCCGACGCAGTCTTTACGCTGACGTCGGATGCGATCGGCGACATTCCGGCGTGTCCACCTGCACCGGCGTTTTGTCGTACGCCGATCGAACCTCAGGCTTCCACGCTCAGCCTTCGCAAGAGCGAGGATGCTGCGCGAGACAGCCTGTCGTGGAGCTGGAAGAATGGGCAGGCTGTCGACTTCACGACGCTCGGCGATCCGACGACGACCGATGC
This sequence comes from Candidatus Limnocylindrales bacterium, assembly GCA_035571835.1. Lineage (NCBI taxonomy): Bacteria > Bacillati > Chloroflexota > Candidatus Limnocylindria > Candidatus Limnocylindrales > Candidatus Limnocylindrales bacterium. The sequence goes on along the minus strand of DATNBU010000039.1, from coordinate 15,009 downwards.
GTACGATGTTTGCCTCTACGATGGCGGCGCTCTCGTTCAGGGCTGGGTCGCGCCTGCGGGCGGATCGTGCGGCGGGTCGCCGAGCGCACCGAGACCGTGCTGGCGCGCCAGGACGACCGGCTATTCGTACAGCGACAAAGGCCTGAGCCCAAGCGGGCTCTCCAAGATCAAGCTGCAGGCCTCGCCGATCGACGGAGAGGCGGCCGCGAGCGTGAAAGGGAAGGGCGTGGCGCTCGCGCTCACGTCGCCGGATGCGCTCCTCGGCCCGCTCGACGTCCAGATCCGCCGGCACGACGGCGGCGCGTGCATGGGAGCAACGTTCAGCGCGCCGTTTGCGTCGCAGTCGGCCACGAAGTTCTCGGCGCGCTCGGATTAGCCGGCGAAGAAAGCGCGTGTGGATGCCGCGCAGCAGCGGGGCTGCGAGTGCACTACGCGGAAATTGACTCGTCAGGAGCCCGCCTGCCTATTGTGCTTCGACAAAAGGCGTGGGAAATTCGGAGCAATGATCCGAAACCGCAGTAACCGGGGGTCCGTGTCAAAGGAGGGTTCGATGAAACGAATTCTGGCGGCTTCCATCGCCATGGTGTCGGTATTCCTGCTCGCAGGCGTCGCCGGTGCCGGCGGCAAACCCGACGGTGCAACCTGCCACGTTCACAAGAGCTGCCAGAGCAAGCTCTGCCTGCGCCAGCAGCCGACCGACAAATTCGGCAAGTGCTGCGACCAGCAGGACTGCGCCGAGCAGAACAAGCAGTGCGGAGAGATCGACAACGGCTGCGGGATTCCGATCCAGTGCGGCGACTGCGGCCCGGGCAGCAACTGCGTGAACAACCAGTGCGTGCCCGGCACGACGACCACCACCACGACGTCGACCACGTCGTCGACGACGACGTCCTCGACGACGACGACGACGAACATCGACGGCTGCGGCAATCACGTCTGTGGTCCCGAGTCGTCGCCGCTCTGCAGCGAGAGCGGTGGAAGTGGCGGCTACTCGGATTGCTACGTGTTCCAGAACACCGACAGCACGTGCGGCGTTTGCGCCAGCAATTTCAACTGCGTGACGCCGAACTGCACCCAGACCAGCGACTGCGGGCCAGGTCAGGTCTGCGCAATCAATTCGTGCTGCGGCGCAGGTGGAATCTGCACGAACACGTGCACGCCGACGCCGCCGTCGACGTCCACCACGACTTCATCGACGACGTCCTCGACCACGACGACCTCGACTACGTCGACGACCAGCACGACGCTCGCCGAGCTGCCCAAGAGCTGCGCGGGCTACTGCGGAGAGTCCCGGACCGTACCGCCGGGCTCGGGCCCCGACTGCTACTGCGACAGCCTGGCCTGCAGCTTGAACGACGGCTGCGCCGACTTCGTCTCGCAGTGCGACAGCATCCCGATCTGCGTCGACTGATATCGCCGGCGGCGGACGCTCATGCCGCCGGCATGAGCGTCCGCATGCGCAACGGCACGATCATCTCCGGCGACGCGCCCCATCTCTGGTCCCGCTGGATCTATCTCCGCATTCTCGGGCTCCTGTACGTCACCGCGTTTCTCTCGCTGTCATCCGAGATCGTCGGACTCGTTGGTCCGAGCGGACTCTTTCCAGCCGGGACGTATCTTTCGAGTCTCGCCGCGCGAATTGCCGGGGACTCGAGCCGGCTGCTCGCGGCGCCGACGATCGCGTGGCTCGGATCCGGAGCGTGGGCGCTTCAATGCTATTGCTGGGTCGGTGTCGCCGCAGCTGTGCTGGTGGTCGTCAACCGAGTGCCGCGGTTGGCGCTCGTGGTCTGCTGGGTCTGCTACCTGTCGCTGCTGACGATTGCGCCGCAGTTCTCCTGGTACGCTTCCGATAACCTGCTGCTCGAGGGCACCGTCCTCGCGGTCTTCGCCGCGCCTGCCGGATTCCGTCCAGGGCTGGGGAGCCGCTCACCTTTCTCCGCTGGGATGCTCTTTCTCTACCAGTGGCTGCTCTTCCGCCTGATGCTCGAAACGGGGATGTCGAAGGTACTCAGCAGCGATCCGATGTGGCGTTCGCTATCGACGATGGACTTCTTCTTCGAAACGTCGCCGTTCCCGACCTGGATCGCGTGGTTCGCCGAGAAGCTTCCGCAGGCTGTGCATCAGCTTTTCACGGCGTACGTTCTTTTCGTCGAGGTTGGCTGCAGCGTGCTGCTGTTCCTGGGGTCGCGACTTCGCAGATTTGCCCTGGTCGCCTGGACTGTGATGCACGTCGGCATCCTGCTGACGGCCAACTTCAACACGTTCAATTACCATTCGATCGCGCTCGCGATTCTGCTTGCCGGCGATGACGACCTCAGGCGCGTGCTGCCACTGCGGTCCGCCGCCAGGATTGACGGGGAAAGGCTGCCCGAGCGGCGGTGGCGCAAGCGCGCGGCACGAGGGTTTCTCTTCTTCCTGTTCGCTGTTTCGTCTCTGGCGATGCTCAAGTTCTTCGAAGCTCCGATTCCTCCTGTGTTGTCGACGCTGCTCCGCGAGACCGGCGCATTTCGCAGCGCGAACTCCTACCAGCTCTACCCGGTCATCCCGCGGCAGCGGCGGGTCATCGTGTTCGAAGGATCGAACGACGGCGGCAAGACATGGTTGCCGTATGAGTACCGGTTTCAGACACAGCAGCCCGATGTCAGACCTCGCTTCTTCGCACCGTTCAGCCCGCGGTTCGATCGCGAGGCGTCGCGGTCCGTCGAATTGGATCCCGTACCGCCGTACACAAAAGTCCCGTATGTCCTTCGCACGGCGCGCGCGCTCCTTGACGGGGAACCGTCGGTCCTCGCGCTGTTTGCCGCGGACCCGTTCTCGGCTTCGCGTCCGGACATGATCCGGACGGTGCTCTATCGGTATCGGTTCACCGATGGGCAGACGCTTCGTCAGACCGGAGAATGGTGGTCGCGGGAGGCGCTCGGTCCGTATTCACCGGCCATCGTTCGTGACCCGATCAGCCACGAAGTCCGCTACGTGGGTGCGGACGAGCATCCGTGAGATGGAGTTCCGCAGCCTGCTGTCTCAACTTTCCTTGCCGCTCGGAATGAACCCAGGAATTCCGGTCTCCACGACGGGATTGAACCTGACGCGCAACTTGATTCCTCGTACCCCGTGCCGTCGCGGCGCGACTCTAGATGTCGATGACCAGGTCTTCGCGCGGGCGCGAGCAGCAAGTCAGCAAGTTGCCGTCCGCGGGAAGTTCGAGCGGGGCGGGATCGTACGTCACCGATCCGGAAACCAATCCGCACTCGCAGGTGTGGCAAACTCCGGTGCGGCAAGACCAGCGCACCGGGACGTCGCAGGCTTCCGCGAGTTCCAGCAGGTTCTGGAATGCGGAATCCCACGAAACCGTGAGGCCCGCGCGGGCGAAGGACACTTTTGGCCCAGCACCGGGCGATCCTGGTGGCGCGTGCGGCAGGCGGCGCGGCGGACTCTTCACACCCGGAGCAATGGATTCGCCCGAACCGAACACTTCCGAGTGGATGCGATCGCGTGCGACGCCCCAGTTGCCAAGGCCAGTGGTGAAGTCTTCGAGGAACCCCGCAGGGCCACACAGATAAAAATCCGATTCGCGGGATACGTCCAGTTCTTCGAGGGCCGTGACGGTCAAACGGCCGGCCGAGTCGTAGTCCACTCCCAACCGATCCGTCGCTTCGGGGCGGCTGTAGCGGACGTGGCTCCGGGCCTGGGGCAGCTTGCGCAGCAAGTCGCTCACTTCTCGGGCAAAGGAATGATTCGAGCGATCGCGCGCTCCATGAATCCACCAGACCGGGCGCGGCGTGGCAGATGCTGCCAGTGCGTGGAGCATGGCCAGCACCGGCGTCACACCCACGCCAGCACTCAGCAGCACCGCAGGACGATCGCCGCGTTGCAGGGTGAAAGCGCCTCGGGGTGCGCTGACATCCAGGACATCGCCGGTTCGAAGCTGCGTCCGCAAGTACGTGCTGGCGACTCCATGCGGTTCCTGCTGAACGCTGATGCGATAGCGGACGGCGTCCGGAGGACCCGATAGTGAGTAGCTGCGCAAGACCGGGGGCGCATCGGCTTGCGGACGGAGTCGCAACACGACGAACTGGCCGGGCAGAGGTACAGTCAACGTGCGATCGTCCGTAGGCTCCAGCAACAGTGAGAACACAGTGCGGCTCTCGCTATCCACTCTGGCGACCTTGAGCGGCCGAAAACCCGGTGTGGCCGTGACCATCTGCTCCGCTGAAGCCAGACCGTGATTCCCCGTGGACGAGCCCGGCTGCATCTTCTGCAGAAGCAGAGCCTGAAAGGAGTGTTTCCAGCCAGGGCTCAAGGCCGGGATGCGCAAGGCGCGCTCAATGTCGCGTATGGCGGGCCCGGGAAGATAGAGCAGCGCGTTGATCGTCGCCACGGTCATTCGCTCGGTGCCCTGCGCCACTCGGACGATTTCGTCGCCGGCGCCCACCTCACCCTCCTCGAGCACACGGAAATAGAATCCCGGGCGCTGGTGAGCGACGAGCAAGGCCGGCATCCTGGGCTCATTCATGCGGATGCCTACGCGATAGCAGGTCACGCGCGGTTGCGTCACCTCAAACAGCGCGCCGCCGATCCGGTAGCGGTCGCCGACGCAGACATCGCTGTCGGCCAGGCCCTCCACGGTGAAGTTTTCTCCGAATTGCCCGAACGTGAAATCACTTCGCTTCAGCTCACGTTCCCAGAAGCGATAGGCATCCATCTGGTAGACGAAGACTGCGCGGTGCTCTCCGCCGTGACCGTGCAGATCGCCTTGCGCATCGCCGTCGACGTTCAAACGCCCGACCATGCGCCGCCCCACGACCGGCTCCTTCCACACCGAGGTGTAGACGGTCTTTCCGCGCCACGCGATCTCGCGGGGGCAACCCACGTTGACGGACAACAAGCGCGCCATTCACGTTCCCTCGTCGCCTCCGCTCTTCGCGGCGTTACCAGCGTCCGAAATGAGCACCGCCATCGACGTACAGGATGTGCCCCGTTACCGTCGCGGCGTCGGTCAGATACAGGACCGCGTCCGTGATGTCCTTGACCGTCGACGGCCGTCCCATGGGCGACAGGTCGGCCATCACGTCGCGCGGAGTGTCGCGATGCATCGGCGTGTCGACGACGCCAGGCGCGACGGCGTTCACACGGATTCCGTCCTTGGCAAACTCCATCGCCAGGTGCTGGGTTACCGTTTCCAGGCCGCCTTTGGTGATCATCGGAACCGCCGCCAGCACGCCGCGGATCGGATTGCGGGCGAGCGCCGCCGTGATTGTGACGATGCTCCCGCCAGTCCCCTGAGCCAGCATTTGTCTGACGGCAAGCTGGGTGAGGTGCAGGAACCCTTCGAGGTTGGTCGAGACGAGTGACCGGAAGTCGTCGGCCGTGTACGCCGTGAATGGTTTGGCGAAAAAAATTCCGGCGTTGTTGACCAGTACGTCAATCGACCGGAAGCGGGACAGTGCAGTTTCGACGACTCTGGCGGCCGTTGCCGGCTGACCGATGTCACCGTCCACAAGCGCGATACGGTCGGAGGCCGCGAGCTCGGCGGAGCTGGTCACATTCCTCGAGCTCGCGACAACGCGGAACCCGCGTTCGGCGAACGCCTTGACGACGCCGGCGCCAATGCCCTGCGAGGCGCCGGTGACGAGGGCGACCCTGCGTTCCATACTCACGGCGACTTCACTTCGTTGAAGTCAGAAGTTTCAGCAGCGCCTCGGCGCCCGCTTTGGACGACGCCGGATTCTGGCCAGTGACAAGTCTCCCATCGGTCACGACGAAGGGCGCCCAGTTGGCTGCCTTCTCATAGAGCCCGCCGAGGCGCTTCAGCTCATCCTCCACGAGAAACGGCACTACCTTTGTAAGGTGGACCGCTTCTTCCTCGCCGTTGGTGAAGCCCGTTACTCGCTTGCCCTTGACGATCGACTGGCCCTCGTACTGAACACGGTGGAGGACACCCGGCGCATGGCAGACCGCGGCCACCGGTTTGCCGGAGCGGTAGAAGTCTTCGATGAGAGCAATCGAAATCGGGTCCTCGGCCAGATCCCACATCGGGCCGTGGCCGCCGGGATAGAAGACCGCGTCGTAGTCCGCGGCCTTGACCTCGCTCAGCCGCACGGTGTTGGCGAGCACTGCCTTCGCCGCGGGATCACCCTTGAATCGCCGCGTCAGATCCGTCTCGCCCTCCGGCGTGTCGCTGACCGGGTCGAGCGGTGGCTGCCCGCCTTTGGGTGAAGCGACGGTCACGGTCACTCCGGCGTCGAGAAAAGTGAAGTAGGGCGCCGCGAATTCCTCGAGCCAGAAGCCGGTCTTGCGGCCCGTGTCTCCGAGCTCGTCATGAGAAGTCAAAACCATGAGGATCTTCATCGTGGGACTCCTTGAGCTCGTGACACAAGGTCGAGGAAGCAGGCGTCGAGTCGGTTGCGACTTTCAGCCCGGGCGCGTCGGCATGCGGAACTCTTAGCGTAAATATCTTGAATTCGTCCAGTGAAGACCGCGGGTACAGCTCAGGACTTGCGGTGTCCGAAAAACCTGTTCACCTCCCGGGTCAGCGGGCAACCGCGGCCCCGGCGGTTTGACCGCCGACGTCATCGCACGCAATATCCGCCGCTTTGCCGCGGAGGATTCGGACCGAATGTCATTTCCAGAGAGCGTTTCGTGAAGGCACTGGTTACCGGTGTCGCCGGGTTCATCGGTTCGACGCTCGCCGAGCAGCTCGTGGCCGGCGGGCATGACGTCGTCGGGATCGACTGCTTCCTCGATTACTACCCGCGCGAGCTCAAGGAGAGAAACCTTTCGGGCCTCTCGAAGAACCCCCGCTTTCGCTTCGTCGAGGAGAGCCTCGTCGATGCCGACCTCGGCTCGCTGGTCAGCGGCGTCGACTGGGTCTTCCACCAGGCCGCCCAGGCGGGCGTGCGCTCGAGCTGGGGCGAAGACTTCCGGATCTACAGCGACAACAACGTCTACGCGACGCAGCGCCTGCTCGAGGCCTGCCGCGGCGGCGCGCTGCGCAAGTTCGTCTACGCGTCGTCCTCGTCGATCTACGGCGACACCGACGATCTTCCGATGCGCGAGACCAGCATCCCGAAGCCGGTCTCGCCGTACGGCGTCAGCAAGCTCGCCGCCGAGCACCTGGTCTGGCTGTACTCGAAGAACTTCGGGCTGCCGACGGTCTCGCTGCGCTACTTCACCGTGTACGGACCGCGCCAGCGGCCGGACATGGCGTTCCACCGCTTCATCCGCGCGGCGATCGAGGACAAGCCGATCGTGCTCTACGGCGACGGCGAGCAGTCGCGCGACTTCACGTTTGTCGCGGACATCGTCCAGGCGAATGTTTCGGCGGCCGAATCCGAAGCGACGGGCACGGTCTACAACCTCGGCGGCGGAAGCCGCACGACTGTCAACGAAGTGATCGACACCATCGGCCGGCTGGTCGGCCGCACGGTGCGCGTGGACCGCAGGGAAACGCAGAAGGGCGACGTGCGGCACACTGCGGCCGATACCAGTGCCGCGCGCCGCGAAATCGCTTTCGCGCCGAAAGTGACGCTCGACGAAGGTCTCGAGCGCCAGGTCGCATGGCAGAAGAGTCTGTGACTAGCGACCGGGAAGCGGTCGAGAACAACGGTCGTGAAGCGGTCGAAGCAACGACTGCGAAGCGGTCGAAAACAAGCACCACCGGAGTAGCGCCATGACCGTACACGCCAAGTTGCTCGAAGTGCTGGTCTGTCCTGCGTGCAAGGGGCCCGTCACGGCCGTCCGCCTGCAGGATGCGGCCAAGGCCGCGTTCGGAGCGGATGCGGCCGCCGCTGCGCCCGCCGGCGACGCCCCGCCCATCGCGCTCGACTGCCCGCAGTGCAAGCTTCGCTATCCGATCGTCGATGAAATCCCCGTGATGCTGATCGACCAGGCCCAGCGCATCTGACGGCGTCGATTGTTCAGCGCTCTGCCTGAAGGCTACGTCGATCGCGACCGTGGCAACTGGCGCGTGATCGCAGCGCGCCTCGAGCTGCGCGAAATGGAAGCATTGCTGGACGCCGTTCGCACCGGCGCCGCAGCAGGAGAGGAAGTCGCCTCCGGGCGCGGCGGTGCGCGGCGCATCGTCCTGCGCGGAGGCAAGGTCGTGTTCGTGCGACGCTACCTGCGCGGCGGATTGGTCCGCCACTTCGTGCGTGACCTCTATCTGCTGAGACCTCCGCGCCCGATTCGCGAGCTGCTCGCGACCGAAACCGCGCGCGCCGCGGGATGCCGCGTGCCGATCGTGCACGCGGTAGCGGTCGAGGAGAGCGGGCCGTTCTATCGCGGCTGGATCGTCACGTCGGCGATCGAGGGCGCCCGCGCCTACATCGACCTGTTCTCGGGCGCGGACGAAGCCGGGCGGCGGAGTCTTCTTGGCGCCGCCGGCAGCTCGATCCGCGCGCTCCACGACGCCGGCGTCTACCATCCGGATCTGAACGGCCACAATCTGCTGATCGACGCCGACGACGAGGTCGCCGTGATCGACTTCGACAGGGCCCGCCTGGCCGCGCCCGGTCGGCATCGCCTCGGCGAAAAAGGCCGCGACCGCTTCTGGCGCTCTCTGAAAAAGCTCACAACCGCGCGCGGCGTTGCGCTGGACGAAAGCGAGCGTCGCTGGCTCGAACGCGGTTACGCGCGATAGAATGCGCACCGTATGAAAAGCATGACCGGATACGGTGCGGCGACCGGGCACGTCGAAGGCTGCCGGCTCACGGTCGAGGTGCGCTCGGTCAACCAGCGCTTCCTCGACCTCAAGCTCAACATGCCGCGCGAGTACGGGCCGTACGAGCCGGATCTGCGTCGCGTGGTCTCGGCTGCCATCGAGCGCGGGCGCGTCGAAGTCCACGTCTCGCGCACGCTGCCGCCGCGCAGCTCCGGCATCGCGCTGCAGAAGGACGTGGCGGCCGCATACATCAAAGGCTGGAAGCAGCTCCAGAAGGAATTCGGCCTGACGGGATCCCTCGACCTGTCGCTGCTTGCCGGACGCGGCGATCTGTTCACGGCGGCCGAGCCGGCGGCGGACGCGAAGGCGGAAATCGAAGAAGTCGGGCGCCTGCTCGACAAGGCGCTTGCTGCGCACAAGAAGGAGCGCGAGCGCGAAGGCGCGCACCTCCGCCGCGACATGCAGCTGCGCATCAAGAACCTTCGCACGATCGTGAAGTCGCTCGAGAAGGCCGCCGCCGGAGTCGCTCCGCGCCTGAAGGCGAAGCTCGAGAAGCGGCTTACCGAGTTGCTCGGCGTCACCGTCGACCCGGCGCGTCTGGTGCAGGAAGTGGCGCTGCTTGCCGATCGTTCCGACGTCACCGAAGAGCTCGTGCGGCTCGCGAGCCATCTCGGCGCGCTCGACGAGCTCGTGCGCTCGAATGAGCCGGTCGCCAAGCGCGTCGATTTCGTGCTGCAGGAAGTCAACCGCGAGCTCAACACGATCGGATCGAAAGCCTCGGACATCGACGTGACCAACCTCGTCGTCGGCGGAAAGTCGGAGGTCGAAAAGCTGCGCGAGCAGATCCAGAATGTCGAGTGAGCCGGCGGCCGGCCGCATCGACGCCGCCGGCAGCAGCGATAGAAAAGACATGCCCTCCCAGTCCCGTCCAGGTCTGCTGTTCATCGTCTCCGGGCCGTCGGGCGCGGGAAAGACCACTGTCGCGAGCGCCGCGCTGCGCGCGTTTCCCGAGATGATCATGTCGGTGTCGGCGACGACGCGTGCGCCGCGCGAGGGCGAGCTCGACGGCATCGAATACCGCTTTGTCGACGACCAGGCGTTCGATGCGATGGTGCTGCGCGGCGAGCTTGCCGAATGGGCCGTCGTGCACGGCTACCGATACGGAACGCCGCGCGCGCCGATCGAGACCGCTATGGCCGCCGGCCATGACGTGCTGCTCGACATCGACGTCCAGGGCGCCGCGCAGCTGAGGAACACGTTCCCGTCCGCGATCACCGTGTTCCTGCTGCCGCCCGATCGGGCCACAATGGAGGAACGCCTGCGCGGACGCGGCACCGACTCCGAGGCAACCGTCCAGCGTCGCCTCGAGAACGCGTGCCGCGAGATCGCGCGGGCCGCGGAGTATCACCACGTGATCGTCAATCGCAGCCGCCCGCAGGCCATCGCCGAGTTCGAGGCGATCGTGCGTGATGCGCAGCGTTTCGGCGCCGACATTCCGCGCCGCCTCGGAGGCATGACCGAAGAGGAGCTGGCGCGGCTGCTGCGGTCGTTCGAGGAGCCGGCGTGAACGTCCAGGACCTCATCAACCGCATCAAGGAGTACGATCCCGGCGCCGACACCGCGATGGTCGGCGAGGCCTATCGCTTTTCGGCGAGCCATCACGAAGGCCAGCGGCGCGCATCCGGCGAAGCCTACGTGACCCATCCGCTCGCCGTCGCGTCGATCATCGCCGAGATGCGCCTCGACGTGCCGACGGTCGTCACCGGCCTGCTGCACGACGCGGTCGAAGATACCTCGGCGACGCTCGACGACATCCGTGAAGGGTTCGGAAGCGAGGTCGCCGCGCTCGTCGACGGCGTCACCAAGATCACGCGCCTCGAGTCGGACACGGCCGAGAACCAGCAGGCCGAGAATCTCCGCAAGATGCTGGTCGCGAGCGCCAAGGACGTGCGCGTGCTGCTCGTCAAGCTCGCCGACCGCACGCACAACATCCGCACGCTGCAGCACCTGTCGGAAGAGAAGCGCAACCGCATCGCGGCCGAGACGCTCGAGCTCTACGCGCCGCTCGCCAACCGCCTCGGCATCAACTGGATCAAACAGGAGCTGGAAGACATGTCGTTCCACATCCTGCATCCGGTCGAATACGAGGAGATCCGCGAGCGCCTCTCGCTGCAGAAGCTCGAGCGCGAAGGCTACGTCAAGGAAGTCACCGGTCTGATCTCCAAGCGTCTCGAAGCGGCGGGCATCGAAGCATCGGTGACCGGACGCACCAAGGGGGCGTACTCGATCTGGCGCAAGATGGCCGACCAGGCGCTGTCGATCGACGACGTCTACGACGTGGTCGGGTTCCGCGCCCTCGTCGCGAGCGACCGCGAATGCTACGACGCGCTCGGCGTGCTGCACATGTACTGGTCGCCGGTTCCGGGCCGCTTCCGCGACTACGTCGCGCTGCCGAAGGCCAACGGCTACCAGTCGCTGCATACGACGCTGATCGGCGTGTACGGCGAGCGCCTCGAGATGCAGCTGCGCACGCACGACATGCACAGCGTGGCTGAGTACGGCGTCGCTGCGCACTGGCGCTACAAGGACGCCGACGACACCGAGCAGACCGAGTCCGAGCGGTATGCATGGCTGCGCCAGATCCTCGAATGGCAGCAGCACTTCGACGATCCGCGCGAGTTCCTGTCGTCGGTAAAAGACGACCTGTTCGGAAAAGACGTCTACGTGTTCACGCCGAAAGGCGAGGGCTTCACGTTTCGCAAAGGCGACACCGCGCTCGACTTCGCATACCGGATCCATTCCGAGGTCGGCAACCACGCTGCCGGCGCGCGCGTCAACGGCAAGGTCGTGCCGCTACGCTACGTGATGCAGCAGGGCGACACGGTCGAGGTCATCACCACCGAAAATGGCGCGCCGTCGCGCGACTGGCTCAAGTTCGTGCGCTCGCCGCGCGCGCGTGAGCGCATCGTTTCGTACATCCGCGCCGAGGAGCGCAAGAAGGCGATCGCGCTCGGCCGCGAGCTTCTCGAGCGCGATCTTGCGCGCTACGGGCTCGATCTCGAGATGCTGCACAGCGACGACCGCTTCTCGCGCGCGCTGATCCACTTCATTCGCAAGGACGAGGATTCGCTGCTCGAGGCCGTCGGCTACGGACGCATCACCGGCAAGCAGATCCTGACGTTCCTGCTTCCCGACGAGACCATCGACTTCGAGCGCCCGCGCAGGAGCCTTCGCACGTTCTTCGGGCTGTTCGACCGCACGCCGAAGCCGCTCGTCATGGCCGAGAACCTCGACGAGGCGATGGTGCGCTTCGCGAAGTGCTGCGAGCCGCTGGCCGGAGAGGAGATCGTCGGGTTTCTTACGCGCGGCCGCGGCGTGACCGTCCATTCGAAGGCGTGTCCGCGCCTCGCCGACGCCGAGCGCGAACGCATGGTCGCGGTGAGCTGGCAGAAGGGAGCAACCGCTGCGCGTCCGGCGCGCCTCGAAGTCATCTCGCGCGACCGGCCGCGCCTGCTCGCCGACATGACGCAGGCCATCGCCGCCGCCAGCGTCAACATCGAACGCGCACACGTTCGCACCGTCGGCACGAAGGCCATGAACACGTTCGAGGTCACGCTTTCGTCGATCGAGGATCTCGAACGCGTGATGAGGAATCTGCGCCGCCTGGCGGGTGTCAAGGAAGTGCGCAGGCTGATCGGCTGAGGGAATGCAGGCATGACGAAGAACGTGATCCGCACCGACGACGCGCCGGCCGCAATTGGACCGTATTCCCAGGCTATCGTTGCGGGCGGCGTGCTCTACTGCAGCGGGCAGATCGGGCTGGATCCGCAGACGGGCCAGCTCGTTTCCGGCGGATTCGAGGCCGAAGCGCGGCAGGTCTTCCGCAATCTCGCGCAGGTCGCGGCCGCTGCAGGTCTGTCGTTGAAGGATGCCGTGCGGCTTACCGTGTACGTGACAAATCTTGCGGAGTTTCCCCGCCTCAACGACATCATGCAGTCGGTATTGACTGATCCGTATCCAGCACGTGCAACGGTTGAAGTATCGGCTCTCCCAAAAGGTGCGTGCGTCGAGATCGACATGATCGCAGCTCGCGCCTGAACATCCGGCTTCCGCGCGGCCGCACGAGTCGGGATCGATCTCCGGTCAAACTCATCTCCGGTCCCGCGTCAATCGTATGCGAACGCCCGATCATCCAGCTGGATCGCCGGAAGCTCGTCCTTCTCGCGCCAGTAGTCCTGCGTGTGCTGCCAGTCCGGCTTGTCGCCGCGCTTCGGCATCAGATGCATGCTGCGCTGCAGATAGTTCGGATTGAAGTTCTCCGGATCGATCCATGGAAGGCGCGGCATGCCTTCGTCCTCGGGACGCAGGCGCGGCGTGACGCTGTTGTACCCGTTCTTCTTCATATGGTTGAGAAGGCGGCACACGAAGTCGCCGACGAGGTCCACGCGCAGCGTCCAGCTCGCGCGGAAGTATCCGAAGACCCAGACCAGGTTGGGCACGCCGGTGAACATCATGCCTCGCCATGTGACGGTATCGGCGAAGTCGATGTCCTTGCCGTCCACTGCAAAACGGATGTCGCCGAGCACGCACAGGTTGAAGCCGGTCGCGGTCACGATGATGTCGGCCTCGAGCTGCTTACCTGACTTGAGCAGGATGCCTTTTTCGGTGAAGCGATCGATCTCGTCGGTCTCGACGCTGGCTTTGCCTGCGACGATTCCCTGGAACAGGTCTCCGTCGGGAACGAATGCAACGCGCTGGCGCCAGGGCCGGTACGTCGGGGTAAAGTGCTTGTCCACGTCGTAGTCCGGACCGAGAAACGCGCGCACGCCGTCGAGCAGCTCGGTCTTGACGACCTCGGGCTCGTCGATGCAGCGCTGGGTGAGGACCTGCTGGTCGTAGAGATATTTGCGACGCACGATCTCGTGGATCCAGGTCTCGTCGATCTTGAGCGCGCGCAGCGTGTCGGCCAGCTCGTTCTGGTTCGGCGCAGGGATGAAGTACGTCGGCGACCTTTGCAGCAGCGTGACGTGTCTGCAGTCGCCTGCGATCGCCGGAACCAGCGTTGCCGCAGTCGCGCCCGAGCCGATCACCAGCACGTTCTTGTCTTTGTAGTCGAGGTCTTCCGGCCAGGTCTGCGGATGGATGATCGGGCCGTGGAACTTGTCCATGTCCTTCCACTCCGGCGTGTAGCCCTCCGAGTGGCGGTAGTAGCCCTGGCACATCCACAAAAAGCCCGCGGTAAAGAGCCGGGTCTGGCCGGTGTCGTTACGAGCGCACTCGACGGTCCACCGGTTGTCGCTGCTCGACCAGCTCGCTCGCGAGATCGTGTGTCCGTAGCGGATGTGCGGTGCGAGGCCGTGCTCGTCGATCACCTCGCCCATGTACGTGAGGATTTCGGCGGCGGTCGCGATCGGCGGACCGGTCCACGGCTTGAAGCGGTAGCCGAAGGTGTAGAGGTCGCTGTCGGAGCGAATGCCCGGATAGCGGTGCGTGACCCACGTGCCGCCGAACGTGTCCTTCGCCTCGAGAATGACGAAGCTCGTTCCCGGACACTGCCGCGTCAGGTGGCAGCCGGCGCCTACGCCGGAGATTCCGGCGCCGACGATCACGACGTCGAAATGCTCCGCCTGCTGCCCGGACGTTTCGACCTGAGTTTCGACCATGGCGCCTCCTTCGGCTTCTCGCTGCTTCGTTGCGAGCCGCGCGTAGCTGCGAATCACGGATCAACGAGCAAGCAAGAGCGAGGCCGCGTCGACCGTCGCGATCAAGCCTCGAATTTCAGCGTTGCCTGAACAAACCGGTGCGGCTCGGCCGGAGCGTATGTCATTTCGTGGAAAGTCCGTCGCAACTGTTGGAGCACGCGACGGAGAATGACCGCGATGCGCGGTAAGCGCCCGCGGCATCGACAGGGCTGCGAGGACCGGGAACCGGGGCTGAAGAAGAGCAGGGGAAGCGCCGTTGCGGCGGCTTCGGGAACGGCCGCAGGCGCGGCCTGGCGGTCGGCGGCGGCCTACGCCGCCTTCGTGATCTTTCCGCTGCGAATGCAGCGCGTGCAGACTTTCAGGGTCTTGCGGGTGGCGCCGACGACGGCGTGGACGGTCTGGAGGTTCGGCTGCCAGGTGCGCTTGGTCTTGTTGTTGGCGTGCGAGACGTTGTTACCGACGCCTCGGCGCTTCTGGCAGATGTCACATGTACGGGCCACGGGGAGATCCTCCGGAGAGTTCGCGGAAAGTTCGCGCGGAAAAGGTCGCGCTAGGTAACATGGGGGGACAGGACGGGCAAATCGCGTGATTTTTTGATGGAATCGCACGCTTCAGGACTTGCGTCCGCAGGGGTACGTCCGGCATAGT